>NZ_JAVKPS010000004.1:0-375484 GCF_040981005.1 Kocuria sp. CPCC 205258 | reverse complement strand
TAAGACCCGCAGCGCCGATGGTACTGCACCCGGAAGGGTGTGGGAGAGTAGGACACCGCCGGACCACACCACACAAGGGTCGAGCCCCCGCACCACACGGTGCGGGGGCTCCCCGCATTTAACACCCATCACCCAGCACGAGCTCTACGGCACAGGCCCTCATCCCACGGTGAGGGCCTGTCCTCGTCCCCGGGCCCGGCGCCGCCGGCGGAGCGAGCCGGACCCGCGGTACGGCCGCCTCTCCACGAACCGACCGCTGTCCGTCACAGAAGCGCGGGACCGGCCGACAGCGGATAATGCGGGCATGGATGCGACCGACCATGAGTCCCAGACCCCGAGAGTGATCGAGCAGGACGAGCAGCCCACGGCGGTGGTGACGGCAACGGTGGCCATGGGCGAGCTGCGGGAGTTCTTCGACCGCGCCTTCGGCGAACTGGGACAGGCGATGTCCGACGGGGCGTTCGAGCCGACGGGTCCTCCGATGGCCGTCTATCACGGGGTTCCGGCGGAGACGGTGCACTTGGAGGTGGGTTTCCCGGTGCAGGGGGAGGTCTCCCCGAAGGGCGCAGTGGTGGCGGGCCGGCTTCCCGCTTCTCGCGTGGCGACGTCCGTGCACCGCGGCAACTACGACGACCTCGGACGATCCTGGCAGCACCTGGCGGAGTGGGCGGGGCAGCAGGGCCTCGCCCTCGGCGACCGCATGTGGGAGGTCTACGTGACCGAGCCGCGGCCGGGGGACGACCCTGCCGACATGGTCACCGAGCTCTACTGGATGCTTCGTCCCTGATGTCCCACGGCCGGGGAAGGCCTCGTCGATCCCGCCGCCGAAGACGTACACGCCCGCCGCCTTGGCCTCCTCGATGACGGCGTGCGAGGCCTCCACCACCGCCTCGAAATCCTCCTCGGGGACCATGGCCTCACTCGGGAACGAGATCAGGTACTTCGTCGTGGAAGGACTCCTCTTCTCCGGCGGCGCCGTCCCTCTGCTCCTCGGCGGGGCACCGCACGGGTGCCCCGCCCGATGATGGCTCCGACGCCGGACCTCGGGTCAAGGCGGAGCTTCGGAAACGATCCGCGGCATCCGGTCAAAAGAGACCGAGCGGGCGCTGCGGAGCCCCGCCGCGCAGTGGAAGGAGCCGGACGACTACCGAGCGGTGTGTGCGTCAGACAGCGGCAGCTCCGCCGGGCTCTCCTGCGCGGACCCGGTCTCGGTGCGCCGGCCGATGAGCTTGTTCACGACCACGGCGATGGCGCCGTCCCCGGTCACGTTCGTCGCGGTGCCGAAGGAGTCGATGGCGATGTACGTGGCGATCATCAGGGCCACCGCGGTCTCGTCGAAGCCGAGCATGCCCTGGAGCAGGCCCACGGCCGCCATGATCGCGCCGCCGGGAACGCCCGGGGCGGCGACCATCGTGATCCCCAGCATGAGGATGAAGCCCACGTAGGCCACGTCGTCGATCGGGGTGCCGGTGATGGTCATGACGGCCGTCGAGAACAGCACGATCTTCAGGGTGGACCCGGCGAGGTGGATCGTCGCGCTCAACGGGATCACGAAGCCTGCCACGGACGGACGGACGCCGTTGGCCTCCGCGCACCTCAGGGTGACCGGGATGGTCGCGGCGGAGGACGACGTGCCCAGCGCTGTGGCGTAGGCCGGGAGCATGTTCTTGAGCAGGGTCGCGGGGTTGCGGCCCACGTAGATCCCCGCGGAGACGTACTGGGCGACGAGGAGCACGACGGACAGGGCCAGGGCGACGAGCACCACCTTCGAGAAGGTGGCGACGACCACCAGGATCTGTCCGTTCATGGTGAGGCCCATGAACATCCCGAAGATGTAGAGGGGCAGCAGCGGGATGATGACCAGCTCCACGATGCGCATGATGATCCGACGCAGGTCGTCCATGCTCCGGTGGAGGGTGTCACCCGGAATGAGGGTGATGCCCACCCCCAGGCAGAAGGCCAGGAGGAGCGCTGTCATGACGCCGAACACGGGTTCCATCTCCAGCGTGAAGAAGCCGGCGAGGGCGCTCTCCTCTGGGTTGGCCAGGGCGTCGACGTCGCGCTCCCCGTCCAGCAGCCACGGGTACCCGGCGCGGGCGACGGCGAAGGCCAGCAGACCGGAGAGGACGGTGGAGGCGTACGCGATGGCGGCGGTCACGCCGAGCCACTTGCCGGCCCCTCTGCCGAGGTCGCCGATGGCCGGGGTGACGAGACCGACGATCAGCAGCGGGACGATGAAGCCCAGGAAAGCGCTGAAGAAGCCGTTGAACGTCAGGAAGACCCGGGCGAGCGGATCGGGAAAGAACAGACCGCAGGCGACGCCCAGGACGATGCCGAGCAGCACGCGCACCAGGAGGTGGGACGTGAGGGGTTTTTTGGACATGAGCCCATCATCCGACGAGGGAGCGGCCGGGGACGAATCGGGACAGAGGGTCGTCGGACCTGCTTATACAATGGGAACGATCATCATGGCGGACCGTTCTCCGGCCACCGCCGACATCCACGAGAGCCGACCGGCACCGCGTCGGCACAGAGGAGCGGTACGTGTCCGAGTCTTTCCAGCACGGGTCCCGGGACGAGCGTCGGAACGGACATTCCGGCGACCGCCGGTCCGGCGGAGGAGCCGGGCGCGAGGGCGACCGGTCCGGTGCCCAGCCCCGACGCCGTTTCGACGAGGGGCGGCGCGGTCCGGCTCGCGACGGCGAGACGCGCGGACGCAACTCCGAGGATCGCGGAGCCGCCGACCGGCCCGGCCGCGACCGTCAGGACGACCGCAGTGGCGGGTACGCGCCGCGCGGCGACCGGCGTGATGACCGTCAGGGTGAGCGGGGGCCGCGTCGTGAGGGCGAGGGCTACCGTGGTCGGCGCGACGACCGGCAGGACGACCGTCGTGGTGGGTACGCGCCGCGGGGTGACCGTCGGGACGACCGGCAAGGTGATCGTCGCGGAGGCTACGGCGATGACCGCCGACGTGATGACCGTCAGGGTGAGCGGGGGCCGCGTCGTGAGGGCGAGGGCTACCGTGGTCGGCGCGACGACCGCCAGGACGACCGCCGCGGTGGCTACGTCCCCCGCGGTGACCGTCGGGACGACCGTCAGGGTGAGCGGGGGCCGCGTCGTGAGGGCGAGGGCTACCGTGGTCGCCGCGACGACCGCCAGGACGAGCGTCGCGGTGGCTACGCCCCCCGCGGTGACCGTCGGGACGACCGTCAGGGTGAGCGGGGGCCGCGTCGTGAGGGCGAGGGCTACCGTGGTCGCCGGGACGATCGGCAGGACGAGCGTCGCGGTGGCTACGCCCCCCGCGGTGACCGTCGCGATGACCGCCAGGACGACCGTCGTGGCGGGTACGCGCCGCGCGGTGACCGTCGGGACGACCGGCAAGGTGATCGTCGCGGGGGCTACGGCGACGACCGCCGCGGCGGGTACGCCCCGCGCGGAGACCGCCGCGGCGGGTTCCCGGACCGCGACGAGGGCTACCGGGGCCGGCGTGACGACCGGGACGACGTCTCGACCCACCGTCACCGGGCGCCCGAGGTGGACGAGGACATCACAGGTCGTGAGCTCGACAAGCCGACCCGTGCCCAGCTGGGGGCGCTCGAGCCGCGCAACGCCGAGGCCGTCGCCAAGCACCTGGTCATGGCCGGGCGCTATCTGCTCGACGTCCCCGAGCTCGCGCTCGAGCACGCGCAGGCGGCGGGACGGCGCGGCGGCCGCATCGCCGCGGTGCGGGAGGCGACCGGCGTCGCGGCGTACGAGGCGGGTGACTACGCAATGGCGCTCAAGGAGCTGCGCACGTTCCGCCGGATGACCGGAGCCGACATCCACCTGCCCCTGATGGTCGACTGCGAGCGGGCCCTCGGACGCCTGGACAAGGCCGTGGAGCTCGCGACGTCCGAGGCCGTGCAGTCGCTCGAGCCCAGCGAGAAGGTGGAGCTGGCCATCGTCCTGGCCGGCATGCGCCGGGACCAGGGGGACGCCCAGGGTGCGGTGGACGCGCTGACCATTCCGCAGCTGGACAGGAACCGGGGCTTCCCGTACAGCCCCCGGCTGTTCCGCGCCTACGCCGAGGCCCTGCGGGGCGTCGGGAAGGACCGCGAGGCCCTGACCTGGGACCGGCAGGCCGTGGTGGCCGAGGCCGCCCTCGGGACGGGGCAGTTCGCCGAGCCGGAGATCGTCGACTTCGACGACGAGGAGGAGACCGAGCAGGTGCCGGCCGGCGGCGTCGCCCTGGCCGACGCCGAGGAGACGGCCCAGGACCCGACCCCGGACCCCGCGGATGCACCGGCCGCGGACGCGGCCGAGGTCGTCGGCGACGAACCGGGCCTCGACCCCGACGGCGGGGCGGACGACGAGACCGAGGACGTGCTCGACGAGGGCACCGAGGAGGAGCCGGACCTGGACCCGGACGACGAGGCGGAGGGCTCGGAGCACGACCTGGACCCCGACGACGACTTCGAGGGCGGCTCCGAGGCCGATCTCGACCCGGACGACGACGCGGATCTCACGGACCTCGGCGACGACGACGCGAGCGACGGCACGGACGGCGGACCGCGGCATGGCTGAGCGGCTGCTCGACCGGTACGACGCCGTCCTGAGCGATCTGGACGGCGTCGTCTACGCCGGCCAGCACGCCATCCCCGGAGCACCGGAGGTCCTCCGCCGGATCTCCGCGGACGGCGTCCCCGTGGTGTTCGTGACGAACAACGCCTCGCGCTCCGTCGCGACGGTCGCCGAGCACCTGACGGACCTGGGCGTGCCCACGGGCCCGGACGGCGTGGTGAGCGCCGCGCAGGCGGGAGCCGAGCTCCTGGCGCAGCGGGTCCCGGCCGGCACCGCGGTGCTCGTCACCGGTTCCCAGGCCCTGGCCGACGTCGTCGCGGAGGCCGGGCTGGTCCCGGTCCGCGCCCAGTCCGACGAGCCCCGCGCCGTGATCCAGGGCTTCGACCCCGGCCTGGGCTGGGCCGAGCTGGCCGAGGCCGCGTACACGCTGGCCGACCCGGACGTGCTGTGGATCGCGACCAACACCGACCGCACCATCCCGCAGGCCCGCGGCCTGGCGCCCGGCAACGGAACGCTCGTGGCCGCCGTGGCGGCCACGACGGCGCGGCCGCCGGTCGTGGCCGGCAAGCCGGAGGCCCCCATCTTCCGCACCGCCGCCGAGCGGGCGGACAGCGCCCGGCCCGTGGTGCTGGGGGACCGGCTGGACACCGACATCCGGGGCGGCAACGCCGCCGGCTTCGCGACGATCGCGGTCCTCACCGGGGTCGACACCGTGCACACGATCCTCGCCGCGTGCACCGCGGAGCGCCCGGACCACGTCGTCGGGACCCTGCACGCGCTCTTCGAGCCGTACCCCGACGTCGAGGTCTCGTCCTCCGCCGGAGTGCACTCCGCGCGCTGCGGGGCGGCGGAGGCCGAGACCGACGGCACGCGGCTGCGGATCCGCGGCGCCCAGGACGACCTCGACGCCTGGCGGGCCGCGTGCGCGGCCTGGTGGGCGGCGCACCCCGACACCGACGTCCCCGTGGTCCCGGACCCCGAGTGGGAGGCGGGCGAGTGACCGGGGGCGCCGGGGCGCAGCGCCCGGCCGGGGACGACGACGCAGCCCTGCGCCCGACCGGTCACGCCCGGGTGGACGCCGTGCTGGACCGTGCCGGTGAGCTGGAGGCGCTGCCCGTCGCGGAGCACCCCGGCCGCTACGACGAGCTGCACGCGGCACTCGTCGCCGAGCTCGACGCCGAGCCCGGCACGGTCCCCGCCGGCCTCGTGCCGCGACCCGGCACCGGACAGGAGGAGGCGGCGCACCGGTGAGCTCCCGTCTCGACCAGGAGCTGACCGCGCGGGCGCTGGCCCGCTCCCGCACGGTCGCCGCCCGGTGGATCGGCGAGGGCCGGGTCCTCGTGAACGGCCGCCCCGCGACCAAGCCCTCCGTCCGGGTCGGCCCCGAGGACCTGCTGGAGGTCCGGCCCGCGGACGTCCCGGACTACGTCAGCCGGGCCGGGCACAAGCTCGCCGGAGCGCTCGCCGCCTTCCCGGACATCGGCGTGGCGGGCAAGCGGTGCCTCGACGCCGGCGCCTCGACGGGCGGGTTCACCGACGTGCTGCTGCGACGGGGCGCCCGGGAGGTGGTCGCCGTGGACGTGGGCCACGACCAGCTCGACCCCTCGCTCCGGGCCGACCCCCGGGTCCGGGTGCTGGAGGGCATGAACGTGCGCTGGATGCGCCCCGAGGACATCGGCGGCCCGGCGGAGCTCACGGTCTGCGACCTGTCCTTCATCTCGCTCACCCTGGTCCTGGAGCCGCTGGCGGCGGCCACGGTGCCGGGCGGTGACCTCGTGCTCATGGTCAAGCCGCAGTTCGAGGTCGGCGCCGAACGCCTCGCGCGCACGGGGGTGGTCACGAGCGAGCAGGAGCGGGCCCGGGCCGTCGAGGCCGTGGCCGCCGCCGCCCGGGCCCACGGACTGTCGGTCCGGGGCCGGGAGCGCAGCCCGCTGCCGGGACAGGACGGCAACCACGAGTTCTTCCTGTGGTGCCGCCGGGACCGGCCGTCCTGACTGTCCCCGCCCTCGCGTAGGGTGGTGAGCGGTGCCCGGTCCGCGGGCACGGCGTGCGCCACGGGCCGGTCCCGGTCCTGACGACGCCCGCGCGCACCGAGCAGTCGAGAACGGGAGGACCCGGTGAGCAGAAAGATCCTGGTCATGGCCCACATGGGCCGGCAAGAGGCCAAGGACGCCGCCCGCGACTCCTGTCTCCAGCTGCACGAGGCCGGCCTGGTGCCGGTGATCTCGCGGGCGGACCTCGAGGCGCTCCAGGAGGACGCGGAGCCGCTCGCGCCCGTGGAGGTCATCGAGGAGGACGTCTCCCTGCGGGAGATCGAGCTCGTCATGGTGCTCGGCGGGGACGGGTCCATCCTGCGCGCCGCCGAACTGGTGCGCAGCGTGGACACCCCGCTGCTCGGGGTCAACCTGGGCCACGTGGGCTTCCTCGCCGAGAGCGAGCGCTCCGACCTGCGCGAGTCCGTGGAGGCCATCGTGGACGGGCGCTACACGGTGGAGCAGCGCATGACGATCGACGTCACCGTGTGGCAGGGCGAGAAGAAGGTCCTGCACACCTGGGCGCTGAACGAGGCCTCGGTGGAGAAGGGCGACCGCGAGAAGATGGTCGAGGTGGTCATCGAGGTGGACCGCCGGCCGCTGAGCACCTTCGGGTGCGACGGCGTGGTCCTCGCCACCCCGACCGGCTCCACCGCCTACGCGTTCTCCGCGGGCGGGCCTGTGGTGTGGCCCGAGGTCGAGGCGCTGCTCATGGTGCCCCTCAGCGCCCACGCCCTGTTCTCCCGGCCCCTGGTCATCTCACCGAACTCCATGATGGCCGTCGAGGTCCTCACCCGCACCGACGCCCGCGGCGTGCTGTGGTGCGACGGCCGCCGGACCACCGAGCTGCCGCCGGGCTCCCGGATCGAGGTGGTGCGCTCCCCGAAGGCGGTCAATCTCGCGCGGATGCACCTCACCCCCTTCTCGGAGCGGCTCGTGCGAAAGTTCGAGCTGCCCACGAGCGGCTGGCGGGGGCCGGTGCCCCCGCACGAGGCGGCCGCGGCGCGGACCACGGCCCTGCCCACCGTCCGCGGCGACGAGGCGCGGGAGCAGCAGAAGTCCACCGTCGGGCACGAGATGCCGCACGAGCCGGACGCCCCGGCGCCCACCGTACCCGCGACGAGTCCGGGGAGGCCGGCTGAATGATCGAGGAGATCCGCATCCACGACCTCGGGGTCATCACCGACGCCGTGCTGCCCCTCGGCCCGGGGCTGAGCATCCTCTCCGGTGAGACCGGCGCGGGCAAGACCATGGTGGTGACCGCCCTCGGCATGCTGCTGGGCAACCGCTCCGACGCCGGCGCCGTGCGCTCCGGGGCGCCCAAGGCCGTCGCCGAGGCCGTCGTGCGGGTGCCGGCCGGCCATCCCGCCGCGGTCCTCGTCGAGGACGCCGGCGGCGCGGTCGACGTCGAGGCCGTCGGGGACGCCGAGGAGGCCCTCGTCACCGTCGCGCGGACGGTGACCGCGGAGGGGCGCAGCCGCGCCCACGTCGGTGGCCGCTCCGCTCCCGTGGGCACCCTCTCCGCGGTGGGCCAGACCCTGGTGGCGGTGCACGGCCAGTCCGACCAGCTGCGGCTGAGGTCCCCGGCCGCCCAGCGCCACGCCCTGGACCAGTATGCGGGGGAGGAGCTGGCCGCCGAGCTGCGCCGCTACCGGGAGCGCCTCACCGAGTACCGCTCCGTGCAGCAGACCCTGCGCGAGGTCACCGAGCACGGCCGCGAACGCGCCCTCGAGGCGCAGAGCCTGCAGGGCGCCCTCGAGGAGATCGACGCCGTGGACCCCCAGCCCGACGAGGACGAGCGCCTCGACCAGGAGAGCCAGAAGCTGACCAACCTCGAGCAGCTGCGCGCCGCCGCCCTCACGGCCCACGCCGCTCTCAGCGGCGGGGAGTTCGCCGACGCCGACACCCCGGACGCGACCGCCCTGGTGGCGGCGGCGCACCGGGCCCTGGAGCAGGAGGCCGGCTCCGACCGTGATCTCGAGGAGCTGTCGGGACGGGTCGCCGAGCTGGCCGTGCTCGTCAACGACATCGCCGCGGACCTCTCGGGCTACGCCTCGGGACTCGACGACGAGGGCCCCGCCCGCCTGGCCGAGGTGGAGTCCCGGCGGGCCAAGCTCAAGTCCCTGACCCGCAAGTACGGCGCCACCGTGGACGAGGTCCTCGACTGGGCGGGGCGCTCGCGGGCGCGCCTCGACGAGCTGACGGACGACCCCGCGCGGGAGCAGGAGCTCCGGGCGCGGCTCGAGCAGCTGCACGCCGAGCTGAGCGAGCTGGCCGCGCGGATGACCGAACGGCGCCGGGACGCCGCCCACCGGCTCTCCGGTGCCGTCAGCTCCGAGCTCACGGCGCTGGCCATGCCCAACGCCTCCCTCGTCATCGAGGTCGAGCCCACCGAGGAGTTCTCCGGCCACGGGAGGGACGAGATCTCGTTCCTCCTCAGACCGCACGCCGCCGCCGCGCCCCGGCCCCTCGGCAAGGGCGCCTCCGGCGGTGAGCTGTCCCGCCTCATGCTCGCCATCGAGGTGGTCCTCGCCGCCGTGGACCCCGTGCCCACCTTCGTCTTCGACGAGGTGGACTCAGGCGTGGGCGGCAAGGCCGCCGTGGAGATCGGCCGCCGGCTGAAGATGCTCGCCCAGCACGTCCAGGTCCTCGTGGTGACGCACCTGCCTCAGGTCGCGGCGTTCGCCGACCAGCACATCCTCGTCACCAAGAGCACGGACGCCACGGTCAGCGACGTGCGCGTGCTCGACGAGGAGGAGCGCGTGGTGGAGCTCGCCCGCATGCTCGCCGGCCACGAGGACTCCGCGGCGGCCCGCGAGCACGCCCGGGAGCTCGTCCGCGGGGCGGTGCTCTGAGGTGCCGCCGCCCGGTGATCCCAGCACGCAACCGACGTCCTGAGCGGACAAGAATGATAGGGTCGAATTCCGTGGTGAATGCAAACGAAGCCGCCCACGAGGCCGGCGCACAGCAGACCGAAAACCAGCGACCGGGCAAGGTGACCCGCCAGATCTTCGTGACGGGCGGCGTGGCCTCCTCCCTCGGCAAGGGCCTGACGGCCTCGTCCCTCGGGATGCTGCTGCGGGCGCGCGGGCTCTCCGTGACGATGCAGAAGCTGGATCCGTACCTCAACGTCGATCCGGGCACCATGAACCCCTTCCAGCACGGCGAGGTCTTCGTGACCGACGACGGGGCGGAGACCGACCTCGACATCGGCCACTACGAGCGGTTCCTCGACGAGAACCTCGACGCCTCGGCGAACGTGACCACCGGACAGGTGTACTCCACGGTCATCGCCAAGGAGCGCCGCGGCGAGTACCTCGGGGACACCGTCCAGGTCATCCCCCACATCACCGACGAGCTGAAGAACCGCATGCGCCGCCGCGCGCAGGGCGACGACCAGCCGGACATCATCATCACCGAGATCGGCGGCACGGTCGGCGACATCGAGTCCCAGCCGTTCCTCGAGGCCGCGCGGCAGGTCCGCCAGGACGTCGGACGCCGCAACGTGTTCTACCTGCACGTCTCCCTGATCCCGTACATCGGTCCCTCGGGCGAGCTGAAGACCAAGCCGACCCAGCACTCCGTGGCGGCGCTGCGCGGGCTCGGCATCCAGCCGGACGCGCTGGTGCTGCGCTCCGACCGGCAGGTGCCGGACACGATGCTGCGCAAGATCGGCAACGCCTGCGACGTCGACCACGACGCCGTGATCTCCTGCCCCGACGCCCCGAGCATCTACGACATCCCCCGGACCCTGCACAGCCAGGGGCTCGACACCTACATCCTCGACTACCTGGGGCTGGACTACCGGGACGCGGACCTGGCGCAGTGGGAGCGGCTGCTCAAGGCCGTGCACGAGCCCTCCCACTTCGTCACGGTGGCCATGGTCGGCAAGTACATCGACCTGCCGGACGCCTACCTGTCGGTCTCCGAGGCCCTGCGGGCCGGCGGCTTCGCCAACGACGCCCGCGTGAAGATCAAGTGGGTGGCCTCGGACCTGTGCGAGACGCCGGAGGGCGCCCAGCGCGAGCTCGGCGACGTCGACGCGATCTGCGTCCCCGGGGGCTTCGGCATCCGCGGCATCGAGGGCAAGCTCGGCACCCTGCGCTTCGCCCGGGAGCACCGCATCCCGACCCTCGGGCTGTGCCTGGGCCTGCAGTGCATGGTCATCGAGTTCGCCCGCTCGGAGCTCGGCCTGGCCGGGGCCTCCTCGACCGAGTTCGAGCCGGAGACCGCCCACCCGGTCGTGGCGACCATGGACGAGCAGAAGCAGTTCGTCGAGGGCGCCGGTGACCTTGGCGGCACCATGCGGCTCGGCCTCTACGACGCGCAGCTGCGGCTCGGGTCCGTCGTGGCCGGCGCCTACGGCTCCACCGAGGTCAAGGAGCGCCACCGTCACCGCTACGAGGTCAACAACGAGTACCGCGAGCGCCTCGAGGAGGCGGGGCTCGTGATCTCCGGGACCTCTCCGGGCGGCACCCTCGTGGAGTTCGTGGAGCTGCCCGCCGACGTCCACCCGTACTACGTGGGCACCCAGGCGCACCCCGAGCTCATGTCCCGCCCGACCCGCCCGCACCCGCTGTTCGACGGGCTCGTCAAGGCGGCCCTCGAGCGCCGTGAGGCCGAGGGCCGCTGAGCCCCCGCCCGTCACCGCACGGGCGTCCCGGTGCAGGCGCCGGTCCTCGCGAGGACCGGCGCCTGCACCGTCTCCCCACCCGCACCCGCCCGCCGCTCCCGTCGCCCCGCGACGGCGGCCGCTCCGAAAGGGACCCCATGGACATCCGCCACCTCGCACCCGAGGAGCTCTCCGACCAGCTCAGCGACCGCCGCACGGTGGCCTCCGAGACGGTCTACGAGGGCTTCATCTGGGACGTCCGGCGCGACGAGTTCGAGCTCGCCCGGGGGGAGGACCCGCTGCGGCGCGACTACATCACCCACCCCGGCGCCGTGTCCGTGCTCGTGCTCAACGACCGCGACGAGGTGTTCCTGATCAACCAGTACCGCCGGCCGGTCGGGATGACCATGTGGGAGATCCCCGCCGGCCTGCTCGACGTCGAGGGGGAGGACCCCGCCGTGGCGGCCCAGCGGGAGCTCGCGGAGGAGGCCGACCTGCGGGCGGAGCGCTGGGACGTGCTCGTGGACTTCCACAACAGCCCCGGTTCCTCCTCGGAGGCCAACCGGATCTTCCTGGCCCGTGGTCTCAGCGACGTCCCCGACCACGAGCTCCACGAGCGGGACGGCGAGGAGGCGGAGATCCACGGGGCGTGGGTCCCGCTCGACGGCGCGGTGCGGGCGGTGCTGGAGGGCCGGCTGAACTCGCCCGCCGCCGTGATCGGGGTCCTCGCCGCCCACGCCGCCCGGGCGGAGGGCTACCGGTCCCTGCGCCCGGCCGACGCCCCGTGGCCCGGTCACCCCGACCTCCGGTGACCGGCCTCCCCACCGACGGGGCGTCCGGGACCTCGCCCGGCGCCCCGTCCGGTGACCACCCCGGCGACGCGCTCGACCGCGCGCTGGAGCGCTATCTGCAGCACCTGGCCGTCGAACGGGGCCTAGCAGCCAACACGCTGGCCGCCTACCGCCGGGACCTGCGCCGCTACGCCGAGCACCTCCGCGAGCGGACGGACCCGCCCGTGACCACCCCGGAGGGCATCACCACCGGTCACGTGCGCGACTTCCTCCGGGACCTGTCCGCCGGGTCGCAGGACAGCGCGCCCCTGAGCACCCGCAGCGCCGCCCGCACCGTCGTCGCGGTCCGGGGCGCCCACCGGTTCTGGGTCCTCGAGGGGATGACGCGCACGGACCCTGCGGCCCCCGTCCAGCCGCCCACGCCCGGGATGCGCCTGCCCAAGGCCGTCCCGGTCGAGCAGGTCACCGCACTGCTCGAGTCGACCGGCACCGACACCCCCCAGCAGCTGCGCGACCGGGCGCTGCTGGAGCTGCTCTACTCGACGGGCGCCCGGATCTCGGAGGCGACCGGCCTCGACGTCGACGACCTCTCCCGGGCCGTGCGCCGCAGCGGGGAACCGGAGGAGAGCGGAGCGGGGATGCCCTTCGTGCGGCTGTTCGGCAAGGGCGGCAAGGAACGGATGGTGCCGCTGGGCTCCTGGGCCGTGCGCGCCGTGGACGAGTGGCTCGTGCGGGGCCGGCCCGCGCTCGCCGCCCGGGGACGAGGCACCCCCGCGCTGTTCCTCAACGCCCGGGGCGGGCGGATCAGCCGCCAGACGGCGTGGACCACGGTGAAGAGCGCGGCGGAGCGGGTGGGCCTGGGCGACCGGATCACCCCGCACACGCTGCGCCACTCCTTCGCGACCCACCTCCTCGAGGGCGGCGCCGACCTGCGGGTCGTCCAGGAGCTGCTCGGCCACGCGTCGGTCAGCACCACCCAGGTCTACACCCTGGTGACCGTCGACTCCCTGCGCGAGGTCTACGCCGCAGCCCACCCCCGCGCCCGGTAGCCGGGGCGGGTCACCGGCAGCGCGTCCCGGAGGGGTCACACACGCGCCGGTGCTTTCGGGAAGGCCCACCGGCGGCCTAGCCTGGACGCACGCCCGAGCGCTCCGCTCGGCGGACGGACGGGGACGTCATGCGCGAGACCACGCGGCACAGCACACGGCAGACCACGCAGCCCAGCACGCGGAGGATCGGGCGGACGGGCCGGACCCTGCTCGTCCTGCTGTTCGCCCTGGGACTGGCCCTCCCGGGACTGATCCTCCCCGGCCTGGGCACCCCGGCGTTCGGGGCCACGGCGATCCAGGCCGAGCACCAGCGGCTCGGGGGAGCGGACGGCCGGCTCGGCCGGGCCCTGGGGGCCGAGCGGTGCGGGCTCGTCCGGGGCGGCTGCTACCAGAAGTTCGAGCGCGGGACCATCCACTGGTCCCCGCGGACCGGGGCCCGTCCCACGTGGGGTGCGATCCGTGCCGCGTGGGCCGCGCAGGACCACGAGCGGGGGCCGCTGGGCTACCCCGTGGGCCGTGAGGTGTGCGGACTGCGCGACGCCGGCTGCCACCAGGCCTTCGAGGGCGGGGTCGTGGTGTGGTCGCGGCCGAGCGGGGCGCATCCCACCGGCGGCGGCATCCGGGCGGCCTGGCTGCGCCACGGCGCGGAGCACGGCGCCCTGGGGTATCCGGTCTCGGCGGAGTCCTGCACGGGCGGCGGCTGCCGGCAGACCTTCCAGCGCGGGTCCGTCAGCTGGGCCCGCGGCACCGGGGCCCGGGTGGTCCGGGAGATCGACCGTGCCGCGTCGGTGTACGTCGTCGTCAACAAGCGCCGCCCCCTCGACCCGGCCGACCACGTGCCGCGCCCCCTCGAGTCCGTGGGCGGGCAGCTCCTGCGGGCGGACGCCGCCGCGGCGTTCCGGCGGATGCAGCGGGCCGCCGCGGCGGACGGCGCGCCCCTGACCGCGGTCAGCGGCTACCGCTCCTACGCCACGCAGGCCGGCCTCTACCGCGACTACGTGGCGCGCTACGGGCAGGCGCAGGCGGACCTGATCTCGGCGAGGCCGGGTCACAGCGAGCACCAGGCCGGGCTGGTCATGGACATCGGCGACCCGAGCGGGGAGTGCGGTCTGCAGAGCTGCTTCGAGGGGACCCCGGCCGGGGCGTGGGCGCGCGAGCACGCCCACGAGCACGGCTTCGTCGTGCGGTATCCCCGCGGCCGGACCGCGACCACGGGCTACGCCTACGAGCCGTGGCACCTGCGCTACGTCGGCGTGCACGTGGCCTCCGGCATGGTCGACCAGGACATCCCCACGCTCGAGCACTACATGGGGCTGCCCGCGGCGCCCACCTACTGAGCCCGCCGCGTCCCGCCCGGACGTCTCCCGTCCGGACCGTCGCGGGACGGGGGCGGACCGGCGGGGACGGGCAGGGGGCGGGTCCCCGGACCCGCCCCCGGCCCGGCGCGCTACAGGTGGCGCTCGTCCGGGCCGTTGTACTCGGACAGCGGGCGGATCAGGGAGTTGGCGGCCACCTGCTCCATGACGTGCGCGGTCCAGCCGGTGATCCGGGCGGCCACGAACAGCGGGGTGAACGTGGGGATGTCGAAGCCCATCAGCCAGTAGGTGGGACCGGCCGGGTAGTCGAGGTTCGGCTTGATGCCCTTCGCCTGGTCCATGGACCGCTCGAGCCCGTTGTACAGGCCCAGCAGCTCGCCCCGGCCGTAGTGGGCGACCATCGTGTCCAGGGCCGCCTTCATGGTGGGCACCCGCGAGTCACCGTGCTTGTACACGCGGTGGCCGAAGCCCATGACCTTCTTCTTCGCCGCCAGGGCCTCGTCCATCCAGGCCTTGGCGCGGGCCTCGGCCTCGGCCTCGGTCTCCTCCTTGCGGATGCCCAGCTCCACGAACGTCTCCATGACGGCCTCGTTGGCCCCGCCGTGCAGCGGGCCCTTGAGGGCACCGATGGCGGCCGTGACCGCCGAGTGCAGGTCCGACAGGGTCGAGGTCACCACCCGGGCCGTGAACGTCGAGGCGTTGAAGGAGTGCTCGGCGTAGAGGATCATCGACACGTTGAACGCCTCGACGACCTTGGGGTCGGCCTCCTCGCCGAAGGCCATCCACAGGAAGTTCGCCGAGTAGTCGAGGTCGTCGCGCGGGGCCACCACGTCCTGGCCGCGGCGGCGGCGCTGGTCGTAGCAGACGACGGCGGGCATCGCCGCGAACAGCTTCTGCGCCTTGGCCAGGTTCGCCGCCGGGGAGGAGTCCTCGGCCTGCGGGTCCTGGGCGCCCAGGACGGAGGCCGCGGTGCGGCACACGTCCATGGGGTGGCAGGTGGTCGGCAGGGCGTCGACGATCGCCTTCAGCTCGGGCGTCAGCGCCCGGTGCTCCCGCTCCCGGGCCCGGAACTCCGCCAGCTCCTCGTCCGTGGGCAGCTCGCCGTTCCACAGCAGCAGGGCGACCTGCTCGAAGGAGCAGTTCGCCGCGAGCTCCTGGACGGGATAGCCGCGGTAGAGCAGGGAGTTGGTGTCCGGGTTGACCTTGGAGATGGCCGTGTAGTCGGCGACGACGCCGGCCAGTCCCTTGTGGACCTCGCTCTGGGTCTCGGTCATGGTGGTCTCCTTAACGTGGTCGGTGCGGTGGGTGCGGTCAGTGGTGCAGCCCGGGGACCTCGAAGTCGAAGACCCCGGAGTCGAACTGGTTGTACCCGTTGTAGTCCACCAGTTCGTAGAGCCGGGCGCGAGTGAGCATCTCCGGCACGGCCGCCTCCTGGGTGCCGTCGGTGCGGAGGGTGTCCAGCACGCGCTCCATGGCGCCCAGGGCGGCGCGCATCAGGGTCACCGGGTAGATGATCATGTTCACCCCGGCGTCCTGGAGCTGGTCGGCGGTGAACAGCTGCGACTTCCCGAACTCGGTCATGTTCGCCAGGATCGGCACGTCCACCGCGGCCCGCATCGCCTCGAACTCCGAGAGATCGGCCATGGCCTCGGGGAAGATCGCGTCCGCCCCGGCGTCCACCAGGGCCTTCGCCCGGTCGGTGGCGGCGTCCAGGCCCTCGACGCCGCGGATGTCGGTGCGGGCCATGATCAGGAAGTTCGGGTCCCGGCGGGCCTCGGCGGCGGCCCGGATCCGCTTGACGGCGGTGGCCAGGTCCACGACGTTCTTGCCGTCCAGGTGCCCGCAGCGCTTGGGATTGAACTGGTCCTCGATGTGGCACCCGGCCAGCCCTGCGTTCTCGAGCTCCTGGACGGTGCGAGCCACGTTCATGGGCTCGCCGAAGCCGGTGTCGGCGTCCACGAGGCACGGCAGGTCCGTCACCCGGGCGATCTGCCCGGCCCGGGCAGCCACCTCGGGCAGGGCGGTGAGCCCGATGTCGGGGAAGCCGAGCTCGTTGGCGAGCACGGCACCGGAGATGTAGACGCCGTCGAAGCCCTGCTCCTGGATCAGTTTCGTGGACAGCGGGGTGTAGGCGCCGGGGAAGCGGACGGTGCGGGGGCCGGCCAGCATCTCGCGCAGGGCGATCCGCTTGGCCTCGGGGGTGGTGGTGGAGAACAGCATGGCTCTAGAAGATTCCCTTCGTGCCGGTGCGCAGGTCGACGTTGGCGGTGACGTTGAGGGCGTCGAGCTCGCCGGCGCCCAGGGCCGTGAGGTTCTCGGCGGCGGCGATGAACCGGTCCAGCTCGTCGTCGGCGACGATCCCGGTGGCCAGCGTCCGCAGCTTGGTGACGTACTGCTCCCGGGCGAACGGGCGGGCCCCCAGCGGGTGGGCGTCGGCCACGGCGATCTCCTCGACCACGGTGGACCCGTCGGCCAGGGTGATCTCAGCCCGTCCGCCGAAGGCCTTCTCGGCCGGGTCCAGGGAGTGGTAGCGGCGGGTCCACTCCGCGTCCTCGGCCGTGGTGACCTTGTTCCACAGGGCCACGGTGTCGGGCCGGCCGGCGCGCTCGGGGGCGTAGGAGCCCACGTGGTCCCACTGCCCGTCCTGGAGCGCGACGGTGAAGATGTAGGGGATCGAGTGGTCGAGGGTCTCCCGGGTGGCCGTCGGGTCGTACTTCTGCGGGTCGTTGGCCCCGGAGCCGATCACGTAGTGGGTGTGGTGGGAGGTGTGCAGCACGATGCGCTCGATCCGGGCCGGGTCGGCCAGCTCGGGGCGCTCGCGGTGCAGCTTGCGGGCCAGGTCGATCCAGGCCTGCGCCTGGTACTCCGCCGAGTGCTCCTTGGTGTAGGTGTCCAGGATCGCGGCCTTGGCCTCGCCCGGGGCCGGCAGCGGCACCTCGTAGGCCGCACCCGGGCCGTCCAGCAGCCAGGCGATGACCCCGTCCTCGCCCTCGTAGATCGGGGTGGGGGAGGTCTGCCCGCGCATCGCGCGGTCCACGGCCTCCACGGCCATCTTCCCGGCGAAGGCCGGGGCGTGGGCCTTCCAGGTGGAGATCTCGCCCTTGCGGGACTGGCGGGTCGCGGTGGTGGTGTGCAGGCCCTGGCCGATGGCGTGGAAGATCGTCTCCACCGGCAGGCCGAGCAGGGTGCCGATCCCGGCGGCCGCGGACGGGCCGAGGTGGGCGACGTGGTCGATCTTGTGGGCGTGCAGGCAGATCGCCTTCACCAGGTCCACCTGCAGCTCGTAGCCGGTGGCGATGCCGCGCACCAGGTCGTGGCCGGTGGCGCCGGCGTGCTGGGCCACGGCCAGGATCGGCGGGATGTTGTCGCCGGGGTGGGAGTACTCGGCGGCCAGGAACGTGTCGTGGTAGTCGAGCTCGCGCACGGCCACGCCGTTGGCCCACGCCGCCCACTCGGGGGAGACCTTGCGGGTGGCGGTGTCCACGCCGTAGAGGCCCGAGCCCGTGCCGCCCGGGGTCGGCGCGTGGGCCAGGGCCTGGTCCCGGGCGGAGACGATCGGTGCCCGGTTGAGCGAGGCGATCGCGACCGAGGCGTTGTCCAGGACCCGGTTGATCACCATCTCCGTCACCTCGTCGGTGACCTCGACCGGGTCCGCGGCGACCTCGGCCATCTTCCAGGCCAGCTGCTCCTCGCGGGGCAGGTTGTCCTTGGACGGGTGGACGCGCACGGAATGGAGAACGGTCATGGGAGTTCCTCTCGTGGGGACGGACGACCGCCGGCGGCGGTCGAAGTGGTGTCCGCGCTCAGCCGGTGGCCTCGAGCGGGGGAGCGGGCTGGACCCACTCCCGGACAGGGGTGGTCAGGACGGCCTGCAGCGAGTTGGCCAGGTGCACACGGGTCGCCGCCTCGGCGAGCTCCTCGGAGCCCTCCGCGACGGCTCGGGCGATCTGGGCGTGCTCGGCGGCGGCGCGCGCGAGCCGGTCGGGGTTGGTGCGGGAGAGCTTGCGCACCCGGGCCAGGTGCAGGCGCAGGGAGCGCTGGGCCGCGGTGAGGTAGGGATTGGCCGTGGCCTCGTCGATGGCCCGGTCCATGCGCTCCACGAGGTCGTAGTACCCGGCCCGGTCCGTGCCCGGCCCGTGGAGCTGGGCCACGACCGCCTCGAGCTCGGCGGCCAGCTCCTGGAACGCGACGGGGTTGCGGCGCCGGGCGGCCAGCCGGGCCGCCCGGCAGTCGAGGGCCTCCCGCAGCTCGAACAGGGCGCGGACGTCCTCGAGGGAGACCTGGGAGACCACGACGCCGCGGCCCCGGTGCGCCTCCGCGAGACCGTCGGCGGTGAGCCGGCTGAGGGCCTCGCGGATCGGCGTGCGGGAGATGCCGAAGCGCTCCGACTGCTCGACCTCGCCGAGCACCTGGCCCGGGAGCAGCCGCCACTCGACGATGTCCTCGCGCAGGGCCTCGTAGGCGCGGTCGCTGGCTCGCACGGCTCCCTCCTCGCTCTTGTCGCCCGCGACGGGGAATGCGCCGCGGACTCTGGGTGACAGGCATCACAATGCACGAGCATTGTATACACAGTTCGGTGCAGATGGCGAGGGATTTGGCCCGGCTCGGCTCGATCGTGCATCTGTGTATACAGACGTCTTGTCGTGTGTGACTTGCACCACTAGGGTGTCCGGCAGGACCGCAACCCCTGGGAGGGACCCATGAGCACCGACCACCGAACACCGCCGCCGGCCGAGGGCTACGCGGAGGTCTACCGCCGCAGCGTGCAGGATCCGGAGGGGTTCTGGCTCGATGCCGCCCGCGCCGTGGACTGGGTGCGCGAGCCCACCACCGCCCTCGACGACACCACCGCCCCGCTCTACCGCTGGTTCCCCGACGGCGAGCTCAACACCTCCTACAACGCCCTCGACCGGCACGTCGAGGCCGGCCACGGCGAGCGCACCGCGCTCGTCTACGACTCCGCCGTGCTGGGGGTCCAGGAGCGGTTCAGCTACGCGCGCCTGCGGGACGACGTCGCCCTGTTCGCCGGGGCGCTCGCCGCCCGGGGGGTGGGCAAGGGCGACCGGGTGCTCGTCTACCTGCCGATGATCCCGCAGGCCGTCGTGGCGATGCTCGCCTGCGCCCGGCTGGGCGCGGTGCACTCGGTGGTCTTCGGCGGGTTCGCCCCGAAGGAGCTCGCCTCCCGCATCGACGACTCCCGGCCGGTCGTGGTGGTGACCACGACCGGCGGGGTGGAGCCGAAGCGGCGGATCGAGTACATCCCGGCCATCGAGGAGGCCCTGCGGCTCGCCGAGCACGCCCCCGGGACGGTGCTGGTGCACGAGCGCCCGGGGTTCGAGACGACGCTCGAGGACGCCCGGGGCCGGGCCGGGGCCGGCGGGCAGCCGGCCGTCGAGTGGCTCGACTGGGCGGATGCCGTCGAAGGCGCGGAGCCGGCGGCGCCCGTCCCGGTCGCGGCCACCGACCCGCTCTACGTCCTGTACACCTCCGGGACCACCGGGACCCCCAAGGGCGTGGTCCGCGACAACGGCGGGCACGCCGTGGCCCTGACGTGGTCCATGCGCCACATCTACGACGTCGGGCCCGGCGAGGTGATGTGGACCGCGTCCGACGTCGGCTGGGTGGTGGGCCACTCCTACATCGTCTACGGCCCGCTCCTGGCCGGCGCCACGACCGTGCTCTACGAGGGAAAGCCCGTGGGCACCCCTGACGCCGGGGCGTTCTGGCAGCGCGTCGAGGACCACGGCGTCAAGGTGCTGTTCACGGCGCCCACGGCCCTGCGGGCCATCCGCCGGGCGGATCCGGAGGGCGAGCTGGTGCGCCGGCACGACACCGGCTCCCTGCGGGCCCTGTTCGTGGCGGGGGAGCGGCTCGACCCGGAGACGTACCACTGGGCCGCCCGGGTGCTGGGCGTCCCGGTCGTCGACCACTGGTGGCAGACGGAGACGGGGTGGGCCATCTGCGCCAACCCCTTCGGGATCGAGCGGCTGCCCCTGAAGGCCGGCTCGCCGTCCGTGCCGGTGCCGGGCTACCGGGTGGAGATCCTGGACCCGCTGGGCCGGCCGGTGGAGACCGGCGAGGAGGGCAACATCGCCCTGCGCCTCCCGCTGCCGCCGGGCACGCTCCCCACGCTGTGGGGCGACGACCAGCGGTTCGTGGACTCCTACCTCAGCGCGTTCCCCGGCTACTACGCCACGGGCGACTCCGGCCACGTGGACGAGGACGGCTACGTCTACGTCATGGGGCGCACCGACGACGTCATCAACGTCTCCGGGCACCGCCTGTCCACCGGGGCCATGGAGCAGGTCCTCGCCTCCCACCCGGCGGTGGCCGAGTGCGCCGTGATCGGGGTGGGGGACCCGCTGAAGGGCCAGCGGCCGTCCGGGTACGTGGTGCTCAAGACCGGCGCCGACGTCCCGCCGGAGCAGCTCCGGGAGGAGCTCGTGGCGCTCGTGCGCCGGCAGATCGGGGCGGTGGCGGACTTCAAGGAGGTGGCCGTGGTGGAGGGGCTCCCCAAGACCCGCTCGGGGAAGATCCTGCGCAAGACCATGCGGCAGATGGCCGACGGCGAGGACTACACCGTGCCCTCGACGATCGAGGACGCCTCCGTGCTGGAGGCCCTCGAGGGCGTGCTGCGGCCGCCGAGCGGTTCGTGACGCTCCGGCGCACGGCACGGGGTCAGCGGCCGGGGGAGACGTCCTGCCCGGCCCAGCCGTACTCGAGCTCGGGCCGCCCGGGGGTGCCGTGGCGCGGGCGGCGCTGCACGAGGCCCCGGGCCGTCAGGTGCTCCAGGTATCGCCGCGCCGTGACCCGGGACAGCGTGCTGCGCTCGGCGACCTCACCGGCCGAGAGCCACTCCCCGCCCCGGATCAGCGCGGTGACGGACTCGAGGGTCTGCGGGGACAGGCCCTTGGGCGCGTCCGGGCGGGTGGGCGCGCCCAGGGCCGCGAACGCGCGGTCCACCTCCGCCTGGCCCACCGTCCCGGCCGCGCCCAGGGCGGAGCGGTAGCGCCGGTAGGCGTCGAGCTTCTCCTCGAACACGGCGTAGGTGAAGGGCTTGATGAGGTAGCCGACCACGCCCAGGGTGCTCGCGGCCCGGACGGTCGCCACGTCCCGGTGCGCCGTGATCACCAGCAGGTCCACCGTCTCGCCGCGGGCGCGCAGGGTCCGTGCCACGTCGAGACCGGACATGTCCGGCAGGTTCACGTCCAGCAGCACCAGGTCCACGGGTCGCCCCGCCCGCCGGGCGGCCTGCACAGCCTGCACGGCCGTCCGCCCGGACACGGCGGTGGCGGCCGCCTCGAAGCCCGGTGAGCGCTCGACGTACTGGGCGTGGGCGGCGGCGGTGAGCGGCTCGTCGTCGACGACCAGGACGCGGACCGGCGCGCTCACGGGGCCCGCCCCGCCGCGGCGTCGCGGGCCACCGGGACGGTCACCGTGAACACGGCCCCGCCGTCGTTGCGGTGCTCGATCCGCGCGCCCCACCGCTCGACGACCTCCCGCACCAGGTGCAGGCCCACGCCGCGGCCCTCCGGGCCGGCCGGCTTCGTGGTGACGCCGAGCTCGAACACCTCCCGGGCGAGGTCGTCGGGGACCCCCATCCCGGTGTCGGCGACGGTGATCACGACCGCGTCCCGGGCGGGGTCCGCGGCGTCGGGCGCCCGGGCGATCTCGACCTCGACGACCGGGCGGACCCGGTCGGCGTTGGCCGCGGCGGCCTCGACGGCGTTGTCGACGAGGTTGCCGACGAGGGTCACGAGGTCGGCGGGGGAGACGGGGATCCGGGGCGCGTCCGGGTCGACGACGACCTCCAGCTCCACGCCGCGCTCGTGGGCCGCGGCGGTCTTGCCGACCAGCAGGGCCGCGAGGAACGGGTCGTCGAGGTGGGCGAGGAGGTCGTCGGACAGCACCCGGGTGCGCACCATGTCGGCCGAGGCGAAACCGAGGGCCTCCTCGTCGCGGCCGAGCTCCAGCAGGGAGACGACCGTGTGCATGCGGTTGGCGTGCTCGTGGGTCTGGGCCCGCAGCGCCCCGGCCAGCGTCGCGGTGGCGCGCAGCTGTCCCGAGAGCCGCGAGATCTCGGTGTGGTCCCGCAGGATCACGATCGTGCCGCGCCCCGCGAGCGCTCCGCGGGCCGGGAGGGCCGAGACGATGAGGGTGCGCTCCCCGACCACGAACCACTGCTCCTGCACGGGCGCGCCGGCGCGCAGGAGGACCGCCAGCGCGTCCGGCAGGTCCAGGTCCGCGACGGGGAGGGGTTCGTGCCGGGCCGGTCCCGGGGTCGCCGGCGCCCGCACCCCGAGCAGCTCCCTCGCCCGGGCGTTGAGCACCTGCACCGCGCCGGTCGTGTCCACGAGCAGGAGACCCTCCGTGGCCTCGTTGAGCACGGCGTCGTGCAGCGCGTGCACCTGGGCGAGCTCCTCCGGGCCCCAACCGTGGGTGACGCGGCCCAGGTACCGGGAGCCGAGGGCCGCGACCGTCGCCGACGCGGCCAGCAGCAGCAGCCCGACGAGGAGCACCGCCGGCAGCTGGGCGAGCGCCTGCTGCGAGACGGCCTCGAGGAGGACACCGGTGGCCACGAGCGCCACGACCGTGCCGTCCCCGTCCCGGACCGGGGCGATCGTGCGCACGGAGGGGCCGAGGTTGCCGCGCTCCGTGCTGGTCCAGGTCTGACCGGCGAGCGCGTGCGAGCGGTCCCCGCGGTAGGCCTCGCCGACCGAGGAGGGCAGGGGGTGCGTCCAGCGGGTGCCGTCCGGGGCCATGATCGTGACGAAGTCGAGGTCCGTGTCCGCGAGCAGCCGGTCCGTGAGCGGCTGCAGCACGGCGTGCGGGTCCGGCCCGCCCACCGCCTCGAGCACGTACGGGTCGTCCGCGAGAGCCGTGGCGAGGACCCGGGTCACCGCCTCGGCGCGCTCCACGACCGCGCCGCGCTCGTGGGCGAACAGGACGAGGGACACGGCGAGGGTCACCAGCGCGACGACGGCGAGCTGCATCAGGAAGAAGCGCCGGGCCAGGGACATGTCCGCTCCTTAATCTCCCGGTCGTCCCTCCCTCGGTTGTGGTGGGCGTCACGACCATTATGACCACAACACGACAGGGCGCCGGGCCGCGGTGAGACTCGTCACATCGGCCCGATCCCGGGTCCCGCGCTCTACCCCACCGCGCTACCCATCCGAACCGGAGGACAAGCATGGCCACCGTCGCCACGGACCCCGTCGACCCGCAGCCGCCCGCCCAGAAGCAGAAGAAGGACAGGACGCACTACCTGTACGTCTTCGTGATCGTCGCCGTCGTCGCCGGCGCCGTCCTGGGCCTCGTGGCCCCCGAGTTCGCCCAGACGCTCAAGCCGGTCGGCACCGCGTTCATCGCCCTGATCAAGATGATGATCGCCCCCATCATCTTCTGCACGATCGTCCTGGGCGTCGGCTCCATCGCCAAGGCGGCGACCGTCGGCAAGGTCGGCGGCCTGGCCCTGGCCTACTTCATGGCGATGTCCACCATGGCACTGGGCATCGGCCTGGTGGTGGGCAACCTCATCCACCCGGGCGAGGGCCTGAACATCCAGGGCTCGGAGTACGAGGTCACGGACGCGGGCCACGGCGACGGGGAGGGCGGGACCATCGGGTTCCTGCTCGGCATCATCCCCACGTCCCTGCTGTCCTCCCTGACCGAGGGCAACATCCTGCAGACCCTGTTCGTGGCGCTCATCGTGGGCTTCGCGCTGCAGCAGATGGGCCCGGCCGGCAAGCCCGTGCTCAAGGCCGTCGGCTACGTCCAGGCCCTGGTCTTCCGGATCCTGATCATGGTCATGTGGGTCGCCCCCATCGGGGCGTTCGGCGCGATCGCCGGTGTGGTCGGCGAGACCGGCGTCCAGGCCATCGTCTCGATGGCCACCCTGATGATCGCCTTCTACCTCACCTGCGTCCTGTTCATCGTGGTGGTCCTGGGCGGGCTCCTGAAGGCGGTCACGGGGATCAACATCTTCCGGCTCATGAAGTACCTGGGCCGCGAGTACCTGCTGATCTTCTCGACCTCCTCCTCCGAGGCGGCCCTGCCCCGGCTCATCGCCAAGATGGAGCACGTGGGCGTCTCCAAGCCCGTGGTCGGCGTCACGGTCCCGACCGGCTACTCCTTCAACCTGGACGGCACCGCCATCTACCTGACCATGGCCGCCCTGTTCGTCGCCTCCGCGATGGGCAGCCCACTGGCCATCGGTGAGCAGATCTCCCTCCTGGTGTTCATGATCATCGCATCGAAGGGCGCCGCCGGGGTCACCGGCGCCGGCCTGGCCACCCTGGCGGGCGGCCTGCAGTCCCACCGCCCCGACCTGGTCGACGGGGTCGGCATCATCGTCGGCATCGACCGCTTCATGTCCGAGGCCCGCGCCCTGACCAACTTCACCGGCAACGCCGTGGCCACCCTGCTGATCGGCAAGTGGACCCGCGAGATCGACCTCGTCCAGGTGGAGCGCGTGCTCTCCGGCCAGGACCGGTTCGACGAGTCCACCATGGCCGCCCACTCCCACGGCACCGCCGAGGACCGGCCCGTTGCCGAGACCGCTCCCGGGGCCCGGGTGGAGGACTCCGTCGCGGAGAAGGTCGAGGCCGCGGCCGGCGCCGGCGCGCGCTGACCCGTCCCCGCACCGGGACCCGTGTCCGGCCCGCGCCCGCCGCACCCCCTCTCGGGGGCGCGGCGGGCGCGGGCCGTCGTCGTCCGCCGGCTCCACCGCGCCCGGGAATTCGGGGCCGCCCGGCGGCGGCGGTACCCTGGTAGCTGATCGAGTCCAGGAAAACCCCAGGTCGGCCCGTCCGGCCCGGGCCGCCCCGTGCCCGGGGCCGGTCCGCCCGAGCGCGACCCCGAACGAAAGAGCGGTGCCACGAGTGAGCCAGCAGAGCGACGAGAGGAACCCCGGCACGGGCGAGGCCGGGACGGGAACCGTCGGCCTGACCGGCCGTCCCGCCCGCGACTTCCCCGAGCCGCCCGAGCTCTCCACCCACGGGCCCGCCCGGATCATCGCGATGGTCAACCAGAAGGGCGGGGTCGGGAAGACCACCTCGACCATCAACCTCGGCGCGGCGCTGGCCGAGCTGGGGCGCAAGGTCCTGCTCGTCGACTTCGATCCGCAGGGCGCCCTCTCCGCCGGCCTCGGCGCCAACCCGCACGAGCTGGAGCTGACGGTCTACAACGTCATGATGGACCGCTCCGTGGACGTCTGGGACGTGGTCCAGGAGACCGACGTCGAGGGCGTCGACCTGCTCCCCGCGAACATCGACCTCTCCGCGGCGGAGGTGCAGCTCGTCACCGAGGTGGCCCGCGAGCAGGTGCTGGCCAGTGCCCTGCGCAAGCTCGAGGAGCACTACGACGTCATCATCATCGACTGCCAGCCCTCGCTGGGGCTGCTGACGGTCAACGCGCTGACCGCCGCGCACGGGGTGGTCATCCCGCTCATCGCGGAGTTCTTCGCCCTGCGCGCCGTGGCGCTGCTCGTGGACTCCATCGAGAAGGTCCAGGACCGGCTCAACCCCCGCCTGCAGATCGACGGGGTGCTAGCCACGATGTTCGACTCCCGGACCCTGCACTCCCGCGAGGTCATGGCCCGGATCGTGGACGCCTTCGGCGACAAGGTCTTCGACACCGTCATCAAGCGCACCGTGAAGTTCCCGGACGCCACGGTGGCCGCCGAGCCCATCCTCTCCTTCGCCACGGCCCACCAGGGCGCCGAGTCCTACCGTCAGCTGGCGCGGGAGCTCATCTCGCGCGGCGGCGCACCCTGATGCACCCCGAGGAGCCGCCGGTCCCCGAGGGTCCCGGCGGCTTCGCGGTGCAGCTGGAGGACTTCGCGGGGCCCTTCGAGGTGCTGCTCTCCCTGATCGCCAAGCACGAGCTGGACATCACCCGGATCGCGCTGGCCACCGTCACGGACGAGTTCCTCCAGTACGTGCGCGCCCTGCACGAGATCGGCTCGACCCGCGCCCTCGACGAGGCCAGCGAGTTCCTCGTGGTCGCCGCGACGCTCCTCGACCTCAAGGCCGCCCGGCTGCTGCCGCGCGGGGAGGTCGAGGACGAGGAGGACGTGGCCCTGCTGGAGGCGCGGGACCTGCTCTTCGCCCGGCTGCTGCAGTACAAGGCGTTCAAGGAGGTGGCCGTGCTGCTCGACGAGCGGATGCGGGCCGAGTCCACCCGCCTGCCCCGGTCGGTGCCGCTGGACCCGGAGGTGGCGGCCGTGCTGCCCGAGCTCGACTGGCGGACCACGCCGGAGCAGTTCGCCGCGATCGCCCGCTCCGTCTTCGTGCCCCGCCCCGGGGCGCCCGCGGAGGTCGGGGTGGACCACCTGCACGGGGCCGCCGTGACGGTCCGGGACGAGGCAGAGATCCTCGCCGGGCTGCTCGAGGACGGAGCCCCGCGCTCCTTCCGGGTGCTCGTCGCGGACGCCGGGTCCACCCTCGCGGTGGTCGTGCGGTTCCTGGCGCTGCTCGAGATGTACCGGGACGCGGTGCTCGAGCTCGCCCAGGAGCAGCCGCTGGGGGAGCTGACGGTCCGCTGGACCGGGGCGGGCACCGGGTGGACCGCCGACCGGCTGTCCGAGGACGCCGCGGGCCCGGCCGCCGTCGTCGCGGCCCCGGACGGGGTCCCGGCCGTCTCGGGGGCCCCGGCGTGAGCCCCGCGGCCGAGGGCGGGCCGGATCTCGAGGCGCTGCCCGGCGGGGTGCGGGCCGCCGTCGAGGCGATCCTGATGGTGGCCGACGAGCCCGTCAGCGAGTACGAGATCGCCGCCGCCCTCGTGGTCCCGGTCGCCTCCGTGCAGCGGGTCCTCGACCGGCTCCGCGCGGAGTACGACGGCGTCGCCGCCGATCCGGGGTATGATGGGACGTTGGCGCCGCGCGGGTTCGAGTTGCGCAGCACCGGTGCCGGCTGGCGGATCCACTCGCGCAGCGAGTTCGCCCCCGTCGTCTCCGCGTTCGTCGCGGAGGGACAGACCGCCCGGCTGTCGCAGGCGGCCCTGGAGACCCTGGCCGTCGTGGCCTACCGCCAGCCCGTGAGCCGGGGGCGCATCTCCGCGATCCGCGGGGTCAACGTCGACGGCGTCGTCCGCACGCTCGTGCAGCGAGGCCTGATCCGCGAGCTCGAGCGGGACGGCGAGTCCGGCGCCGTGCTCTACGGCACCACCACGTTCTTCCTGGAGAAGATGGGCATCGGCTCGCTCGACGAGCTCCCCGACATCGCCCCTCATCTGCCGGGCATCGACCAGATCGACCACTACGAGGACTGAGACACCACCATGGCCACTTCACGTTCATCATCCGGCCGCCCCGGGCCCGGCGGCCGCCGCGCCCCCGGCTCCCAGGGCGGCCAGAAGCCCCGCACCGGCCAGGGCGGCACGTCGTTCCAGGGCGGGAAGGGCGCTCCCGGCCGCGGCCCCGCCAAGGCCGGTGCCGGCAAGGGCGGCGCCGGCAAGGGCGGTGCCGCCAAGGGGGGCGCCGCGAAGGGCGGCGCCGCCAGGGGCGGGTCCTCGACGGGCACCGGTCAGGACCGCGGGCCCCGCCCGTTCGCGTCCTCCGAGAAGAGCGCCCGGCGGATGCCCGCCACCCCGTACCGCCCGCCGCACCGGAAGCGCCGGCCCAAGAACCCGCCCGTGGACCGGCTGGACCAGCACGACCCGGACGGGGTGCGGCTGCAGAAGCTCATGGCCCAGGCCGGCGTGGCCTCGCGGCGCGTGTGCGAGGAGATGATCGAGGCCGGCCGCGTGCAGGTCAACGGGGAGACCATCACCGAGCTCGGCATCCGCGTGGACCCGGACACCGTCGAGATCCACGTCGACGGCGTCCGCGTGCAGCTCGACGAGAACCTCGTCTACTACGCCTTCAACAAGCCCGAGGGGGTGCTCTCCACCATGGAGGACCCCGAGGGCCGGCCGTGCGTGGCCGACTACCTCAACCAGCAGAAGAACGAGCGCGTCTTCCACGTGGGCCGCCTCGACGTCGAGACCGAGGGCCTCCTGCTGCTGACCAACGACGGCGAGCTGACCAACCGGCTCACCCACCCCTCCTACGAGGTCCCCAAGACCTACCTCGTGCAGGTCCGCGGGCCCATGGAGAAGGGCGTCGGCGCGGCCATGAAGGCCGGCATCGAGCTCGAGGACGGCATCGCCTCCGTCGACTCCTTCCGGCTCGTGGACTCCACCCCCGGCCACCTGCTCGTCGAGGTCGTCCTGCACTCCGGGCGCAACCGCATCGTGCGCCGGCTCTTCGACGCCGTGGGCCACCCCGTCGAGAAGCTCGTGCGCACCGAGGTCGGCCCCATCCGGATCGGGGACCAGCGCCAGGGCACCATCCGCCGCCTGTCGAAGACCGAGGTCGGGCACCTCCTCGCCTCGGTGGGCATGTAGGGAGCGCCCGTGACGCAGACCCCCACCGCACCGCCGCCCCCCGCGGCGACCGCCGGGCCCGTGCTCGTGGTCGGCGCCGGCCTGCTCGGCGCCAGCATCGGCCTGGGCCTGCGCCACCTCGGCGTGGACGTCTGGCTGCAGGACTCCTCGCCCACCGCCGAGGCCGTGGCCCAGGACATCGGCGCCGGCCGCTCCTGCCGCGCGGCGGGGGAGGACCGGGTGCCGGAGCCGGCCCTCGTCGTCGTCGCCACCCCGCCCGACGTCACCGCCGAGACCGTGGTCGAGGCGCTGGGACGGCACCCGGAGGCGGTCGTCCTCGACATCGCCTCCGTGAAGGAGTCCGTGCTGGAGGACGTGCGCGCCCGGGGCGGGGACCTCGCCCGCTACGTGGGCACCCACCCCATGGCCGGGCGGGAGAAGTCCGGCCCCGTGGCCGCCCGCGGCGAGCTGTTCACGTCCATGCCCTGGGTCGTGTGCGACTCGGGCCGCTCCGCGCCCGCGGCGCTCGCCGCGGCGAAGAACCTGGCCGTGGACCTCGGGGCGACGGTCACGTTCATGGACGCCCGCGAGCACGACGCGACCGTGGCGCTGATCTCCCACCTGCCGCAGGTGATGTCCTCCCTGCTGGCCTCCCGGCTGCAGGACACCCCGCTGCACCACCTGTCCCTCGCGGGCCAGGGGCTGCGGGACACGACCCGCATCGCCGCCTCGGACCCGGGACTGTGGGTGCAGATCCTCTCCGCGAACGCCGCTCCCGTGGTGGCGTCCCTGCACGGGGTGCGCGAGGACCTCGACCGGCTCATCGCCACGCTCGAGGCCCCGCGGGCCCCGGGCGCCCGGCTGGACATCGCCCAGCTGATGTCGGAGGGCAACGCCGGCCGGGCCCGGATCCCGGGCAAGCACGGCGGCGCGCCCCGCGCGTTCGCGACCCTCACCGTGCTCGTCGGGGACGTCCCCGGGCAGATCGCCCGGCTGCTCACCGAGATCGGGGAGATCGGCGTCAACCTCGAGGACCTGCGCCTCGAGCACTCCCCGGGCCAGCCCGTGGGCCTCGTGGAGGTCTCCGTGCTGCCCAACCGCCGCAAGGAACTCGTCGAGGCGCTCCAGGAGCGCGGATGGAAGGTCGTGCAGTGAACACCGGAACGAACACCGCCCGCAGCGCAGCACCCGGCACCGGGGCGCCGGCCGCCGCCGGCCGGCAGCTGGTCGTCGCCATCGACGGGCCCTCCGGCTCCGGCAAGTCCAGCGTGTCCAAGGAGGTGGCCCGCCGCTTCGGCCTCGCCTACCTGGACACGGGCGCGATGTACCGCGCGCTGACGTGGTGGTGCCTCGACCGCGGGGTGGACCTCTCCGACGGCGGCGCCGTGGTCGAGGCCGCCCGCTCCTTCCCGCTCGCCCAGGGCACCGACCCCGACCGGGAGCTGGTGTTCGTGGGCGGGACCGATGTGGGCGTCGAGATCCGCGGCGCCCGGGTGACCGAGGCGGTCAGCGCCGTGGCCACCAACCAGGCCGCGCGGGCGGTGCTGGTGGCCCGCCAGCAGGAGCTCATCGCGGACAGCGGCCGGCGCATCGTGGCCGAGGGCCGGGACACCACCACCGTGGTGGCCCCCGACGCCGACGCCCGGATCCTGCTCACCGCCGACGAACGGGCCCGGATGGCCCGGCGCGGCCTGCAGAACGGCGGCGTCGAGGACGCCGAGCAGCTGCGGGCCCGGGTCGTGGGCCGGGACGCCAAGGACGCGACGGTCGTGAACTTCACCGAGGCCGCCGACGGCGTCGTGACGATCGACTCCTCCGAGCTCACCGTGGAGCAGACGGTCCAGGCCGTCATCGACGTGGTCGTCCGGGCCGCGGGCCGCTCCGCCTGAACCGCTCCGCCCCGCCCCCCCCCCCCCGACATTTTTCCGCACCCCGACCGGCCGCACCCGGCCCAGCGAAGGACAGCCATGACCGGCAACCCCGAGAACTCCGCGCACGACACCGCCCACGACCCCTACGAGGCCGAGATCCTCGACGGCACCACGGACGACGTCGCCCAGCGGCTCGCGGCCATCGACGACGACGAGGCCGAGCAGCGCGCGCAGGCGCTGCGGGCCGGGCTCGAGGACTACGAGCTCGACGAGGAGGACGCCGCGCTGCTCGCCGAGTGGGCGGAGGACGGGGACCAGGCCCCCGTGCGCCGGCCCGCCCCGGTGCTCGCCATCGTGGGCCGCCCCAACGTCGGCAAGTCGACCCTCGTCAACCGCATCCTCGGCCGGCGCGAGGCCGTCGTGGAGGACACCCCGGGCGTGACCCGGGACCGCGTCTCCTACCGGGCCACCTGGAACGGGCGCAACTTCACCCTCGTGGACACCGGCGGGTGGGAGTACGACGCCAAGGGCATCAACGCCCGCGTCGCCGAGCAGGCCGAGATGGCCGTGGAGTTCGCCGACGCCGTGCTGCTCGTGCTCGACGCCACCGTGGGCGTCACCGCCGCGGACGAGGCCATCGTGAAGATGCTGCGCAAGGTCCGGAAGCCGGTGATTCTGGTCGCCAACAAGGTGGACTCCCCGCAGCTCGAGGTCGAGGCCACCTACCTGTGGTCCCTCGGCATGGGGGAGCCGCACCCGGTGTCCGCCCTGCACGGGCGCGGCGCCGCCGACGTCCTCGACGCGGTCACGGACCTGCTGCCGGAGTTCTCCGCCGTGGCCGAGACCGAGCTGACCGGCGGGCCCCGCCGCGTGGCGCTCATCGGGCGCCCGAACGTGGGCAAGTCCTCGCTGCTCAACAAGCTGGCCGGCTCCGAGCGCGTCGTCGTGGACCCCCTGGCCGGGACCACCCGCGACCCCGTGGACGAGCTCATCGAGCTGGGCGGCAAACCCTGGCGCTTCATCGACACCGCGGGCATCCGCCGCCGCGTGCACATGGCCCAGGGCGCGGACTTCTACGCGTCCCTGCGCACCCAGGCCGCCCTCGAGCGCGCCGAGGTGGCCGTGGTGCTGCTGGCCGCGGACGAGGTGCTCTCCGAGCAGGACGTCCGCATCCTGCAGCTGGCGGTGGACTCCGGCCGCGCCCTCGTGCTCGCCTTCAACAAGTGGGACCTCATGGACGAGGACCGCCGCTACTACCTGGAGCGGGAGATCGACCGCGACCTCGCGCACGTGGCCTGGGCGCCGCGGGTGAACGTCTCGGCGAAGACCGGCTGGCACAAGGACCGGCTGGTCCCCGCCCTGGAGACCGCCCTGGCCTCGTGGGACACCCGCGTCCCCACCGGGCGGCTCAACGCGTTCCTCGGCGAGATCGTGGCCGCCCACCCGCACCCCGTGCGCGGCGGCAAGCAGCCGCGCATCCTCTTCGGCACCCAGGCCTCCTCCCGGCCGCCGCGCTTCGTGCTGTTCACCACCGGTTTCCTCGACCCCGGGTACCGGCGGTTCATCACCCGCCGCCTCCGCGAGACCTTCGGTTTCGAGGGCACCCCCATCGAGGTGTCCATGCGCGTGCGGGAGAAGCGGAACCGGAAGCGCTGAGGCGCCCGCCGAGATGAATTCCGCCGGAGCTTGCTGTAATGTGATGCGAGTGCTCGGGGCGGGAACGTACTGAGCACTTCGGGCTGTGGCGCAGCTTGGTAGCGCACTTGACTGGGGGTCAAGGGGTCGCAGGTTCAAATCCTGTCAGCCCGACGATTCGAGGCCGGTGGACCGCGGGAACGCGGACCACCGGCCTTCTCTCGTTCCCGGGGACGGCGCCGCCGGCACCCGAGCTGCCTACCGGCGGGCCCGGGAGGCCGACTCCCGAAGCCGGTCCAGGTCGAGGTCCGGCCGGCCGCCGGCGCTGCCGACCACCTCGGCCGCCGCCGCCGCGGCCCACCAGGCGGCGGACTCCGGGCTCTCCCCGCGCAGCAGCGCGACGGTGAGCGCGGCCACGAACGAGTCGCCCGCCCCGGTGGGGTCCACGGGATCCTCGCCCAGATGGGGCAGGAGCACGTGCCCGCCCGGCCAGGCGACCACGTCGCCCTCGCCGGTGGCCAGGGCGACGACGCGCGGGCCCTCCGCGAGCAGCGACTCCGCGGCCCGCACCGTCCCCGGCACGTCCCGCGGCGCCCAGCCCACCAGTGCCTCCGTCTCGGCGGTGTCCGCGCGCACCACGTCCGCGGTGCCCAGCAGCCGCCGGCGCACCGCCCCGTCCGCCGGGGCGCCGTCGGCCACCGTGAGCGCGCCCCCCGCCGCGGCCGCCTCGAGGGCCTCCGTCACGGCCGCCCCCGGCTGCTGCAGCTGCACCAGCACGGCGTCCGCCGAGCGCAGCAGGTCCCGGCTCGCGCGCACGTCCCCGGCGTCCAGCAGCATCCGGGCGTCCACGTCCTCCAGCAGGCGGCGGACCCCGCGCGGCCCTACGAGGTCGACGAGCAGCGCGGTCGGGGCGCCGGCGCGGCGCACCACGGCGCCGACGTCGATCCCGTCGGCCGCGGCCTGGGCGAGCACCTCCGCGCCGGCGGAGTCGGTGCCCACGACCCCCACCAGGGCGACCTCGGCGCCGAGCTGGCGGCACGCCACGGCCTGGTTCGCGCCCTTGCCGCCGAGCAGCTCCTGCCGCTCGAGCACGTCGGCGGAACCGCCCTCCGCCGGCAGCTCCGCCACGGTCAGCACGAGATCCCGTCCCACCTGTCCGACCACCACGACACCGGACATCCGGCACTCCTTCCTCCGAGCGGCTCCGCTCGCGAGCCTAGAGCACTCCTGCCGCGGAGCCGACGGCGGTCGGGCGGTGCGGGGCGACCCGGCAGCGGGGGCGGAGCCCCGCCGCCGATCGCGGCGCATACACTGCACGGGACGTCGAGTGCTCCGGTCCCCGGGGCCGACCACGAAGGAGCGCCGGAGTTGAACGACCTGCACACCCTGCCCAAGGCGGAGCTGCACCTGCACATCGAGGGCACCCTCGAGCCCGAGCTCGCGTTCGCGCTCGCCGCCAAGAACGGGGTGGAGCTGCCCTACGGCTCCGTCGAGGAGCTGCGGCGGCAGTACGACTTCGAGGACCTGTCCTCGTTCCTGGCGCTCTACTACGCCATGATGGCGGTGCTGCGCGACGCCTCCGACTTCGAGGCGCTGACCCGGGCATACCTCGAGCGCGCGGCGGCGCAGGGCCTGCGGCACGTCGACGTCTTCTTCGACCCGCAGGCGCACACCGCCCGGGGCGTGCCGCTCGGGACGGTGGTCGACGGCATCCGCGCCGCCCTCGACGCCGCCCGGACCGAGCGCGGCCTCACCAGCACGCTGCTGCTGTGCTTCCTGCGGGACCGGCCCGCCGCGGAGGCCGTCGAGCTCTTCGACTCCCTTGGGGACCAGCTGCCGCGCATCGACGGGATCGGCCTCGACTCGGCCGAGGTCGGCCGTCCCCCGGCCCTCTTCGAGGAGGTCTACGCGCGGGCGCGGGCGGCCGGACTGCACGTCGTCGCCCACGCGGGGGAGGAGGCGGGCCCCGAGTACGTCCGGGAGGCCCTCGACGTGCTGCGCGTGGAGCGGGTGGACCACGGCATCCAGTGCCTGAGCGACCCGGAGCTCGTGGACCGCCTCGTCGCGGCGCGGGTCCCGCTCACCGTGTGCCCGCTGTCCAACGTGCGGCTGCGCGTGGTCGACACGCTCGCCGACCACCCGGTCCTGGACATGCTCGAGCGCGGACTGCTGGTCACGGTCAACTCCGACGACCCGGCCTACTTCGGCGGCTACGTGGGGGACGTCTTCCAGGACCTGCGCGACGCGCTGGGACTGACCGACGAGCAGGCCGTAGTCCTGGCCCGCAACTCGGTGGACGCGTCCTTCGCGGGGACGGAGCGCAAGCGGGCGATCCACGCCGAGATCACCGCGTGGGAGGGTTGCTGAGCGGCCGACACCCGCGAGGTCCCGCGCCCCCGGGCCACGGGGACGTCTGTGCCATAATCGAGCCGACCGCACCCGCCGGACCAGGAGCCACCCCATGAGCAACATCCCCGCCGACCTGTCCTACACGGCCGAGCACGAGTGGATCGCGGGCCCCGACGCCGACGGCGCGGTGCGCATCGGGATCACCGACCACGCGCAGAGCGAGCTGGGCGACGTCGTGTTCGTCCAGCTGCCCGAGGTGGGGGAGAGCGTCGAGGCGGGCGCCGCCGTGGGCGAGATCGAGTCCACCAAGTCCGTGAGCGACATCTTCGCCCCCGTCTCCGGCGAGGTCACCGCGGTCAACGAGGCGCTCGAGGCCGAGCCCGGGACCGTGAACTCCGCCCCCTACGCGGAGGGCTGGCTGTTCGAGGTCCGCCCCTCCGGCGAGGACTACCGCTCCGGGCTGCTCGACGCCGAGGGGTACGCCGCCCAGCTCGACTGACCGGCGCAGGACCCGACCACGCGCGAGCCGGGACGTGTCCCGGCCGCCCCTCCGTGTCTCCACCACCCGGTACACTGACAATCAACCGGGTGGCTCCGGCCGGTCGCCCGGGAACCGCCGGGACAGGAGGTCGCGGGGCAGGGGTCCCACAGGACCCGTCCACCAACACGTCACCAGTCGAGGGAAGAGATGTCCAGAACCCAGAACGGCTCGAACGCACCCCAGGGGGAGCCGGAGACCACGTCGATCCAGATCGTGGCCGAGGTCCTCTCGCACGCGGCTTCCCACAAGCTCTCCCCCGAGGAGAGCTCAGCGGTCTCCGCGCTCCCGCCGCGCAGCGCACTGCTCGTGGCCCACGACAGCGGCGGCTCCGGGTCACGCTTCCTGCTGGACCGGGACGAGGTCCCCGCCGGCCGCCACCCGTCCTCCGAGATCTTCCTGGACGACGTCACCGTCTCGCGCCGGCACGCGCGGTTCGTCCGGCGCGGCGACTCCTTCGAGATCATCGACTCCGGATCCCTGAACGGCACCTACGTCAACGGCGACCGCGTGGACAGCGCGCAGCTGGACAACGGCGACGAGGTCCAGATCGGGAAGTTCCGGTTCACGTTCTACCGTTCGCTGCGCTCGCAGTCGGACCAGTAGAAGGGAGCCATGACCGACCCCGCGGAGACCGATCCCCACCGGGACGACGTCCAGCACGAGGCCCGGGTGGGCATCAGCGCCGTGCTCAAGGAGCTCGGCGAGGACCACCCCGGCATCACCGCCTCGAAGCTGCGCTTCCTGGAGGACAAGGGCCTGGTCCACCCGGCGCGCACCGCGTCCGGCTACCGCAAGTTCTCGCGCGCGGACGTGGACCGGCTGCGCCGGATCCTGGAGCTCCAGCGCGACCGCTACCTCCCGCTGAAGGTGATCCGGGAGCGGCTGGACGCCGACGAGGACGCCCGCGCCGACGACGCCCGGCGCACCGCGGAGCCCGCCGACCCGGTCACCGCCCCCCTGCCGGTCGTCAGCGCGCCGCGCACCTACAACCTGCGGGAGCTCGCCGCCCGCACGGGCGCCGGCATCCCGCTCGTCCGCGAGCTCGTGAGCTACGGGCTGATCCGGGAGCAGAACGGGGCCTTCGACGACCACGCCCTCGCCATCACGCGGGCGGCCCTCGCGCTGACGGCCCACGGCCTGGAACCGCGCCACCTGCGCCCCTTCAAGGCTGCCGCGGACCGGGAGCTGGGCCTCGTGGAGCGCGCCGTCGCGCCCCTCACCTCCCGCCGGGACGCCGCCTCGAGGGCCCGCGCGGTCGAGCGCGCCCAGGAGATCTCGGGCCTGTGCCTCACCATCCACACCTCGCTCGTGCGCTCGGAGATCGCCGCGCTCCAGGAGCGCGCCGTGGTGGAGGGCTGACGTGGCCGTGCACCAGGTCCTGATGGAGATCGCGGGCGTCCGCATGGACGTGCCGTCGGCGCAGCCCGTCGTCGTCCTCCGCGAGGTCGAGGGTGGACGGCACCTGCCGATCTGGATCGGCACGAACGAGGCGACGTCCATCGTCTTCGCCGTGCAGGGGATCGAGCCGCCCCGGCCCCTGACGCACGACCTCGTGCTGTCGGTGGCCACCGCGTTCGGGCGCACGCTCACCCGGGTGCGGATCCACACGGTGGAGGAGGGGGTCTTCCACGCCGCGCTCGAGTTCTCGGACGGCACGGTCGTCGACTCCCGCGCCTCGGACGCGATCGCCCTGGCCGCCCGCACCGACTGCCCCATCCTGTGCACCGAGACCGTCCTCGACGAGGCCGGTCTCGTGATGAGCGGGGACGGGGAGCTGCGGGAGCCGTCCCCCCGCGCGGGGGAGGGGGAGCCGCAGCTGCCCCCGGAGACGCAGGTCGAGCAGTTCCGTGACTTCCTCGACAACGTCGACCCCGAGGACTTCTGAGCCGTCCCCGTCCGCCCGACACGGGCTCCGGGCCCTTGATGTCTTTGACCCCGTCCCCGGGGAGGTCTACCGTCATAAGGTGTACTCGAGGTGTTCCCGGGGGGATCCGGACGTCTCTGCGAGACCATCCACTCCCGGCGCCGCGAGCACCGGGTCCACGAGCGAGGAGGCGGCGTGAGCGAACGCGAGCAGCCCGGCGGCCCTCCGGCGCACGGCACCCAGGGCGTCCTCTTCGACGACTCCGTGATCCGGGACGAGTCCGTCGGCTACCGCGGCCCCACCGCCTGCAAGGCCGCGGGCATCACCTACCGGCAGCTCGACTACTGGGCGCGGACCGGTCTCGTGGAGCCCACCGTGCGCGGCGCCTCGGGGTCCGGCACGCAGCGGCTCTACAGCTTCCGCGACATCCTCGTCCTGAAGATCGTCAAGCGGCTCCTGGACACCGGCGTCTCCCTGCAGCAGATCCGCACCGCCGTGGGGGCGCTGCGCGCCCAGGGCGTGGAGGACCTGGCCCGGCTCACCATGATGAGCGACGGCGCCAGCGTCTACGCGTGCACGTCCCCCCACGAGGTCATCGACCTGGTGCAGGGCGGACAGGGCGTCTTCGGGATCGCCGTGGGCCGGGTGTGGCGCGAGGTCGAGGGGACCCTCGCGGCGCTCCCCGGGGAGCACACCGGAGCGGACCGCGCCCCCGCCCAGGAGCCGCTGCCCGGGGACGAGCTCTCCGAGCGCCGGGCCCGCCGGCAGAGCGCGGGCTGAGCCGGGCGGCTCAGGACGAGCCGTCGAGCAGGCCCTGCAGGATCGCCGTGTACCGCCCGGAGATGTCCTGGGCCTCCGCTCCCGGCCAGCGGTGGATCGGCCAGGCCGCGCCCTGCGCCTGCTGCCAGACGGGCAGGTCCGGGATCACCGGGCTGACCAGCAGGGGGCCGAACAGCTCCTGCAGCTCGTCCAGGCGGTGCCGGTGCTCCACCGACGAGTGCTGGACCTTGTTGACCACCACCCCGGCGGCCGGCACGGCCCACGTGCGGCTCTGCTCGAACTGGGCGATCGCCGTCATCGTGCGCTTGGTGCCCGCCACCGAGAACAGCGAGGGCTCCGCCACCGAGAGCACCTTGTCGCTGGCGGCCCACGCCGTGCGGGTCAGCGCGCTCAGGGTGGGCGGGCAGTCGACCAGCACCAGGTCGTACCCCTGGGCGCCGGAGAGCGCGCGCTCCAGCCGGCCCAGGTCTTTCTCCCGGTACTCGGAGCGGTCGAGGTGGGACGAGCGGGCCGAGCCCGGGGCGACGTCGAGGGCCCTGCTGTCCAGACCGGCCCGCACCGCCCAGGCCGAGGCAACGACCACGCGCTCGAGCGCTCCCCGGCGCGGCCTGCGCAGCACCTCCCCGATGTCGTGACCGCGCTCCGGGTGCACGCCCAGTCCGGTCGTGGCGTCGGCGTGCGGGTCGAGGTCCACCACCAGCGTGGGCACTCCCGCCTGCAGGGCCGCCGAGGCGATCCCCAGGGTCACGGAGGACTTGCCGACACCGCCCTTGAGGCTGCTGACGCTGACGATCTGCACGGAGGGGACACCCTTCGCTCGCGGGGAAACGGGAGGAGCGGCTCCTCGGGTCCGGGATCGGGGGCCGCGGCGAGGAGACGGCTGCGCCCATCGTAGCCGGGCGGGCGCGCTCCGCCCCGCTCCGGCGCGGAGCCGCCCGCGGCCGCCCCGCCGCCGCCGTGTACGCTGACCACGACGTCGCTCTGTGACAGCAGTCACAGTGTGCCCCGGGGTGGCGTGGTTCACTGGTCAGGACCGCCCGCGGACGGCCATGCTGACCGTGTGCGCGACGTTGTACGACCTTCGACGAATCAGTGCCCGGGTGTCCGCCGAACGGCCCCGGGTGCGGAACGGGTGTTGATGTTCTCCAAGATCCTGGTGGCCAATCGCGGCGAGATCGCGATCCGTGCCTTCCGTGCCGCCTACGAGCTGGGCGCCAAGACGGTGGCGGTGTTCCCGTACGAGGACCGCAACTCGATCCACCGGCAGAAGGCCGACGAGGCGTACCGGATCGGGGAGGAGGGCCACCCCGTGCGGGCCTATCTCGACGTCGAGGAGATCGTCCGGGTGGCCAAGGAGTCCGGGGCGGACGCGATCTACCCCGGCTACGGGTTCCTCTCGGAGAACCCGGACCTGGCCCGTGCCGCCGCGCGCGAGGGCATCACCTTCGTCGGCCCGCGGGCCGAGATCCTGGAGCTGGCCGGCAACAAGGTCGCGGCGCTGAAGGCGGCGAAGCGGGCGGGGATCCCGACGCTGGCCTCCACGGAGCCCTCGGCGGACCCCGAGGAGCTGCTGGCGCAGGCGGAGGGCATCGGGTTCCCCATCTTCGTGAAGGCCGTGGCCGGCGGCGGGGGCCGCGGCATGCGCCGGGTGGAGACCCCCGAGGCGCTGCCCGAGGCGCTGGCCGCCGCGATGCGCGAGGCCGACACCGCCTTCGGCGACCCCACCGTCTTCCTGGAGCAGGCCGTGCTCCGGCCCCGCCACATCGAGGTGCAGATCCTCGCCGACAACGAGGGCGGGATGGTGCACCTGTTCGAGCGCGACTGCTCCCTGCAGCGCCGGCACCAGAAGGTCGTGGAGATCGCCCCGGCGCCGAACCTCGACGAGGGGATCCGCCAGGCCCTGCACCGGGACGCGGTGAAGTTCGCGAAGGAGCTCGGCTATGTCAACGCCGGCACCGTGGAGTTCCTGGTGGACACGGCCGGGGAGCGGGCGGGGCAGCACGTGTTCATCGAGATGAACCCGCGCATCCAGGTGGAGCACACGGTGACCGAGGAGATCACCGACGTCGACCTCGTCCAGTCGCAGCTGCGCATCGCCTCCGGGGAGACCCTGGCGGACCTGGGCATCGCCCAGGACGAGCTGGCCGTGCGCGGGGCCGCCCTGCAGTGCCGGATCACCACCGAGGACCCGGCCAACGGGTTCCGCCCCGACGTCGGGAAGATCTCCGCCTACCGCTCCGCCGGCGGCGCGGGGGTGCGCCTGGACGGCGGCACGGTCTACGCCGGGGCGGAGATCTCCCCGCACTTCGACTCGATGCTGGTGAAGCTCACCTGCCGGGGCCGGGACTACGCCACCGCCGTGCACCGGTCCCAGCGTGCCCTGGCCGAGTTCCGGATCCGCGGGGTGTCCACCAACATCCAGTTCCTGCAGGCCGTGCTGGCCGACCCGGAGTTCCTCGCCGGCAACGTGGCCACCGACTTCATCGAGCGCCGCCCCGAGCTGCTCGAGGCCCGCACCTCCGGGGACCGGGCCACCAAGGCGCTGACCTGGCTGGCCGAGGTCACGGTGAACCAGCCCAACGGGGAGCGGGTGGAGGGCATCGACCCGCGCACCAAGCTGCCCCACTACCCGGGCGACAAGCAGGACGAGCCGTTCCGCTCGCCCTTCGACGGACCCTCCGAGCACACCCCGCCGCCGGGGTGGCGGCAGCGGCTCGTCGAGCTCGGCCCCGAGGGGTTCGCCCGGGCCCTGCGGGAGCAGCAGGCGGTGGCGGTGACCTCGACGACGTTCCGGGACGCCCACCAGTCGCTGCTGGCCACCCGGGTGCGCACCCGGGACCTGCTGGCCGCGGCCCCGGCCTACGCCCACACGCTGCCGCAGCTGCTGTCCGTGGAGGCCTGGGGCGGGGCGACCTACGACGTCGCGCTGCGCTTCCTCGGCGAGGACCCGTGGGAGCGACTGCGGCTGCTGCGGGAGGCGATGCCGAACATCCCGATCCAGATGCTGCTGCGCGGGCGCAACACCGTGGGCTACACCCCGTACCCGACCGAGGTGACGGACGCGTTCGTGGCCGAGGCCGCGGCCACCGGGGTGGACATCTTCCGGATCTTCGACGCCCTCAACGACGTGGAGCAGATGGCCCCGGCCATCGAGGCCGTGCGCAGGACGGGCACCGCGGTCGCCGAGGTCGCCCTGTGCTACACCGGGGACCTGCTCGACCCGGCCGAGGACCTCTACACCCTGGACTACTACCTCGAGCTCGCCCAGCAGTGCGTCGACGCCGGGGCCCACGTGCTGGCGATCAAGGACATGGCGGGGCTCCTGCGCCCCGCGGCGGCGGCGAAGCTGGTGACCGCCCTGCGGGAGCGCTTCGACCTGCCCGTGCACCTGCACACCCACGACACCGCCGGCGGGCAGCTCGCCACGCTGATGGCCGCGATCGACGCGGGCGTGGACGCGGTGGACGTGGCCGAGGCCTCGATGGCCGGCACGACCTCCCAGGTGCCCGCCTCGGCGCTGATCGCCGCCCTGGCCCACACCGACCGGGACACCGGCATCCCCCTGGAGGCCGCGACCGCCCTGGAGCCCTACTGGGAGGTCATCCGCCGGATGTACGCCCCGTTCGAGTCCGGGCTCACCGCCCCGACCGGGCGCGTGTACCGGCACGAGATCCCCGGTGGGCAGCTGTCCAACCTGCGCCAGCAGGCCATCGCGCTGGGGCTGGGGGAGCGGTTCGAGGCGATCGAGGACATGTACACCGCCGCCAACGCCATGCTCGGCAGGCTGGTCAAGGTCACCCCCTCCTCCAAGGTCGTGGGCGACCTCGCCCTGCAGCTGGTGGGCATGGGCGTGGACCCGGCCGAGTTCGAGGCGAACCCGCAGAAGTTCGACATCCCCGACTCGGTGATCAGCTTCCTCGCCGGGGAGCTCGGCACGCCTCCCGGCGGGTGGCCCGAACCGTTCCGCTCCAAGGCCCTGGAGGGCCGCAACGTCAAGGTCGGGATCACGGAGCTGGCCCCGGAGGACTCCCAGGCCCTGGCGGGGGACTCGGCCACCCGCCGTGCCACGCTGAACCGGCTGCTGTTCGCCGGCCCGACGCGGGACTACGAAGCCAGCCGGGCGAAGTACGGCGAGCTGGCGCTGCTGCACACCCGGGACTTCCTCTACGGGCTGACCTCCGACCGGGAGCACGTGATCTCCCTGGGCAAGGGGGTGCGGCTGCTGGTGACCCTGCAGGCCATCTCGGAGCCGGACGACAAGGGCATGCGCACCGTGATGGTCACCCTCAACGGCCAGCCCCGGATGATCGAGGTCCGCGACACCTCGATCACCTCCTCGGTGCCCGAGACCGAGAAGGCCGACCCCACGGACCGCGGCCACGTGGCCGCCCCGTTCGCGGGTGCCGTGACCGTGACGGTGGCCGAGGGCGACACCGTGGAGGCGGGCGGCCAGGTGGCCACCATCGAGGCCATGAAGATGGAGGCCTCCATCACCGCCCCCACGGACGGCACGGTCGCCCGGGTGGCCCTCAAGGGCGTCACCCAGGTCTCCGGCGGCGACCTCCTGCTGGCGCTCGACACCGCCGGCTGACCCGGCACGCCCGCGCCGGCACCACCGACCCCGGGAGGGCCGCGGTGCCGGCGGGGGCCGCCCGGCGGCCGCGCATAGGATGGGCCGCATGCGGAAATTCGACCTCATCATCATCGGCTCCGGCTCGGGCAACTCGATCCTCACCGAGGACTACGAGGGCCTGGACGTCGCCATCATCGACGGCGGGACCTTCGGCGGCACCTGCCTCAACGTGGGCTGCATCCCGACGAAGATGTACGCGTACCCGGCGAGCGTGGCCCGCCGCGCCCAGGAGGCGGACCGGCTCGGCCTCGACGTCTCGGTGGAGGGCGTGCGTTGGCGGGAGATGCGGGACCGGATCTTCGGGCGGATCGACGCGATCTCCCACGGCGGGCTCGAGTACCGCCGGACGCTGCCGCACGTGACGGTCTACGAGGAGCACGTGCGCTTCACCGCCCCGCGGACCCTGCGCACCGCCTCGGGGGAGGACCTCACGGCCGACCAGATCGTGGTGGCCTCCGGCTCGCGCCCGGTGCGGCCCGAGATCCCCGGGATCGACCTGCCCCAGGTGCACACCTCGGACACGGTGATGCGCATCGAGGAGATGCCCCGCCGCGTGGTGGTGGTCGGCGGCGGCTACATCGGCGCCGAGTTCGCCCACGTCTTCTCCAGCCTCGGCGCGCGGGTGACCCAGGTCAACCGCTCGCACCGGATCCTGCGCTACCACGACCCGGAGATCGCCGAGCGGTTCGCCCGGGAGGCCTCCCGGCAGTGGAAGCTCGAGACGGGCTGGTCGCTGAGCGAGGTCGAGGAGTGGGACGGCGACGAGTGCGCCGTGATGGTCACCTTCCGCGACCCGCAGGACCCGGAGCTCGTCATGCGCCTGCCCGCGGACGTGGTGCTGGTGGCCACGGGCCGGCAGCCGAACACCGACGTGCTCGACGCCCGGGCGGGCGGGCTGGACGTGCGGCCGGACGGGCTGCTGGCCGTCGACGAGCACCAGCGCGCCCTCTCCGGGGGCCGCCCCGTCGAGGGCGTGTGGGCGCTGGGCGACATCAGCTCGCCCTACCAGCTCAAGCACGTGGCCAACGCCGAGGCCCGCACGGTGCAGCACAACCTCCTGAACCCCGGCGACCTCCGGGCCACGGACCATCGGTTCGTGCCCTCCGCCGTGTTCACCAGCCCGCAGATCGCCTCCGTCGGCATGACGCAGGAGGAGGCCGAGCAGTGGGCGGTCGAGCAGGGCAGCGAGATCACCGTCAAGGTGCAGGACTACGGGGCCACGGCCTACGGGTGGGCCATGGAGGACCGCACGGGGCTGTGCAAGCTGATCGCGGAGAAGGGCACCGGTCGCCTCCTGGGCGCGCACCTGATCGGGGAGGAGGCCTCCCTGCTCATCCAGCCGCTGGTGCAGGCCATGTCCTTCGGCCTCGACGCGCACACGATGGCGCGCGGCCAGTACTGGATCCACCCCGCCCTGAGCGAGGTCGTCGAGAACGCCCTGCTGGGCCTCGACGTCCCCGAGCACTCACCGCTGTCCCCGGGGGCCCTCGTCGGCGGCCGGTGATCCCACCGGCCGCCGGCCGGCCCCGGGTCAGCCGCGGCCCGGCAGGTGCGCGTGGGAGAGCTTCTCCTTGATCCGCTCCGCCGGGGTGGCGGGGGCCGCGGCCGGTTCGGGGGCGGGGCGCGAGTAGATCTCCTCGATCCGGTCCGCGAAGTCCTGCGCGATCCTGGCCCGCTTGATCTTCATGGACGGGGTCAGGTGCCCGGAGGCCTCCGTCCAGTCGACGTCGAGGATCTCGAAGGCCCGGATGCTCTCCGCGCGGGAGACCGCCTGGTTCGCCCGGGTGACGATGTCCTGGACGTGCTCGACGACCTTCGGGTGGCGGGCGGCCTCCGCCACCGGCATCGCGGGGTCCAGGCCCATCAGCTCCAGGCGGGCGGGGAGCACGTCCTGGTCGAGGGTCACGAGGGCGGCCACGAACGGCCGGTCGTCCCCGACCACCATGACCTGGGAGACCAGGGCCGAGGCGCGGATGGGGTCCTCCAGCACGTTGGGGACCACGTTCTTGCCGCCGGCGGTGACGATGATCTCCTTCTTCCGGCCGGTGAGGGTGAGGGCGCCGTCCTCGTCGAGCGAGCCGAGGTCGCCGGTGCGGAACCACCCGTCCTCGAAGGCCTCGGCGGTGAGGTCCTCCCGCCCGTGGTAGCCGCGCATGACATGGGTGCCCCGGACCAGGACCTCCCCGTCCTCGCCGATCCGCACCTCGTTGCCCGGCAGCGGCAGGCCCACGGTGCCGATCTTGCCGATCTCCGGGGTATTGACGGCGATCGGGGCCGTGGTCTCCGTGAGCCCGTAGCCCTCCACGACGTACACGCCGATCCCGTTGAAGAAGTGGCCCAGCCGGGTGCCGAGGGCGGCGCCGCCCGAGACGGCGTGCGTGACCTCCCCGCCCATCGCGTCCCGCAGCTTCGAGTACACGAGCCGGTCGTAGAGGGCGTGGCGCGCGCGCAGGAGCGGCGGGACCCGCCCGTCCTGACCGGCCTTCGAGTACGCGACGGCCGTGGTCACCGCGCGCTCGAAGATCAGGGACTTCGCCCCGCCGGCCTTCTCGGCCTTGAGGCGGGCGCTCTGGTAGATCTTCTCGAACACGCGCGGGACGGCCAGGATGAACGTGGGCCGGAAGGCCCCGAGGTCCGCCATCAGGTTCTTCACGTCCGGGGTGTGGGCCAGGACGGTCCCGGAGTAGAGGGCGATCACCTCCACGAAGCGGGCGAAGACGTGGGCCAGCGGCAGGAACAGGAGCGTCCGGGCACCCGGGTGGATGATGTCCTCGACGACCAGGGTCGTGTTCTCGCACAGCCGCACGAAGTTCCCGTGCGTCAGCTCGCACCCCTTGGGCGGTCCGGTGGTCCCCGAGGTGTAGATGATCGTGGCGACGTCCTCGAGCCCGCGCGACGTGCGGCGGGCCTCGAGCTCCTCGTCCGGCACGTCCGCGCCGGCGCGCGCGAGGTCGTCGAGGCCCGTGCCGGTGCCGTCCAGGCGCCAGACGTTCTCCGCGGCGCGGAACGGCGTCTCCCGCGAGGCAGCGAGCACGGACTCCTCGAGGGCCTGCGTCTCGACGAACACGGCCTTGGCGTCGGAGTCGCCCATGATCCAGGCGATCTGCTGTGTCGAGGACGAGTCGTAGACGGGGACGGGAACGGCGCCGGCGTACCAGATCGCGAGGTCCGCGAGGGTCCACTCGTAGCGCGTCCGGCTGAGGATGCCCACCCGGTCCCCGGGCTCGATCCCCGCGGCCACGAGACCCTTGGCCACACCCTGCACGGCGGCGAGGAACTCCCGGGCGCGCACCTCGCGGGCGGCCCCCTCCGGTGCCAGGACGGTGTACAGGTGCGGATCCTCGTCCTGGCCCGCCTGCATGAGCAGGAAGTCGGTGATGCGGCTGTGGGCCGGTGGGTCCACGAGGGCGTCGGTCGCGACGTGGCGCATAGGGTTCTCCTCGGATCGGGGTCGGTGGGCCGTCCGCTCCAGTCTAGTGAATTGGCTCACGCAAACCCCGTCAGACGCGGGCGCCGTCGTCCAGGTCGTCGCGGTCGTCGGGCAGGGACCGCAACAGGTGGCCGATGGCCCCGACCACGGCGACCAGGCCCCCCACGATGGCCCACCACGGCAGGGAGCCGGGCAGGAGGGAGAGCACCACCAGCAGCACGGGCACCCCGACCAGCACGGTCCAGGACAGCAGCGCCCCGCCGCTGAGTCCCTGCGTGACCGGCCCGGGGTCGGGGGAGTACGGCGCGTCGTCGTCCCCCGCGTCCTCCGGCTCCCCGGCGCCCTCTGCCCCGGCAGCCTCTGCCCCAGCGTCCGCCGCCCCGGCGGACGCGCCCGGCGCGGCGTCCTCGGGGGACCAGTCCCGGGGCCCGGCGAGGTGCCGGTCCCCGGCCCGGCGCACGTCCTCGAGGTCCGACACGATCCGGCTCCACTCGTCCTCGGGGCCGTGCCCGGCGCCGCCCGGCGTCCCCGGGCCCGCGCTCATCGCCGGTCCCCCCGGGAGACGGGGCGCGACGGTCTCGCGGTGACCGGGTTGCGGCCCGCCAGCAGGTCCTCCAGGAAACGCACGGACCGCGCCGCGACCACGTCCGCCTCCCGGTCCAGGGTGGCCACGTGGAAGCTCTCCGCCAGCCGCACCAGCTCCACGTCCCCGCCCGCCCGGCGCAGCACGTGCAGGTGCGAGGCGTCCGAGACCACGTGGTCGTGCTGCGAGCGCAGCACCAGGACCGGGGCGGTGACCGCGGGCAGCATCCTCCGGGTCCGGGCCATGAACCGGCCCAGCTCGGCGACGCTCGCCACGGGCGTGCGCGGGTAGGCGTGCTCGGTGACGCCCGGAAGGCTGATGTCGTCCCCCACACCCGGCACGGAGGGCACCGCGCGGTGCAGGGCCGGGGCGAGGCGGGCCGTGCGGCTGACGAGGGACAGCGCCGGGTTCAGGGCCACGACCCCGTCGACGGGCAGGGTCGCGGCGAGGTGCAGGCCGAGCGCCCCGCCCATGGACAGCCCGCACACCACCACCACGTCGTGCCGGTCCCGCAGCCGCTGTACGTGCTCGGCCGCGTGGTCGCGCCACTGCTCCCAGCGGACGCCGGCGAGGTCCTCCCAGCGGGTGCCGTGGCCGGGCAGCACGGGCCCGACGACGTCGGCGCCGGCCGCGTGTAGCGCCCGGCCCCACGGGCGGACGCTGAACGGGACGCCGGTGAAGCCGTGCAGCACGAGCGCGCCCGCGGGCCCGTCGGCCGGATGGTGGAAGGGCGCGCCCGGATCCTCCGTGGCGGCGGGCCCGCCGGCCGCGGAGGGGGCGGGCAGGTGCTGGTCCTCGACGGGTGGCGTCATGCGTCCATGATGTCAGGGCGGGCGCCGTCGGCGGGCGGACCGGCGCGGGTGCCCGTGCGGACGTGAGAGAATACCGGAGGCCGGACCCGGTCCGAGCGGCACGGACCCTCGCGACATCCCGATCAGCACGAAGGAGTCCTCTCCCACATGGTCTACATGTTTCTGAAGCGCTACGTCGTCGGCCCCCTGATCAACGTCGCCTTCCGTCCCGAGGTGCGCGGCCTGGAGCACGTGCCCGAGGAGGGCCCGGCCATCCTCGCGAGCAACCACCTCTCCGTCTCCGACTCGGTGTTCATGCCCGTGGCCGTGCCGCGGCAGGTGTACTTCCTGGCGAAGTCCGACTACTTCAACAGCCCCGGCGTCAAGGGGCGGGTGATGGCCGCGTTCTTCCGCGCCATCAACCAGATCCCCATGGACCGCTCCGGGGGCCGGGCCAGCGCGAAGTCCCTGAGCAACGGCGGCCGCAAGCTGCTGGAGGGCGAGCTGCTCGGGATCTATCCGGAGGGCACCCGCTCCCCGGACGGCCGGATGTACAAGGGCAAGATCGGGGTGGCCCGGCTCGCGCTCGAGACGGGGGCCCCGGTCGTCCCGATCGCCATGGTCGGCACCGACAAGGTCCAGCCGATCGGGACCAGGCTCCCGCTGCCCCGCCGCAGCGCCCGGGTCACCACGATCTTCGGCGAGCCCCTCGACTTCTCCCGCTACCGGGGCCGGCAGGGCGAGCACGCCCTGCTCCGCGAGGTCACCGACGAGATCATGCACGCGATCCAGGCCCTCTCCGGCCAGGTCTACGTGGACGTGTACGCCTCGGAGCACAAGAAGCGGCTCGCGGAGCAGAAGCGCCAGGAGACCAAGCAGGCCGCGGCGGAGCTCGTGGGCAACGCCAAGGACAAGGCGCGCAGCGCCGCCCACACCGCCCGCCGGACCGCGGACTCCATCGCCCACCGCGACCGTCCCGGGGTCGCGGACGACGACACCCCGCGGCCCACCGCACCCTGATCCCGCGCCCGGCCCCGCCCCGGACGAGACATAGGAAGACATGATGCTCGACTTCACCGTTCCCGACAGCCTCCGCAACCTCGCCTCCCCGGTGCCCTCCGCGGCCGACTACCCGGGGCTGGACGACTGGCGCGAGCTGGCCGCCGACCAGCAGCCGACCTGGCGCGACCACCCCGACTTCGCCGCCTCGATCGCCGAGCTCAACGCGGTCCCGCCCCTCGTCTTCGCGGGGGAGGTGGACAAGCTGCGCGACCGTCTGGCCGAAGTCGCCAACGGCCGGGCGTTCTTCCTGCAGGGCGGGGACTGCGCCGAGACCTTCGAGGGGGCCACCGCCGACCGGATCAGCGCCCGGGTCAAGACGCTGCTGCAGATGGCCGTGGTGCTCACCTACGGCGCGTCCATGCCCGTGGTGAAGATGGGCCGGATGGCCGGGCAGTTCTCGAAGCCCCGCTCGTCCAACGACGAGACCCGCGACGGCACGACCCTGCCGACGTTCCGCGGCGAGATGGTCAACGGCTTCGACTTCACCGAGGAGTCCCGGGTCCACGACCCGCGGCGGATGGTGCGCGGCTACCACACCTCGGCCTCGACCCTGAACCTCATCCGGGCCTTCACCACGGGCGGGTTCGCGGACCTGCGCCTCGTGCACGCCTGGAACATGGGCTTCACCACGAACCCGGCCCACGCCCGGTACGAGTCGCTGGCCCGCGAGATCGACCGGGCCGTGAAGTTCATGGACGCGTGCGGCGCGGACTTCGACGCCCTGCGCACCACGGAGTTCTACGCCGGCCACGAGGCCCTGCTGCTGGACTACGAGCGTGCGCTGAGCCGCATCGACTCCCGCACCCACCTCCCGTACGGCACGTCCGGGCACTTCCTGTGGATCGGCGAGCGCACCCGGGAGCTCGACGGCGCCCACGTGGACCTGCTCTCCCGGCTGCGCAATCCCATCGGCGTGAAGCTCGGCCCCAAGACCACCGGGGACGACGCGCTGGCGCTCATCGACAAGCTCGACCCGGAGCGCGAGCCCGGACGGCTCACCTTCATCACCCGCATGGGCGCGAAGAACATCCGGGAGAAGCTGCCGCCGCTCGTCGAGGCCGTGGAGCGCTCCGGTGCCAAGGTCGTGTGGGTCACCGACCCCATGCACGGCAACACCGTGTCCCTGCCGTCCGGGTACAAGACCCGCAACTTCGACGACGTCGTGGACGAGGTCCGGGGCTTCTTCGAGGTGCACGAGGCGATCGGCTCCTTCCCCGGCGGCATCCACGTGGAGATGACGGGCGACGACGTCGCGGAGTGCCTCGGCGGCGCCGACCCCGTCGACGAGTCCTCCTTCCAGGACCGCTACGAGTCGCTGTGCGACCCGCGCCTGAACCACATGCAGTCCCTGGAGATCGCGTTCCTCGTGGCGGGCTACCTCTCCCGCCGCTGACCGCGGGACCGGCCGACGGGGCCGGGGCCGTTCCTGCCGTCCGCTCAGACGACGGTGAGGACGACCTCGGCCCCGTCCGTCGTCTGGGCCACCACGTAGCCGAAGGGGGCGCCGAGGCTCTCCTCGACCCGCGCCGCGAACCCCGCCTCGGCGAGGAGCCGGACCGCCTCGTCCACGGGCCTGCCCAGCACCCCGGGCGCGGAGTCGGCGCGGGCCCCGAGGGAGACGGCGAGGTCCACCGCCGACCCCTCGGCCACCGCCTCGCCCGCCTCGGGATGCTGCCCCACGACCGTCCCGGCGGCGGCGTCGTCGGCGACCGGGCTCCGGGTGCCGACCGCCAGCCCGGCGTCCTCGAGGCGCGCCCGGGCGTCCTCCTCGGACATCCCGGTGACGTCGGGCGCGGTCGTCCGCACGGGACCGGTCGAGACCAGCAGGACGACCTGCTCCGCGGACCGCACTGTGGCCCCGGCCTCCGGGTCGGTGCCGAGCACGGTGCCGGCGGGGGCCACCGGGTCCGCGGTCTCGTGCACGGCGACGTTGCCCAGACCGGCCCCGGCGAGGTACTGCTCGGCGAGCTCCGGACCCGCCCCCCGCACGTCCGGCACGCTCACGGTCCCGCCCGGACCGGAGCCCAGGAGCCAGCCCAGGAACGCCGCCCCGGCCACCGCGAGCGCGACCAGGGCCAGCGTCCCCGCCGCGTGCAGGGGCCGGGTGGGCCGCAGCTCGACCTCGGGCCGCCAGGGGTCGGAGGAGCCGCTCGAGGTCCGCGCCGGCAGCGGCCGGCCGGAGACCCCCGGGGCCCCGGCCCCGGCCGCTCCCAGGGTCGCCGCGTGCGGACCCGGCACCCCGGTCCGGCCGGCCGCCGGGCCGAACGCCTCCGTGGGAGCGGTCCGGCCGAGGGCCTCCGTGGGGGCGTTCCGGCCGAGGGTCTCGGTGAAGGCGTCCCGGCCGAGGGCCTCCGTGGTGCCGCTCGAACCGAGGGCCTCCGTGGGAGCGGTCCGGCCGAGAGCTTCCGTGGGAGCGCCCGCCCCGAGGGCCGCGGTGGGTCCGACCGCGGGGTCCAGGGCCGCCGTGGCCGCGCCGTCCGGAGCCGGCACGGCCGGGATGCCGCGGGCGGCACCGGGTCCCGGGGGGCGGTCGAGTTCCGCCGGCCGCAGACCCGCCCGGACCGACCGGAGCTCGTCGAGGAAGCTGCCGGCGTCGGGCGGACGCCGCTCCGGCTCCCGTGCCGTGGCCCGGGCGACCAGCCGTGCCACACCGGCCGGGAGACCGGGGTCGAGGGTGCGCAGGTCCGGGACGGCGCCCTCCGCGTGGGCCCGGGCCACGGCGAGCGGACCGCCCTCGAAGGGACGGCGGCCGGCCAGTAGCTCGAAGAGCACGATCCCGGCCGAGTACACGTCCGCGCGGGTGTCGACCCGCTGCCCCGTGACGAGCTCCGGCGAGGCGTAGCCGACCGTGCCCAGCACCGTTCCGGTCGCCGTGTGCTGGTCGACGGCGCGGGTGAGACCGAAGTCCGCGACGGTCACCCGGCCGGCGGCGGAGATCAGCACGTTCTCCGGCTTCACGTCGCGGTGCACCAGGCCCTCGCGGTGGGCCGCCGCCAGCCCGTCGAGGACCGGTTCCAGCAGCCCGAGCGCCTCGCCCGGGGGCAGGGCGCCGCGCCGGCGCAGGAGGTCCCGCAGCGTCGAGCCCGCCACGTGCTCCATGACCAGGTACGGCACCCCGTCCGGGGCGTGGCCCTGGTCGAGCACGGAGACCACGTGGGGATGGGACAGCCGCGCCGCCGACCGGGCCTCCCGCACGAACCGGTCCGCCGCGGCCGGGTCCTCGGCCAGGTGGGCGTGCATGAGCTTGACCGCCACGACGCGCTGCAGGCGGGTGTCCACCGCCCGGTACACGGTGGCGGTGCCACCGCGGGCGATCCGCGGACCCAGCTCGTAGCGGCCCTCGAGGACGGTCCCGGTCAGGTGGTCGGGGAGCGCGTGCTGCACGGGATCAGCCTAGGGCGGGGCGCTGTGCGCAGGCTGGGTCGCAGGTCACGGTCCGAACCGCTTGCGGTGGGTCTTGACGCTCTTGACGTACTGCTTGGTGTCGTCGTACATCCCGTACTTCTTCACCCCGTGCAGGCCCTGGTAGTACGCGGCGATGGCCACGTCGGTGCTGGGCGCGGCGCGGCCCAGCTGCCGGATGATGGCCACGCCGGCGGTGACGTTGTCCTGCGGGTCGAGCAGGTCGAGCTCCCGGCCCACGAGTCCCGAGGCCCAGTCCCCGGCGTCCGGGATGACCTGCATGGTGCCCACGGCGTCCGCGGGGGACACGGCCCGGTGGTCGAAGCCCGACTCCTGGTGGGCGTGCGCCAGGGCGAGCGCCGGGTCCACGCCCATCCGCACGGCGGTGTCGTGGACGAGCCGGCGCATCTCCTCGCGCGAGGGCGCGGGGCGGGCGGCGAGCTGCTCGTGGTGGCGGTTGGCGGAGTCCACCACCCCGTCCTCGTACGTGCGGCCCAGGAAGGTGTCGCCGACGGCGCGCTCGGGCGCCGGCCGGGGCTGCTCGGCCCGCTCGGGGGCGGGGGCCTGGGCGGTCCGCACGGTGTCGGGGGCCGGCTCCGTGACCGACAGCCGCTGGCCCGGGCGCAGCAGCGAGTTCACCGTGAGGTCGTTGCCGTCGAGGAGCGACTGGACCGACACCCCGCGCGCCTGCGAGATGCTCCACAGCGAGTCGCCCGAGCGCACCATGTGCTCCGTCCGGGGCGGCTCCGCCGCGGGCGGGGCCGGCTTCTTCGAAGGCTCGGCCGCCGGGGCCGCCCCGCCGGAGAGGCGCAGCTCCTGCCCGGGCAGCAGCAGCGCCGCGCCGGAGAGGTCGTTCCACCGCATGAGCTCGTCCACGGCCACGCCGTGGCGCTGGGCGACCGCCCACAGGGAGTCCCCGGGGGACACGGTGTGCATGGGGGTCTTCGTCGTCTTCTGGCCGGCGAGCAGGGGCGCCGAGGCCACCTGGGCCGTCTGGGCGGGGGCGGCGTGGGCCACGGTGCCCCCGCCCAGGGCGGCGAGGGCGGCGACGGCGGTGACCGCCGACCCCGTCCGGGCGCGGCGCGCCCAGCCGGGGGAGCGGTCGTCCTGCTGCCCGGAGGCCTCGGCAGTGGTCTCGGCGGTGGTCTCGGCGGTGGTGGAGCGCGGTGCGTCGTTCGGGTCGGTCGTGTCGCTGTCGGGGGGATACGGCATGAAGTAACTCTCTGACGCTGATCGGGGAAGGTGCGGAGGTCTCAGCCGGCTCCGCGGGTCGAGCATACCGTGGCGGGCCCGCGTGGCACGGGCACCGGCGGACGTGGCACTCTGGGGGCGTGAAGAACACATCCGGAATCAGCACCGAGGAGTTCGACCGCCTGGACGGTCTCGTCCAGGAGTGGTTGCCCCTGCCCGACGTCGCCGAGCAGCTCGGCCTCGTGGTCACCCGCGTCCACGGCCTCGTCGACGACGGGACGCTCCTCGCCGTCCGCAACCCGCACGACAGCATCCGCCGGGTGCCGGCCGCCTTCCTGCTGGACGGCGCCGTGGTCGACTCGCTGAAGGGCACGGTGGCGGTCCTGCGGGACTCCGGCTTCACCGACGTCGAGGCGATCACGTGGCTGTTCACCGAGGACGAGTCCCTGCCGGGCCGTCCCGTCGACGCGCTGCGGGACGGGCGCAAGACGGAGATCCGCCGCCGGGCGCAGGCCCTGGCCTGGTGACCCGCTCCTGACCGGCGCGCCGGACCGGTCCCGACCGCGGGACCCGCCCGGCGCGCCGGACTCAGGACGAGCGGCGGACCGCCGCCGTCGCGAGGCCGCGCAGCGCGGCCATGGGCACGGCGTCGGCCCCGAGCCGGTCCAGCGCCGTGAAGGCCTCCCCGCTGAGCCGTTCGATGAGCTCCTCCGTGGAGCCCAGGGCGCCGCACGCCGTGATGAGCGAGCGGAGCTCCTCGACGTCGTCCTCCGTCAGCTCCGGCCGGCCCAGGGCGTCCTCGAGCCGCGCGATCTGCGCCTCGCTGCCGAGCGTGCGGACATAGCCGACGAGCACCGTCCGCTTGCCCTCGCGCAGGTCGTCGCCGGCGGGCTTGCCCGTGGCCGCCGGGTCGCCGAACACGCCCAGGACGTCGTCGCGCAGCTGGAACGCCTCGCCCAGGGGCAACGCGAACGCGGAGCAGCGCTCGAGGACCGGCTCCGGCGCCCCGGCCAGGGCGGCGCCGAGCACCACGGGATGCTCCACCGAGTACTTCGCCGACTTGTACCGGATGACGTCCAGGGCCCGCTGCACCGCGCCGTCGCGGTCCTGGCCCCCGCCGGCGACCTCGCCCTGCACGTCGAGGTACTGCCCGGCCATCACCTCGGAGCGCATGAGGTCGAAGACCGCCCGTGCGCGGTGGCCGCCGGGCGCCGTGGTCGTGGCCGCGGCGAACGACTGCTCGCTCCAGGACAGGCACAGGTCGCCCGAGAGGATCGCGGCGGCCACGCCGAAGGCGGGACCGTCCAGGGCCCAGCCCCGGTCCGCGTGCACGGACTCGAAGCGGCGGTGCACGCTGGGGGCGCCGCGGCGGGTGTCGGAGCGGTCGATGACGTCGTCGTGGATGAGCGCGGCGGACTGGAAGAGCTCGAGCGCCGCCCCGGCCCGGACCACGGCCGGGTCCTCCGGGTCGCCGCCCGCCGCCCGCCAGCCCCAGTAGCACAGCCGCGCCCGCAGCCGCTTGCCGCCGGCGGAGAGCGCGACGACGGCGTCCAGCAGCGGGAGGGCGTCCGCCGAGATGCCGCCCAGGACCGCTCGCTGCCGGCCGAAGAACTCCTCCAGCTCCGCGTGCAGCCGCGCCACGAACCGCTCGTCCTCGGCGCGGAAGGCGTCCTCGGGCCGGGCCTGCGGCGCGGTGCCGGCGGGGGCGTCGGGGTGGTGCGGGAGGGACGGGCACGTCATGGGCGGATCGACCTCGGTCTCGGGGCGGCGGCGGACGCCCTCTGCCGGCCGTCCGCGATGTCCGCCCCAGCCTATCGAAGGCCCGGTGGGCGGACCGGGGCGCTCCGCCCGGGCCCGGGCCCGCACCGCGGCCGGGATGTCCGCGCCGAGGGCTAAGCTGTGCCGGACCCGGGAGGAGGACACGGTGACCGAGACGCCGAGGGACCGGCTGGAGCGCTGGCGGCAGTGCGCCGTGCTGCACGTCGACATGGACATGTTCTACGTCGGCGTGGAGCTGCTCGCGGCCCCCGGGCTGCGCGGCCGGCCCGTCATCGTGGCCGGGGCGGGCGGCCGCTCCGTCGTCCTCTCCGCGTCCTACGAGGCCCGGGCGTTCGGCGTTCGCTCCGGCATGCCCCTGGCGCGGGCCCGGGCGATGTGCCCCCGGGCCGTCCTGCTCGAGCCCCACCGGGACGCCTACGACGCCTACTCCCGCCGGGTCATGGCCATGTTCCGGGAGATCACCGACCGCGTCGAGCAGATCAGCGTGGACGAGGCCTTCCTCGACGTCGCCGGAGCGGTCCGGCGGCTCGGTCCGCCCGTGGGCATCGCCCGCGGCCTGCGGACCCGCGTGCGGGACGAGCTGGGACTGACCGCCTCCGTGGGGATCGGCGCCAACAAGACCGTCGCGAAGATCGCCTCCACCCGCTCCAAGCCGGACGGTCTGCTGCTCGTCCAGCCCGAGGACACCGTCGCGTTCCTGGCGGAGCTGCCGGTCTCGGCGCTGTGGGGCGTCGGCGGGCGCACGGCCGAGACGCTCACCGGCGCGGGGCTCAGGAGCGTGGGGGACCTCGCGGCCGCCCCCGTGCCGATGCTGACCCGCCTGGTCGGACGGGCTGCCGGCCACCACCTGCACGAGCTCGCCAACGGGCGGGACCCCCGTCCCGTCGAACCGGTCCGGGAGGAGAAGAGCGTGGGCGCGGAGGAGACCTTCCCCCGGGACGTCGCGGACGACCGCGTGCTGCACGAGACCCTTCTGCGGCTCAGCCACCGGACCGCCTCGCGGCTGCGCCGGCAGGGACTGCGCGCCCGCCGGGTGGGGCTCAAGGTGCGCTGGGCGGACTTCACGACCATCACCCGGTCGCGGACCCTCCAGCATCCCTTCACGTCCGCCCACGACCTCCTCGAGCACGGCGTGGGCCTGCTCGAGGAGCTCGGGGCCCGGCCCCAGCCGGTCCGGCTCATCGGCATCCGCGCCGAGCGGCTGGAGCCAGCCACGGACGCCCTGCAGCTGAGCCTGGACGGCCGCGAGGAGGAGTGGGGGGCCGCGGAGCAGGCCATGGACCGGGTGCACGCCCGCTTCGGCGCCGAGCGCCTCGGCCCCGCCCGTCTCCTGCCTCCCGCACCCCGGAGTCCGGAGGGCAACTCGGAGGCTGTTGACAGCCGTGTGCGCGGTGCCAAATCAGCACCCGACGGTCTATCCTGGTAGCAGGCGGCGCCGGAACAGCCGGGGAATCCGCACCAGAAGGATGAGGAGGCATACCGTGCCACTGTCCGAGCACGAGCAACAGCTCCTGGCGCAGCTCGAGAAGCAGCTCCACGCGGACGACCCGAGGTTCGTGACGAACATGGGGTCCCGCGCCGTCAGGGGTGCTTCCACCCGCAACATCGTCCTCGGGATCGTGATCGCCGTCGTCGGCCTGCTCGTCCTCCTGGGCGGGGTCGTCATCGACTCCATCCTGGTCGGGGTCCTGGGCTTCGTCGTGATGGGCGCGGGTGTCTACGTCGCCACGCTGCGCTCCGGCAAGCCGCGCCCCGGCGGGGAGCCCGGCAAGGGGGGCCCGCCCCGCCGCTCGTCGCCCTTCCTGCAGAACCTCGAGGAGCGCTGGGACCAGCGCAACTCCGGGGGCCCGTCCACCTGACCGGCCCCGCCCGGACACGGAGCCGACCGCGAGGCACCCGCCGCAGGGCGCCGCCCGCTCGGACCGACCCGCCCGGCCCCTCCACCTCCCCCCACCCTGCCGCCGCACAGCGGTGTGCAGGGTCCGACCAGCTCCCCGGTGCACCGCCGGGGAGCTTTTCCATGCCCCGGAGGTGCCGCGGCCGCTCCCCGGCCGCACCACGGGAACGTCCGGGGAGCGTTCCTCCACCGCCCTCCCCGCAGCCCGCACCGCGGCGTCCTCCACTCTCCTCCCCGCAACCCTCCGCCGGCGCCCGGCGCCGGCGGGCCGCGGCGTCCTCCACCACGCTCCCCGCCGCCCGCCGCCGGCGCCCCGCACCGCGGGCCGCGGTGCCCTCCACGCTCCTCCCCGCCGCCGGCCGCCGCAGCGCCGCCGTGCCCACCTGGGGCGACGCCCGTCGCGGCGCCCGGGCGCCGCGCCACGCCGCGGCGCCCGGCCCCCGCGTTCGTTGACCGGGGAGTGAAGTGGAGTAAAGTGGGGCGAAGAGATGGATCTGGGAGAACTCTCGGGCTGGAGAGGCGGTGAGCATGTTTCTCGGAACGTACTCACCCCGTCTCGACGAGAAGGGCCGCCTGATCCTGCCGGCGAAGTACCGGGAGGAACTGGCGGAGGGACTCGTGCTGACCCGCGGTCAGGAACGGTGCCTCTACGTGTTCAGCGTCCGCGAGTTCGAACGGGTCCACGAGCAGCTGAGGGCGGCACCGCTGTCCTCGAAGCAGGCCAGGGACTACATCCGGGTCTTTCTCTCGGGCGCCTCGGACGAGGTCCCGGACAAGCAGGGCCGAGTCACCATACCGCCGCCGTTGCGGGACTACGCCGGGCTGGGCCGGGAGCTCGCCGTCATCGGCGCGGGCACCCGGGCGGAGATCTGGGACGCCCAGGCGTGGAACGACTACCTGAACGAGAAGGAGGCCGTCTTCTCCGAGACCGAGGAGGAAGTGGTGCCCGGGCTCTTCTGAGCGCAGGGCCGCCGAGACCACCGCGGAGCACGCGGAGCCGCTTCCCGGATGAGATCTCCAGCCGCACAGCCGTCACCGTCCTGACTCACCTTCCCCTGAGCCAGGCCGGATTCGAGGGACGGCCAGCGGATGGGGTTCTGATCCTGGAACGCCCGCCGCCGCACCACGGCGTCGACCCGGCGCCGGCCACCGAAGACCGATCCACCGTCGACCGCCGAAGAGAGGGCCCATGGCGCAACGCCCAGCCGAGCAGCTCCACGTTCCCGTGCTGCTCGAACGGTGCCTGGACCTGATGGCTCCCGCGCTCGGCGAGGACGGCGCCGTGGCGGTGGACGCGACGATGGGCATGGGCGGTCACTCCGAGGCGCTGCTGCGGCGCTTCCCCGGCCTGCGGCTGGTGGCGATCGACCGGGACCCGCAGGCTCACGCGCTGGCCGGCGCGCGGCTCGCCCCGTTCGGCGACCGGTTCCACCCCGTGCACACGACCTACGACCGGATCCCGGAGGCCCTCGGCCGGCACGGGTTCGACCACGCGGACGCGGTGCTCTTCGACCTCGGGGTCTCGTCCCTGCAGCTCGACGAGCGCGAGCGCGGCTTCGCCTACTCCTACGACGCGCCCCTGGACATGCGCATGGACTCCACCGCGCCCGTCACGGCCCAGGACGTGGTCAACGACTACAGCGAGGAGGACCTGCGTCGGATCCTGCGGGACTGGGGCGAGGAGCGCTTCGCCGGTCGGATCGCCCGCGCGATCGTGGCGCAGCGGGCCAGGACCCCGCTGCGGACCACGGGCGAGCTCGTCGAGGTCGTCCGCGGGGCCGTGCCGCAGGGCGCCCAGCACCGCAAGGGCCACCCCGCGAAGCAGACCTTCCAGGCGCTGCGGATCGAGGTCAACGAGGAGCTCGACGTGCTGCGCCGGGCGATCCCCGCCGCACTGGACGCCGTGCCCGTGGGCGGGCGAGTGGTGGCCATGAGCTACCACTCCCTCGAGGACCGGATCGTCAAGCAGGCCTTCGCCCGCGGAGCCGCCTCGACGGCGCCGAAGGGCTTCCCCGTGGAGCTCGACCAGCACAAGCCCACCCTGCGGGTCCTGACCCGCGGGACGGAGACCCCCACCCCCCGGGAGATCGACGAGAACCCCCGTGCCGCCTCCGCGCGCCTGCGCGCGGTGGAGCGCATCCGAGAGCACGTCCCCCCCACAGCACAGAACGCGCAGAGGTACACGGCATGAGCGGAACCGGACTCCAGCGACGCCCCGTCCGCCCGACCTCCCAGCGCACGGGCATCGGCGCCTGGGCCGGGCGGCGCGGGCAGCGTCCGCCGGTGGAGGGCACCTCCGCCCGTCAGCTGAGCGACCCGGCACCGCCCGCCGAGGAGCGGGCCGGGTCGACCCGGGCCCCGCTGTCCGTGGTCCCGGGCCGGGCGCGCCGGCAGCGCTTCTCCACCGTGGTGCTCAGCCTGGTGGCGCTCGTGGTGGCGCTGGCCTCGATCCTGGTCCTGAACATCCAGATCTCCGGGGGCCAGTACCGGCTCGTGGAGCTGCGCGCCCAGGAGCAGGCCCTCAGCCAGCAGAACGAGGCGCTCACCCAGGACCTCGAGTTCTACAACGCCCCGCAGAACCTCGCGGTGATGGCGACGGACCTCGGCATGGTCCCCGCGCAGGACTCGGGCACGGTCGACGTCACGAACGGGACCGTCGAGGGCGACCCCATGCCCGCGCAGCCCCAGGAGAACCACGAGATCCTGGTCGACCACGCCCACCAGACCGGCTCCGAGGCCGCGGACCGTGCCGCCCAGCGCGCCGAGGACCGGGAGCGGGAGCAGGCGGCGCAGGAGCGGGAGGACGCCGAGCGCAGCGCCCGCGAGGACGCCGCGCCGGCCGGCGCCGCGGACGCGGAGGGCGGCTCCCTCGCGGCCCCGCCGCAGCGCACGCCCGGGGAGTGACCGGGCCACCGGCCCCCGCACCCGCCGGCAGCAGCCCCCCGGACATCTTCCAGTCGCAACCAGGAACGAGGCAGACACGTGGCACGCGCACGCTCGACGTCCGACGCCCCCCGCGCCCGCGGCATCGGACGCAGCCACATCGGCGTCGTCCTCGTGCTCGGACTGCTCGTGGTCCTCGGGATCCGGCTCGTGTGGGTGCAGGGCTTCGACGCCGCCGGCCGGGCCGAGGCCGCCGCCGGTGAGCGGTCCCGCACCGAGGTGGTGCCCGCGCTGCGCGGCGAGATCCGCGACACCCACGGCAACGTCCTGGCCCGCACGCTCCAGCGCTACGACGTCACGGTCGACCAGTCCCTGGTGCGCGAGTTCGAGCGGCCCCTGGCCGACGGCACCACCGAGACCGTGACCCCCACACAGGCGGTGTACCAGCTCGCCGACGCCCTCGAGCTCGAGGACACCGAGGTCAAGGACGCCCTCGACGGCGACAAGCAGTTCGAGTACGTGGCCCGCGGGGTCACGCCCGAGCAGTGGAACACCGTGCGCGAGCTCGGCCTGCCCTACGTGTACGGGCAGCCGTCCTCCGACCGCATCTACCCCAACGGCCCGGTGGGCGGCAGCGTGGTCGGCTTCATGGGCGGGGACGACGAGGCGCTCGGCGGGATCGAGCAGACCCAGGACGAGCTGCTGCGCGGCACCGACGGGAGCCGGACCTTCGAGATCAGCGCCGACGGCGTGCGGATCCCGGTGGCGCCCCAGGAGGAGAGCCCGGTCGAGGACGGTTCCTCGGTGCAGCTCTCCATCGACAGCGACGTCCAGTTCTTCGCCCAGCAGGCCGTCACCGAGCGCGCCGAGGAGCTCGACGCCGAGTGGGGCACGGCCGTGGTCATGCGGATCGAGGACGGTGCGGTGCTCGCGCTGGCCGACTCCTCGACCGTGGATCCCAACGACATCGGCTCCGCCGAGGCGGAGGACCTGGGGGCGCGGGCCGTCACCCAGGCCGTGGAGCCCGGCTCCACCCAGAAGATCCTCACCGCGGCGGCCGCCGTGGAGGAGGGCGTGGCCACGCCCCGCACGGAGGTCACCGTGCCCCCGTTCCTGGAGATCGACGGGCAGAAGATCACCGACGCCTTCGACCACGGCGAGCAGCGGCGCACGTTCACCGGGATCATCGCCGACTCGATGAACACCGGCACCGTCCTGGTCGGCGGCAAGCTCGCCCCGGAGCAGCGCCACGAGTGGATGCAGCGCTTCGGCGTCGGCGAGACCACGGGCATCGAGCTGCCCGGTGAGTCGCCCGGCATCCTCACGAGCGCGGACCAGTGGGACGTGCGCCAGCAGTACACCGTGCTCTTCGGCCAGGGCGTCGCCCAGACCCCGCTGCGCACGGCGACGATCTTCCAGGCCATCGGCAACGGCGGGGTCCAGGTGGAGCCCCGGGTCGTCGAGTCCGTCCTCGCCCCCGACGGCACCAGCACCCCGGTCGAGCGGCCCGAGGGCGAACGGGTCGTCTCGGAGGAGACGGCCGAGCAGGTGCTGGACATGATGGAGGTCACCGTCACCCAGGGCGGCGCCAAGGAGGCCGCCGTGGAGGGCTACCGGGTGGGCGGCAAGACCGGCACCGCCGAGGCCCCCAGCCCGGAGGGCGGCTACGACGGGTACACCACCTCCTTCGTGGGCGTCGCCCCCGTGGAGGACCCCCAGTACCTCGTGGCGGTCACGCTCCAGCGCCCCCAGGGCGACGTCCGCGCGATCGGCACCACCCCCACCTTCAGCAAGATCATGGGCCAGGTGCTGCGCCACTACGACGTCCCGCCCTCCACCACCGAGCCCGTGCGGATCCCGCTGCGCACGGACGATCCGGAGGAGGACGAGAGCGAGCAGACCGCGCCGGTGGACACCCCGCCGGGCGTCGAGGCGCCCGAGGACGGCGGCACCCGGGCGGACGCCCCGGCCGACGCCGAGGAGGGCCCCGCCGCCGACACGGAGGCCGGCACCGAGGCCGGCCCCGGGGCCGACGCCGCGGCCGGAACCGGGGCCGCCGGGACCGGCGGGACCGCCCCGGAGGCGTCCCGGCGGGCCGACGAGGGCGACTAGACTTCCATATCGCCGTGCCCGGCCACCCCCGGGCCCGCCCCCCGCTCCCGGCGGACCACCCACCCGCCGCCCAGACCATGAAGGACGTTGATGGACGCGACAGCCCAGCAGGGACACGACGCGCAGACGATGCGCCCCGCCCGCCCCCGGCCGCTGAGCCTCGCGGAGACCGCCCGGCTCGCGGGCGGGACGGCGCCGACCCGCGCGGTGGAGGTCACCGGCATCGCCCTGGACTCCCGGGACCTGCGTCCCGGGGACCTCTACGCGGCGCTGCCCGGCGCCCGCACCCACGGCGCCCGCTTCGCCGCGGCCGCCCAGCGCTCCGGCGCCGCCGCGGTGCTCACCGACGCCGAGGGCGCCGGGATCCTCCGGGACGCCGGCATCGGGCTGCCCGTGGTCGAGGCCCCGGACCCCCGCCGGTCCGTGGGGGCGATCGCCGCACGCGTCTACGGCTCCCGGCCGGAGGACGGGACCGCCCCGGCCCTGTTCGCGGTGACCGGCACCAACGGCAAGACGACCACGACCTACTTCACCAACTCGGTGCTCCGCGCCCTGGGCCGGCGCACGGGCCTGATCGGGACCATCGAGATCCTCGCCGGCGACGAGTCGATCCCCTCCCGGCTCACCACCCCGGAGGCCCCGCACGTGCACGCGCTGCTGGCGCTCATGCGCGAGCGCGGCATCACGGCGGCGTCCATGGAGGTCTCCTCCCACGCCCTACAGTTCCACCGGGTGGACGGCGTCCGCTTCGACGTCGCCGGGTTCACCAACCTGACCCAGGACCACCTCGACCTGCACGGGTCGATGGACGAGTACTTCGCGGTCAAGGCCCAGCTGCTCACCCCGGAGCGGACCCGCCGGGCCGTCGTCGTGGTCCAGGACGAGGACGACGTCTGGGGCCTGAAGATGGCCGAGCACGCGCGGGAGCGGCTCGGCCCGGACCTCGTCGACACGATCGCCCTGCGCGGCGGCGTGCCGGGGGACCGGGACGCCGGACCGGGCCGGCACGGCGCGGACTGGACGCTGACCAGCCTGACCCGCCGCGGGATCGGGCACTCCTTCGCGCTGCGGCACCGGGACGGCCGCACGCTGCGCGTGTCCACGGGCCTGCCGGGCGACTTCAACGTGGCCAACGCCGCGCTCGCCGTGGTCATGGTCGTGGCCTCCGGGGTCGACGTCGCCGACGTGCAGCGCGTCCTCGACGAGGCGGACCCCCTCACCACGGATGTGCCCGGGCGGATGCAGCTCATCGGCACGCAGCCCACCGCCGTCGTCGATTTCGCGCACAACCCGGACGCCCTGCGCCGCGCGCTCGCCGCCGTCGAACCGCCGGACGAGGAGGGCCGCGTGATCGTGGTCTTCGGCGCCACGGGGGAGCGGGACCGCTCCAAGCGCCCGGTCATGGGGGAGATCGCCGCCCGCCACGCGGACGTGGTGATCATCACGGACGACGACCCGCACGACGAGGACGCCGGCGCGATCCGCGCCGAGGTCGCGGCCGGGGCGTTCGCGGCCCGCGACGCCGGCGCCCGGGCCCAGGAGGTGCTCGTGCTCGAGCCCCGCACCGTGGCCATCCGCGCCGCGGTGGCCATGGCGGGGCGCACCGACTCCGTGCTCGTGGCCGGCCGCGGGCACGAGACGGTCCAGGAGATCCGGGGCGTGGACCACCCGCTGGACGACAGGGAAGAGCTGCGGGCCGCGCTGGCCGACGGGCAGCAGGACCGTTGGGAGAACCGATGATCGACCTCACCGCCGCACAGCTCGCGCAGATCACCGGCGGGCGCGCCGTCGGCGCCGCCGCCGCCGCGCCCGTCGTCCGCCACGTCGCGACCGACTCCCGCGAGGCGCGTCCCGGGACGCTGTTCGTCGCCAAACCGGGGGAGGTCACCGACGGCCACGAGTACGTGGGCGCGGCCTTCGCCGCCGGCGCCGTCCTCGCCCTCGTCGAGCACGAGGTCTCCGACGCCGCGGGGGTCACCTACCCGGGCGTGCTGGTCCCCGACGTGGTGGAGGCGATGGGCCGGCTGGCCGCCTGGGTCGTGGCCCAGCTGCGCGCGGACCACGAGGTGAAGGTCATCGCCGTCACCGGATCCGTCGGCAAGACCACCACCAAGGACCTCCTGCGGGGCATCTTCGCCGCGGAGGGTCCCACGGTCGCGCCCCGCGGTTCGTACAACGGGGAGGTCGGCGTGCCGCTGACCGTCTTCGAGGCCGGGCCGGACACCCGGTTCCTCATCATCGAGATGGGCGCCACCCGGATCGGCAACATCGACTACCTGTGCCGGATGGTCCGCCCCGACATCGGGGTGGTGCTGTGCGTGGGCTCCGCCCACGCCGGCGAGTTCGGCGGGGTCGCCAATATCGCCCGCGCCAAGGGCGAGCTCGTCGAGTCCCTGCGGGCCGACGGCGTGGCGGTCCTCAACGACGACGACCCGCTGGTCCGCCAGATGCACCGCCGCACCGCCGCGCCCGTGCTCTTCTTCGGGGAGTCCCCGGCGAACGCGCTGCCCGACGTCCCGGCCGCCCGGGTGCACGCCTCCGAGATCCGCCTCGGGCCCGGCGGCAGCCCGGAGTTCCTCCTGCACTTCCCGGCCGGCTCCGCGCACCGGATCGTCTCCCGGCTCATCGGGGAGCACCACGTCTCCAACCTGCTCGCGGCCGCTTCCGCGGCCTTCGTGGCCGGGGTCGCCCCGGAGCGGATCGCGGCCTCGCTCAACGCCCAGGGCGCCGCGAGCCGGTGGCGGATGGAGCGCACCGAGCGGGCCGACGGCGTCACGGTGGTCAACGACGCCTACAACGCCAACCCGCAGTCGATGCGCGCCGCGCTGCAGACCCTGGCCCAGCTGGGCCGCGGCTCCGCCGGGTCCGCGCCCCGCCGCACCTGGGCGGTGCTCGGGGGCATGCTCGAACTCGGCGACAGCACGATCGAGGAGCACGACGCCCTGGGCCGCATGGTGGTCCGGCTCAACATCTCCAAGCTGATCGCCGTGGGCGACCTCGCCCGCCCGGTCTACGACGCCGCCCAGCTCGAGGGCTCGTGGGGCAACGAGGCCACCTGGGCGGCGACCGCGGAGGACGCCGAGGAGATCCTGCGCCAGGAGCTGGCACCGGGTGACATCGTGCTCTTCAAGTCCTCCAACGCCGCCGGTCTCCGGGTCCTGGGGGACCGGGTCGCGGCCGACGCCGGGGACGGCGCCGGCGGGCCCGCCCCGGGCAACGACGCCCCGGCGCGCGGCGACCACTGGCGCTCGGCCGGTCCCTTCGTCAACGCCTCCCTCGACCCGAGCGGGAGGCCCACCACCCCGGGCCCCTCCGCGGACGGGAACGAGCCGGCATGATCCAGATCCTCATAGCGGCCTGCTTCGCCCTGGTCCTGTCCCTCTTCGGCACCCCGGCCTTCATCAAGTTCCTCGCCCGGCGCGGCTACGGCCAGTTCATCCGGGACGACGGGCCCACCAGCCACCACACCAAGCGCGGGACGCCCACCATGGGCGGCGTGGCGATCCTCGGCTCCGTGGTGGTCGCCTACGCGCTCACGCACCTGATCTCCGGGATGCTGTGGCCCTCCTACGGGGGCGTCACCCTCTCCGGGCTCTCCGCGCTGCTGCTGATGCTCGGCATGGGCTTCGTCGGGTTCATCGACGACTACAAGAAGATCGCCAAGAAGCAGAACCTCGGGCTCAGCCCCGTGGGCAAGATCGTCCTCCAGGGCCTCATCGGCACCGCCTTCGCCCTGCTCGTGCTGCTCGTGCCCGGTCCGCAGGGCACGACCCCCGCGTCCTCGGCGATCTCCATCACCCGGGACACCGCCCTCGACCTCGCCTTCGCCGGCACCGCGATCGGGGCCGTCCTCTTCGTGATCTGGGTGAACCTGATCGCCACGGCCACGACCAACGCCGTGAACCTCACCGACGGCCTCGACGGCCTCGCCACCGGTGCGTCCATCCTCGTGTTCAGCGGCTACCTGTTGATCGCCATGTGGCAGAACACCCACCTGTGCGGAGCCGTGGCCGAGGGGGTCTGCTACGAGGTGCGCGACGCCGCCGACCTCGCCCTCACCGCCGCCGCGCTGGTCGGGGCCCTGGTGGGCTTCCTGTGGTGGAACACCTCCCCGGCGAAGATCTTCATGGGCGACACGGGATCGCTGGGCCTCGGCGGCGCGCTCGCCGCGTTCGCGGTGCTCACCCGCACCGAGCTGCTGCTGGTGCTCATCGCCGGGCTGTTCGTGATCATCACGGTCTCCGTCATCCTGCAGGTCGGCTACTTCAAGCTCTCCGGCGGCAAGCGCATCTTCAAGATGGCGCCGCTGCAGCACCACTTCGAGCTCAAGGGCTGGAACGAGGTGACCATCGTGGTCCGCTTCTGGATCATCGCCGGGCTGTTCGTCGCGGCCGCGCTCGGCGTCTTCTACGGCGACTGGCTGCTCTCCCACGGAGGAATGATCCAATGATCCACGCGAGCAACGACAACCCCGTCCTGGACCGGCCGCGCCTGGCCGGGCTCACCACGTGGGACGCCGACTGGGCCGGGTTGCGCGTGGTCGTCGCCGGCATCGGCCTCTCGGGTTTCGCCGCCGCGGACACCCTGGTCGAGCTCGGCGCCCGCGTCGTCGTCGTCGACGGGGCGGACACCCCGGAGAACCGGGCGAAGGCCGACACCCTGCGGATCGTGGGCGCCGCCGACGTCCTGCTGGGGGAGGCCGCCCAGGGGGCCGTGCCCGACGTCGAGGGCGAGCGCCCCGACCTGGTCGTCACGTCCCCGGGGCTGCGGCCCGACCACCCCCTGCTCGCCGCCGCGGCCGTCGAGGGCGTCCAGATCTGGGGCGACGTGGAGCTCGCCTGGCGGGTGCGCGAGCGCGCCGGGCGCAGGACCGCCGAGTGGGTGTGCATCACCGGGACCAACGGCAAGACCACCACGGTCGGGATGACCGCGTCGATGCTGCAGGCCGCCGGGCTCACCGCGGCCGCCGTCGGCAACGTGGGCACCCCCATCCTGGACGCGCTGCGCGAGCCGGTCGAGCACGACGTCCTCGCCGTGGAGCTCTCCAGCTTCCAGCTGCACTGGACGTCCTCGATGTCGCCGCTGGCGTCCGTGGTGCTCAACGTGGCCGAGGACCACGTGGACTGGCACGGCGGCTACGAGAACTACGTGGCGGACAAGTCCCGCATCTACGAGCACACCCGGGTGGCGTGCGTCTACAACGCCCAGCAGGCCGAGACCGTGCGCATGGTCGAGGAGGCCGACGTGCTGGAGGGCTGCCGCGCCGTGGGCTTCACCCTCGAGACCCCGGACGTCAGCATGCTCGGCGTCGTGGAGGACCTGCTCGTGGACCGCGCCTTCCTCGACGACCGCCTGGGCTCCGCCCTCGAGCTCGCCTCCATCACCGACACCGGCCCCCTCCCCACGCCCCACGGCGTGGCCAACGCGCTGGCCGCCGCGGCGCTGGCCCGGGCGGCCGGCGCCCCGCCGGAGGCCGTGCGGGAGGGGCTGCGCGCCTGGGAGCCCGGCGACCACCGGATCCAGGCCGTCGCCACGACCCACGGCGTGCTGTGGATCAACGACTCCAAGGCCACCAACCCGCACGCGGCCGACGCCGCCCTGGCCGCGTTCGACTCCGTGGTGTGGATCGCCGGCGGCCTGTCCAAGGGCGTCTCCTACGACCGGCTCGTCGCCCGGCACGCCGGGCGGCTGCGCACCGTGGTGCTCATCGGCACGGACAACGACTCGCTGCTGGCCGCGCTCGCCGCGTACGCCCCCGAGGTCCCCGTCCTGCGGACCGCCGAACGTCCCGGCCCCGCGGCGGGCGACGCCGTGATGGGCGAGGCGGTGCGGCTCGCCCACGAGGTCGCCCGGAAGGGCGACACGGTGCTGATGGCCCCGGCGTCCGCCTCGATGGACCAGTTCAGCTCCTACGCCCACCGCGGTGACGCGTTCGTCCGGGAGGTCGCGGACCTCGTGGGACGGCTCTCGTGACGCAGGTGCAGGACCGGGCGGGGCTTGCGGAGACGGCCCGCGGCTCCCTGGGCGGGGCGCGCCGCTTCTGGCGTGCCCTCGTGGACGGCCCCCTCATCCACTCCTACTACGCGCTGGCCGGCTCCGTGCTGCTGCTCACGGCCATCGGCATCATGATGGTCCTCTCCGCCTCGGCGGTCGAGTCGATCTCGGCGCAGGAGTCCGCGTACTCGTACTTCGTCAAGCAGGCCACCTTCGGGGGGATCGGCGTGGTCCTGATGTTCGCGCTGTCCTTCGTGCCCACCGCCTGGTACCGCCGGGGCGCCACCGGACTGCTGGTCCTCGCCGTGCTGCTGCTCATGCTCGTCTTCACCCCGCTCGGACAGGAGATCAACGGCAACCGGAACTGGATCGTGGTGGGCGGGCAGTCCTTCCAGCCGTCCGAGGCCGCCAAGCTCGCCGTGGCGATCTGGCTGGCCATGGTCCTGGCCCGGCAGGGCGACGCCGTGCGCGACTGGCGCCAGGCCCTGTGGCCGTCCGGGCTGGGCATCGGGATCCCCGCCGCGATGATCGTGCTGGGCGACGACGTCGGCACGGCCATCGTCTTCGTGCTGATCTACGGGGCCGCCCTGTTCTTCGCCGGGGCGCCGCTGCGGCTGTTCGCGATCGCGGCCGCCGGGGCCGCGCTGGTCGGCACACTGGCCGTGGTCACCGCGCCCCACCGCGTGGACCGGATCACCGGCTGGCTGTTCGGCGAGTGCGGCGCCACCGACGCCTGCTACCAGTCTCAGCAGGGGCTCAACGCCCTCGCCTCGGGCGGCTGGTGGGGCGTGGGGCTGGGCCAGTCCCGGCTCAAGTACAACTACGTCCCCGAGGCGCACAACGACTACATCTTCTCGATCATCGGCGAGGAGCTGGGCCTGCTGGGCACGGTGCTGATCCTGGCCCTCTTCGCGGTCATGGCCCTGGCGATGGCCCGGGTCATCCTGCGTGCCCGCAGCGGCTTCGTCCGGATCGCCACCGCCTGCATCGTGACCTGGCTGGTCGGCCAGGCGTTCATCAACATCGGCATGGTCACGGGGGTGCTGCCCGTGATCGGCGTCCCCCTCCCGTTCATCAGCTACGGTGGGTCGTCGCTGCTGATGAGCCTCGCGGCCGTCGGCGTCGTGATGTCCTTCACCCGGCTGCCGCGCCGGATCCAGGTCCCCACCCGCACCCCCCGCCCCCGCACCCCGAACGAGGATCGCGCATGACACCGTCCGAACCCACCACCGGAGGCCCCGCGCCGTCGGTCCTGCTGGCCGGCGGGGGCACCGCCGGGCACGTCAGCCCCCTCTTGGCCGTGGCCGCCGCGCTGCGGGAGCAGGCCCCGGAGGCCCGCCTCACGGCGGTGGGCACCGCGTCCGGGATGGAGACCCGGCTCGTCCCGCAGGCCGGGCTCGAGCTCGAGCTCGTCGACCGGGTCCCGCTGCCCCGCCGGCCCTCCGTGGACCTCGTCCGGCTGCCCGGACGGCTCCTCGGCGCCGTGCGGCAGGCCGGGGAGATCCTCGACCGCGTCCGGCCGGACGTGGTGCTGGGCGTCGGCGGCTACGTCTGCACCCCCGTCTACCTCGCCGCCGCCCGGCGCGGGCTGCCCATCGTGGTGCACGAGGCCAACGCCCGCCCCGGTCTGGCCAATCGGGTCGGCGCGCGCTGGGCCAGGACCGTGGCCGCCGCGTTCCCCGGCACCCCGCTGCGCGGAGCCGTCACCGTCGGCATGCCCATGCGCCGGGAGATCTCCCACCTGGACCGGGAGGCGCTGCGCGCCGAGGCCCGCCGGTCCTTCGGGCTCGACCCCGACCTGCCCACCGTCGTGGTCACCGGCGGCTCCTCGGGCGCCCTCGCCATGAACCGCACCGTGGCCGGCGTCGTCGGGGAGGTCGCCGCGCGCGGCTACCAGCTCCTCCACGTCACCGGCCGGGGCAAGCAGCTCACCCGGGAGGACGGCGCGCCGCTGAGCGCCCCCGGCTACGTGCAGGTCGAGTACGTGGACGGCATGGAGCGCGTCTACGCCGCCGCGGACCTGCTCGTGGCCCGCGCCGGCGCCGCGACCGTCTCGGAGGTCGCCGCCGTCGGCCTGCCCGCCGTGTTCGTCCCGCTGCCCGTCGGCAACGGCGAGCAGGCGCTCAACGCCGCCTCCCTGGTGGCGGCCGGCGCGGCGCAGCTCGTCGCCGACGACGCGTTCACCCCCGACTGGTACCGCCGGAACGTGCACCCCCTGCTGGCCGACCCCGGCCGCCTCGCCGCGATGGCCGCCGCGAGCCGCGCCCACGGCGTGCGCGACGCCGACACCGTGCTGGCACGGATGATCCTCGAGGAGGTCCCCGGTGAGCGCTGAGCACGAGACCGACCCCGCCCTGCTGGGCCGGGTCCACTTCATCGGGATGGGCGGCGCGGGGATGTCCGCCGTCGCCAAGCTGATGCTCGCTCGCGGGGTCCCGGTCAGCGGCTCCGACCGCCAGGACTCCCCGGCGCTGCGCCAGCTCCAGAACCTGGGCGCCACCGTGCACGTGGGCCAGCGCGCCGAGCACGTGGACGGGGCGCAGACCGTGGTCGTGTCCACCGCGATCCCGCCCGAGGACCCCGAGTACTCCGCCGCCCGGGCCGCCGGGCTGCGCGTGCTGCACCGCTCCGAGGCCCTCGCGGCCGCGATGCACGGCCGCGCGGTCGTGGCGGTGGCCGGCACCCACGGCAAGACGACCACGAGCGCCATGGCCGCGCTCGCGCTGCACACCGCCGGGCTGGAGCCCTCCTGGGCCATCGGCGCGCACGTGGCCGACCTCGGCTCCAACGCGGCCCTCGGCACGGGCCCGTGGTTCGTGGCCGAGGCCGACGAGTCGGACGGCTCCTTCCTCGCGTACGGTCCGCGGATCGCCGTGGTCACGAACATCGAGCCCGACCACCTCGACTACTACGCCTCCCGCGAGGCCTTCTACCGGGCCTTCGACGAGTTCGCCGCGACCCTGCCCGCGGACGGGCTGCTCGTGGCCTGCCAGGACGACCCCGGCTCCCGGGCGCTCGCGGAGCGCCACCGGTCCGCCGGCGGACGGGTGGTCAGCTACGGCACGGACCCGGGCTCTGACGTCCGGGTGCTCCCCGGGGAGGCCGACGGGCTGCGCACCACCAGCACCCTCCTCCTGGGCGAGGGCGCCGACCGCCGGGAGGAGCGGCTCGAGCTCGTGGTGCCGGGCCGGCACAACGTCCTCAACGCGACCGCCGCCTTCTGCGTGGCCGTCGAGGCCGGCGTCCCGCCCGCGGACGCGGTGCGCGGGCTGGCCGGCTTCCACGGCTCCGCCCGGCGCTTCGACCTGCGGGGCGAGGTGGACGGGGTCCGGGTCTTCGACGACTACGCCCACCACCCGACCGAGGTGGTCGCGGCGCTCACGGCCGCGCGGGAGGTCGCGTCCGGGCACCGGGTGATCGCGATCTTCCAGCCGCACCTGTTCTCCCGCACGCGCGAGTTCGCGGCCGAGTTCGCCGACGCCCTGGCGCTGGCCGACGAGGCCCTCGTCATCGACATCTTCGCCGCGCGGGAGCAGCCCGTCGACGGCCTCACGAGCCGGATCGTCACCGACCGCGCCCCCGCCCACGTCCGCTACGTGCCGGACGGCGCCGACGCGGTCGCCGAGGCCGCGGCGGCCGCACGCCCCGGGGACCTGGTGCTCACGGTGGGCGCCGGGGACGTCACCGCCCTCGGGCCCCGGCTCGTGGACCGCCTCGGGGCCCGCTGATGAGCCGGCACGGCCGCCCGCACCAGCCCCGCTTCGGGGACCCGGCCGGGGACTCCGCCGGGGACTCCGGCGGGCCCGCCGGCGGGCCCGTGCCGGAGACCACCGCGGGCCCCGCCCCCGAGCGGGGCACCGCCCCCGAACGCGACCCCGGACCGCCGGCCGGCCCCGGGGGCCCGCCGCGCTCCGGGAGCACCGCCTCCGGCGCGGCCGCGCCGGAGGGCGGGCGCGTGCGGGTGCGCGTGAACGACGGGACCAAGGTCACGCCCCTGGCCGACGAGGACGACCTCGAGGAGGTCCCGGCCGCCGGCGGGCGCTTCAGCGCCTGGCGGCGGCACCGGCAGGAGCGCGCCGCCACCCGCACGCTCACCGCCTCCCGGCTCCCCCCGGTGGAGGAGCCCCCGCGGGCCGGTTCCACGGCCGTGGGGGCCACAGCCGTGGGGGCCACGGTCGTGGCCTTTCCCGCCTCACCGGGGGCCCGGCGCCGGCGCCGGCGGATCGGCGCGGTCCTCGGGGTGCTCGCCGCCCTCGCGGTGCTCGCCGGCGTCCTGTTCCTCTCCCCGGCGCTGGCCGTGCGGGACATCACGGTGCGCGGTGCGGAGCTGACGGACCCGGCCCGGGTCGAGTCCGCGCTCGACGCCTACCGGGGCGTCCCGCTGACGCGGATCTCCAAGGACGAGGTGCGGGAGCGGGTGGGGCGGATCCCGCAGGTCCGCTCCATCGAGGTCCTGCTCGAGCCCCCGCACCACCTCGTGGTCGCGCTGCGCGAGCGCGTGCCCGTGGCCGCGATCGAGGACGACGGGGAGTTCGTGGTCGTCGACTCGGAGGGGGTGGAGCTGATGACCGCCGGCTCCGCGGAGGAGGCGGGCGTCCCCGTCGTCACGGGCGGGCGCGACGTGCTGGAGGGCGAACGGTTCGAGGCCATCGCGGACGTGCTGGCGGCCCTGCCGGAGTCCGTCCTCGCCCAGCTGCGCACCGCCTCGGCCGAGTCGCTGTCCTCGGTGGAGCTGGCCTTCACCGACGGCCGCACGGTCGTCTGGGGCACCGCCGAGGACAGCGAGCTCAAGTCGCAGGTCCTGCGGGAGCTCGTCGAGGCGCGCGGCGCCGGCAGCGGCGTCGAGACCTACGACGTGTCGAGCCCGACCCGTCCCGTGGTGCGCTGAGGCACGACACCGGACCTCACGTTCCACCAGAGGTCGAGAGTGCGGCCGAAACGCAGCACGACCTGCGGTTTTGGCGAAAAGTGTCGAAAGCGGTATGGCTTGTCGTGCAGGTGGTCCCCGTCGTTGTTAGGCTTGACCCCGACATCGAACCCGCCGGGGGAGCAGCTGACGGCATGAGATTCGACCTTCGATAGAAGGTTGAGAAACGGCTCGCCATCCCCGACCCGAACCATCTCCAGTTAGGTACCCATGGACTCCTCCACCCCCCAGAACTACTTGGCCGTCATCAAGGTCGTCGGAATCGGCGGCGGCGGCGTCAACGCCGTCAACCGGATGATCGAGGAGGGGCTGCGCGGCGTCGAGTTCATCGCGATCAACACGGACGCGCAGGCCCTGCTGATGAGCGACGCCGACGTCAAGCTCGACGTCGGGCGAGAGCTCACGCGCGGCCTGGGCGCCGGCGCCAACCCCGATGTCGGCCGCCAGGCGGCGGAGGACCACCACGAGGAGATCGAGGAGGTCCTCAAGGGGGCCGACATGGTCTTCGTGACCGCCGGCGAGGGCGGCGGCACCGGCACCGGCGGCGCCCCCGTGGTCGCCCGCATCGCCCGCTCCCTGGGCGCCCTGACCATCGGTGTCGTCACCCGCCCGTTCACCTTCGAGGGCCGCCGCCGGTCCAACCAGGCGGAGAACGGGATCGAGACGCTGCGCGACGAGGTCGACACCCTCATCGTGATCCCCAACGACCGGCTGCTGTCCATCTCCGACCGCAACGTGTCCATGCTGGACGCCTTCAAGTCCGCGGACCAGGTGCTGCTCTCCGGCGTGCAGGGCATCACGGACCTGATCACCACCCCGGGCCTGATCAACCTCGACTTCGCCGACGTGAAGTCCGTGATGCAGGGCGCCGGCTCGGCGCTCATGGGCATCGGCGCCGCGCAGGGCGAGGACCGCGCCGTGAAGGCGGCCGAGCTCGCCATCGCGTCGCCGCTGCTCGAGGCCTCGATCGACGGCGCCCACGGCGTGCTCCTGTCCATCCAGGGCGGCTCCGACCTCGGGCTGTTCGAGATCAACGAGGCCGCCCGCCTGGTCCAGGAGGTCGCCCACCCCGAGGCGAACATCATCTTCGGCGCGGTCATCGACGACGCCCTGGGCGACCAGGCCCGCGTCACGGTCATCGCCGCGGGCTTCGACTCGGTGAGCCCGGAGACCAACGCGAACAACACCAACGCGGCCGCCCAGCAGGCGGCGACCACGCGCGCGGCCTTCGGGTCCGGCGCCGGTCAGCCCGCCGGCGTGGGCCGTGCCCCGCAGCGCGGCGGGACCCCGTCCTTCGCCCAGCCCTCCACCTCGCAGCGGTGGGCGCAGCCGGTGCAGAACGACGACGTGCCCGACGACGCCGGCTTCGACGTCGACCTGCCCGCCGAGGCGGAGGCCGGCGCCGGGGCGGGCTCCGGGCGCAAGGACTCCCTGGACTTCCCCGACTTCCTGAAGTGAGTCCGGCCCCCTGGGGGCGGACGCGGTGGACCCGCGTCCGCCCCCAGGGCGCGTTAAGCCCCGCCGTCGGTTCCTCCGGCGGCACGACGAGACACGACGAGCAACGACAGGAGGACCCGGTGCTCTGGTGGCAGGACGACGTCGGGCAGGGTGTCCGGGTGGCCTTCACGGACCGCGGCGCGGGCAACCTCGCCCTGCACACGGGCGACGACCCGGGCGCGGTGCGGGCCCGCCGGGCCGCGCTCGAGCGGTCGATCGGCGTCCCGGGCGGCTCCCTGATGTTCCTCGACCAGGTGCACGGCACCGACGTGGCCGACGCGGACCGGCACGACCGGCCGGCCGTGCCGACCGCGGACGCCGCCGTCACGGCGACGGGTGTGCCGCTGGCCGTGATGGTCGCCGACTGCGTGCCCGTCGTGCTCGTCGCGGAGGGGCCCCGAGGCCCGCTCACGGGCGTGGCGCACGCCGGGCGCCGCGGACTGCTCGAGGGCGTGCTCGAGCGCGCGGTCGAGCAGCTGCGGGCACGGGGCGCGAGCGGGCTGTCGGCCTGGCTCGGTCCCTCGATCTGCGGCAGCTGCTACGAGGTGCCGGCCGCCATGCGCGAGGAGTCCGCGGAGCGGATCCCCGCGGTGGCCGCCACGACGTCCTGGGGCACCCCTGCCCTCGACCTGCGCGCCGGGGCCCGGGAGCGGCTGTCCGCCCTCGGGGTCGGCGTCGTCGAGCCGTCGGGGGCCGGCTCCACCTGCACCCTCGAGAACGAGCGGCTGTCCTCGCACCGCAGGGACCCCGGCTCCGGCCGCATCGTCGGCCTCGTCTGGAGCCCCGGTCCCCGCGGAAAGGACGCCGCGTGAGCGCCGAGGCGGCCGCCGCCCCCGGCGGCGACGATCCGCGGACCCTGGAGCTCGCCCGGTCCCTCGACCGGGTGCGTGCCCGGATCGAGGCCGCGGCGCGGGGGAGCGGGGCGGCCGAGGAGCCCGTGCTGGTCGCCGTGACGAAGTTCTTCCCGGCCGCGGACGTGGCCCGGCTGCACCGGCTCGGCGTCCGGGACGTGGGGGAGAACCGGGACCAGGAGGCCGCCGCCAAGGCGCGGGAGGTGGCCGGGCTCGTGGACGGCCCCCTCACCTGGCACTTCGTGGGCCAGCTCCAGTCCAACAAGGCGAAGTCGGTGGTGCGCTACGCGGCGTGGGTGCACTCCGTGGACCGGGCCTCGCTGGTCACGGCCCTCGGCAAGGCGGTGCAGCGGCACCGGGAGGCCGTGGCGGCCGGGGACGCGGCCCCCGGGCCGTGCGCCGAGCAGGACCTGACGTGCCTCGTCCAGGTGTCCCTGGACGCCGAGGAGCGCCGCGGCGGCGCCCGCCCCGAGGACGTCGTCGGGCTCGCCGAGCAGATCGCCGGCACCGAGGGGCTGCGGGCCGGGGGCCTCATGGCCGTCGCCCCGCTGGGGGCGCCCCCGGCGCCCGCCTTCGACCGCCTCCAGGAGCTCTCGCAGCGGCTGCGGCGGTCCCTCCCGGAGGCCACGGCCGTGTCCGCGGGCATGAGCCAGGACCTCGAGGAGGCGGTCGCCCGAGGAGCCACGCACGTGCGCGTCGGCTCCGATATCCTCGGGCCCCGGGCGCCCGTAGGATAGCTTGGAGGACGGCCCCGCGGGGCCAGGGCCGTACCGCGTTCCGGGCAGCACCACGGGCGCAGGGCGGTCCGAGGATCCCGGAACTCCCCCCACCGCCGATATCCGCACAGACAGTCAAGGAGAGCACCATGGCCGGAGCGTTGCGCCGCACCATGATCTATCTCGGCCTCGCCGAGACGGACGAGGACTACGACGAGCCGACGCCGTCCCGCCAGGAGCACCAGCCCACCGCCGCGGTCCGCGAGGAGCCGCGCGAGGCCCGCGCCCACGAGTCCACCGCAGTGGCCGTGCCGCGCCGGTCGGCCGAGTACCGGGCGCCGGTCACCCCCATCAAACGCGCCCCCTCCAGCTCTCGAGAGGACAGCTCGACCTTGCGCACGATCACCACGGTCCACCCCCGCTCCTACAACGACGCGAAGTCCATCGGCGAGGCCTTCCGCGAGGGCACGCCCGTCATCATGAACGTCAGCGACATGGGCGACGCCGAGGCCAAGCGCCTGGTGGACTTCTCCGCCGGCCTGGTCTTCGCCCTGCACGGCTCCATCGAACGGGTGACCGGCAAGGTCTTCCTGCTCACCCCGTCCTACGTGGAGGTCGTCGGGCACCCCGCCGGCGGCGAGGACGAGACCGACGACCACCAGGAGGACTGAGGCGGACCGATGGACCTGTTGCTCTCCGTGCTGTACCTGGCACTGCACCTCGTGTACGTCGCGCTGCTCGCGCGCCTCGTGCTCGACTGGGTGCAGATGTTCGCCCGCAACTGGCGGCCCCGCGGAGCCGCCCTCGTCGGGGCCTCCGCCGTGTACACCGTCACCGACCCGCCGATGCGGTGGCTCCGGCGGATCGTGCCGCCCCTGCGCTTCGGCGGGGTGTCGCTGGACCTCGGGTTCCTCATCCTCATCTTCGCCGTCAGCATCGTCCAGGGCATCATCGGCTCGATGCTGGTCTGACGCAGTGCTGGTCTGATCCCGTGCCGGTCCGACCCGGCCCGCCGGGGACCGGCCTGTACGCTGTAACCGCACGACCACCGGGCGCCGGCCACCGCGCCGCCCCGGCCCCGGTCGGACGGATCCCCCGCCGCGGGCCGTGCCCGCGCTCCGCCCACGAAGGAATGCACCCATGGCTCTGACGCCCGAAGACGTCATCAACAAGCGGTTCCAGCCCACCAAGTTCCGGGAGGGCTACGACCAGGACGAGGTCGACGACTTCCTCGACGAGATCGTCGTGGAGCTGCGCCGCCTGAACCAGGAGAACACCGACCTCAAGCAGCAGCTCGAGGCCGCCGGGCAGCCCGTCGCTCCCAAGGACTCCGCGCCGTCGCCCGTCTCCGAGCCCGGCCTCCCGGTCGCCGAGGACACCACCGCCGGAGAGACCGCTGGGGAGACCGTCGAGGCCCCCGCCCCGGTCGCCGGCGGTGCGCCGCAGGAGGCGGAGGAGCGGACCTCGCCCGCCGCGGCCGGCACCGGAGCCGCCGAGACCGTCCCCGCGGAGACCGCGCCCACCTCCGGTGCGGCGCAGTCCGCGGCCGGCGTCCTGGCGATGGCCCAGAAGCTGCACGACGAGTACGTCGCCGAGGGCACCGCCGAGCGGGACCGGATCGTCGGCGAGGCCCGCGAGCGGGCCGAGGAGCTCGTCACGGACGCCCAGCGCACGCGCGAGGAGACCCTCACGGCCCTCCAGGAGGAGCAGGCCGAGCTGCAGGCCCGCGTCTCGGGGCTGCGCGCCTTCGAGCAGGACTACCGCACCAACCTCAAGGCGTACATCCAGGACCAGCTGCAGGACCTGGACACCACCCCGTCCCTGGAGCCCGCACCGGCCGCCGACGGCGCCGCCGCCCCGATCCGGTCCGAGCAGGCCTAGCCGCCGCGCCGCGACGCGCACCCCGCGGAGGGACCGGCCACGTGCCGGTCCCTCCGTCGTCGCCCGCTCGGGCCGCCCCTGGCGGGGTGCTCCCGGGGCGGATGGCTCCCGGGCGGACGTGGCACCATGGAACGGGGCCGACGTCCCCGCCGCCCCGCCACCCCGGGGTGGGCCTGATCCCCGCCCCGCCACCCGAGGAGAGCATGAGCGAGTCCCCCGAAGTCCCCGCCGGAGCACCCGACCGCCGGACCCCGCGGGGCGTCCTCCTCCTCGCCGCGGCCGCCGCGCTGCTGGTGTACGCCGCGGACCAGCTCACCAAGTGGTGGGTCGTCGCGACCATGGAGCTCGGCCAGCGGACGCCGGTGGTCGAGGGACTGCTGTGGTGGCAGTTCATCCGCAACCCCGGCGCCGCGTTCTCCCTGGGGGAGAACATCACCTGGGTCTTCACCCTGGTCATGGTGGTCGTCTCCGTCCTCATCGTGCTCACCCTCCGCCGCGTCCGCTCGGCCGCGTGGGCCCTGGCCCTGGGGCTCGTCCTCGGCGGCGCCCTCGGCAACCTGACCGACCGGCTCCTGCGGGAGCCCGGCTCCGGGATGGGCCACGTGGTGGACTTCATCGCCGTGCCGCGCTTCGCGATCTTCAACATCGCCGACTGCGGGGTGGTCGTGGGGGTCTCCCTCGTGGTGCTCCTGACGCTGCTCGGCCGGGAGCTCGACGGCACCCGCACGGGCGCGGGCACCCCGGACGCGCAGCGGGTCGAGGCCTCGCCGGAGGAGGAGGGCACCCGTGGCTGAGCCCGAGGAGCACCTGCAGGAGCGCTTCACCGTGCCGCCCGAGCTCGAGGGCCAGCGCGCGGACGCCGCCGTGGCCGCCCTCACCGGGCTCTCCCGCTCCGCGGCCGCCGTGCTCTGCGCCGAGGGCCGCGTGCTGCACCGCGACCGGCCCGTCGCCAAGTCCTTCCGGGTCGAGGCCTCGCAGACCCTCACCGTGCACGTGCCCGTCCCCGAGGACCCGGCCCGGATCGTGCCCCAGCTGGTCGAGGACTTCCGCGTGGTGCACCTGGACGACGACATCGTGGTGATCGACAAGCCACCCGGCGTCGCCGCGCACCCCTCGCCGGGCTGGAAGGGACCGACCGTGGTCGGGGCCCTGGCGGGCGCGGGCGTCACCGTGAGCACCTCCGGCGCCCCCGAACGGGCCGGTGTGGTGCACCGGCTCGACGTCGGCACGTCCGGGCTGATGGTCGTGGCCCGCACCGAGCGCGCGTACACCGCGCTCAAGCGCGCCTTCAAGGACCGGACGGTCACGAAGGTCTACCACACGGTGGTGCAGGGCCTCCCGGACCCGCTGCGCGGGACGATCGACGCGCCGATCGGGCGCCACCCCGGCTACGACTGGCGCTTCGCCGTGGTCGACGGCGGCCGCGCGTCGATCACCCACTACGAGGTCCTGGAGGCCTTCGGCCGGGCGGCGCTCGTCGAGGTGCACCTGGAGACCGGACGCACCCACCAGATCCGCGTGCACTTCTCCGCGCTGCGCCACCCGTGCTGCGGGGACCTCACCTACGGCGCGGACCCCGCGCTGTCGGCCGGCCTCGGGCTCACCCGGCAGTGGCTGCACGCCAAGCGCCTGGGCTTCGAGCACCCCGGCACGGGGGAGCCCGTCGAGTACGAGAGCCCGTACCCGCCGGACCTCTCCTTCGCCCTCGAGACGCTGCGCGACGGCGGTCCCGCCTGACCCGGCGGAGCGGCGCCGGCCGGGGGAGCCGGCCGCCGCGGGACGGCCCCGGCGGGGCGGAGCGGTCGGTGCGGACCACTACACTGGTCGGGTGACGACGGCGACCGGCAAGAACAGCTTCACCCACCTCCACGTGCACACCGAGTACTCGATGCTCGACGGTGCGGCACGCCTCGACGACCTCTTCGAGGCCTGCCACGAACTGGGGATGTCCTCCCTGGCGACGACCGACCACGGCTTCGTCTTCGGGGCCTTCGACTTCTGGAACAAGGCCCGCAACGCGGGGATCAAGCCCATCATCGGCGTGGAGGCCTACCTGACGCCGGGCACCGCCCGCTCCGACCGCACCCGCGTGAAGTTCGCCGACGGCGGCCGGGACGACGTCTCGGGCGGCGGCGCCTACACGCACATGACGCTGCTCGCGGAGACCACCCAGGGCATGCAGAACCTGTTCCGCGCCTCGTCCCTGGCGTCCCTGGAGGGCCAGCTGTACAAGCCGCGCATGGACCGCGAGCTGCTGAACACCTACGGCAAGGGCCTCATCGCGACCACCGGCTGCCCCTCCGGCGAGGTGCAGACCCGTCTGCGCCTGGGCCAGTACCAGGAGGCGCGGCAGGCCGCGGCGGAGTTCCGCGACATCTTCGGCGCCGAGAACTACTACTGCGAGCTCATGGACCACGGCCTGGGGATCGAGAAGCGGGTCACCGGCGACCTGCTCAAGCTCGCCAAGGACCTGCAGCTGCCGCTCGTGGCCACCAACGACCTGCACTACACCCACGCCGAGGACGCGAAGTCCCACGCCGCCCTGCTGTGCGTGCAGTCCGGCTCGACGCTGGCGGACCCGAAGCGGTTCAAGTTCGACGCCGACGAGTTCTACCTGAAGTCCCCGGCGGAGATGCGGGAGCTCTTCCGGGACTTCCCCGAGGCCTGCGACAACACCCTGGAGATCGCGGAGCGGTGCAACGTCGAGTTCGACACCTCCGCGAACTACATGCCCCGCTTCCCGACCCCCGAGGGCCACGACGAGGAGTCCTGGTTCGTCGAGGAGGTGCAGCGGGGCCTGCACCACCGCTTCCCCGGCGGGATCCCCGAGGACGTCCAGCGGCAGGCGGACTACGAGAAGGGCATTATCCTGCAGATGGGCTTCCCCGGGTACTTCCTGGTGGTGGCCGACTTCATCAACTGGGCCAAGAACAACGGGATCCGGGTGGGCCCGGGCCGCGGCTCCGGGGCCGGCTCGATGGTCGCGTACGCCATGCGCATCACCGAGCTGAACCCGCTGGAGCACGGCCTGATCTTCGAGCGCTTCCTCAACCCGGACCGCGTCTCCATGCCCGACTTCGACGTCGACTTCGACGACCGCCGCCGCTCCGAGGTGATCCACTACGTCACCGAGAAGTACGGCGACGAGCGCGTGGCCATGATCGTCACCTACGGCACCATCAAGGCCAAGCAGGCGCTCAAGGACTCCTCGCGCGTGCTCGGCTACCCCTTCTCGATGGGGGAGAAGCTGACCAAGGCCATGCCGCCGGACGTCATGGGCAAGGGCATCTCCCTCAAGGACGTCTACGACGAGAGCGCCAAGCGCTACGGGGAGGCCGACGAGCTGCGCGAGATCCTCGCCCAGGACCCGGAGGCGAAGAAGATCTTCGACACCGCCGAGGGCCTCGAGGGGCTCAAGCGGCAGTGGGGGGTGCACGCGGCGGGCGTCATCATGTCCTCGGACCCGCTGATCGACATCATCCCGATCATGCGCCGCGAGCAGGACGGGCAGGTCATCACCCAGTTCGACTACCCCACCTCCGAGGGGCTCGGGCTGATCAAGATGGACTTCCTGGGGCTGCGCAACCTCACGATCATCTCCGACGCGATCGAGAACATCACGCTGAACCAGGACGGGTTCGTCCTCGACCTCGAGAACCTCCTGCTCGACGACGCCGAGTCCTACGAGCTGCTGGCCCGCGGCGACACCCTCGGGGTGTTCCAGCTCGACGGCGGGCCCATGCGCCAGCTGCTCAAGCTCATGCGCCCCGACAACTTCGAGGACATCTCCGCGGTCATCGCGCTGTACCGTCCGGGGCCCATGGGCGCGAACTCGCACACGAACTACGCGCTGCGCAAGACCGGCCAGCAGGAGATCACCCCGATCCACCCCGAGCTCGAGGAGCCGCTCGCGGAGATCCTCAACACGACCTACGGCCTGATCGTCTACCAGGAGCAGGTCATGGCGATCGCCCAGAAGGTCGCGGGCTTCACGCTCGGCCAGGCGGACATCCTCCGCCGCGCCATGGGCAAGAAGAAGAAGTCGGAGCTGGACAAGCAGTACGAGGGCTTCCACGGCGGCATGGTGGAGCGCGGCTACTCCGAGGCCGCGATCAAGGCCCTGTGGGACATCCTCCTGCCCTTCTCCGACTATGCGTTCAACAAGGCCCACTCCGCCGCCTACGGCCTCGTCTCCTACTGGACGGCCTACCTCAAGGCGCACTACCCGGCCGAGTACATGGCCGCGCTGCTCACCTCGGTGGGCGACGACAAGGACAAGCTCGCCCTGTACCTCACCGAGTGCCGCCGGATGGGCATCACCGTGCTGCCCCCGGACGTCAACGAGTCCGCGCTGAACTTCACCCCGGTGGGCACCGACATCCGCTTCGGGATGGGCGCGGTGCGCAACGTGGGCGCCAACGTGGTCAGCGCGATGGTCGAGGCCCGGGAGGAGCACGGCGCCTTCACCTCCTTCAACGACTTCCTCGCGAAGGTCCCCGCCGTGGTGTGCAACAAGCGCACCATCGAGTCCCTGGTCAAGGCGGGCGCCTTCGACCGGCTGGGCCACACCCGGCGCGGACTCGTGCTCTGCCACGAGGAGGCCGTGGACGCCACGGTCGCCGTCAAGCGCCAGGAGGCGGCCGGGCAGTTCGACCTCTTCGGGGGCATGGGGCTGGACGACGAGGACCCCTCGACGTCGCTGACCGTCGCGGTGCCGGACGTGCCCGAGTGGGAGCGCAAGGACCTGCTGGCCTTCGAGCGCGAGATGCTCGGCCTGTACGTCTCCGACCACCCGCTGCGCGGCCTCGACGAGGCGCTCGGGCAGTACGCCGACACCTCGATCCAGCCTCTGCTCGGCGAGGACGGCCGGCCCGACGGAGCCGTGGTGACCGTGGCGGGCATGATCACCTCCCTGTCCCGGCGGATCGCCAAGACCTCGGGCAACGCCTACGCGCGGGTGGAGCTCGAGGACCGGACGGGCTCGATCGAGATCATGTTCTTCGGCAAGGCCTACGCCCCCATCGCGGGCGTGCTCGCGGAGGACCTCATCTGCGTGATCAAGGGCCGGCTGCAGCGCCGGGACGACGGGTCGGTGACGATCTCCGCGCAGGAGCTCACCGTGCCGGAGCTCTCGGCGGACGGGCACAGCGGCCCCGTGCTGATCGCCCTCCCCGAGTTCCGCGCCACGGAGGAGACGGTCAAGGAGATCGGCGCGGTGCTGCGCAACCACCGCGGGGACTCCGAGGTGCGCATCCACCTCGAGACCCGCCAGAAGGTGCAGGTCCTGCGCCTGGGCCCCGATCTGCGCGTGAACCCCTCACCGGCGCTGTTCGGGGACCTCAAGGTGCTGCTCGGCCCGACCTGCCTGGAGGTGTAGCCCACCGGGCGGCGGAGCGCAAGGCCCGGCACCCGGCCGGGCGCCGCGGTGGAATACCATGGAGAGCGTGACTACTGCTGAGACGACCACGACTCCCGTCCTGCGAACGATCGACCTGCGCGGCCGGCACCTGTCCTGGTCCGATCTGCGGGCGGCCGTGCCCCGGCAGAGCTCCACGTCGCTCGCCTCGGCGCAGCAGGCCGTGGAGGAGATCATCGCCGCGGTCCGCACCGAGGGCGCCGTCGCGCTGCGCCGCTACGCGCAGCGCTTCGACGGCGTGGCCCAGGACCGGCTGCGCGTCGACCCGGCGGAGATCCGGCGGGCCGTCGACGAGCTGGACCCGGCCGTGCGCCGGGGCCTGGAGACTGCCATCGAGCGCACCCGGGCCTTCGCGCAGGCGCAGCGCCCGGCCGACGCCCGCGTCGAGGTCGCGCCCGGCGCCGTGCTCGTGCACCGGTGGACGCCCCTGCGCCGGGCGGGGCTCTACGTGCCCGGCGGGCTGGCCGTCTACCCCTCGTCCGTGGTCATGAACGTCGTCCCAGCCCAGGCGGCGGGGGTCGGCTCCGTGGTGCTGTGCAGCCCGCCGCAGAAGGAGTTCGGGGGCCTGCCGCACCCCACGATCCTCGCGGCCGCGGGGCTGCTCGGGGTGGACGAGGTCTGGGCCATCGGCGGCGCCCAGTCGCTGGCCGCCATGGCCCACGGGGTCACGGACGGCGACGACGTCCTCGAGCCGGTCGACACCGTGACCGGTCCGGGCAACGTCTACGTCGCCGCCGCCAAGCGCCTGCTCCGCTCCGTGGTCGGCGTGGACGCCGAGGCGGGGACCACCGAGATCGCCGTGCTGGCCGACGACACCGCCGTGCCGGCCTACGTGGCCGCCGACCTGATCTCCCAGGCCGAGCACGACCCCGCCGCCGGCGCGGTGCTGATCACCCACTCGCCCGGGCTCGCCGAGCGGGTCGCCGCGGAGCTCGCCGTCCAGGTCCCCGAGGCGAAGCACCGGGAGCGGATCACCACCGCCCTGTCCGGGCCGCAGTCCGGGATCGTGCTCACCGACGACCTCGACTCCTCGATCGCCGTGGCCGACGCCTACGCCGCCGAGCACCTCGAGATCCACACCGCCGACCCGCAGGAGGTCGCCGCCCGGGTGCGCAACGCGGGGGCGATCTTCCTGGGGCCCTACAGCCCCGTCCCGCTCGGCGACTACGCGGCGGGCTCGAACCACGTGCTGCCCACGGGCGGGACGGCGGTGCACGCCCAGGGCCTGTCCACCACCGCCTTCATGAAGGCGGTGCAGATCGTCGAGTACACCCAGGACGCGCTCGCCGTGATCGGGGAGGACATCGTGGCCGTCGCGCGCTCCGAGGACCTGCCCGCGCACGGCCGGGCCATCACGATCCGCACCGGGAGCTGATCCGACCGTGCACTGCCCGTTCTGCCGTCACACCGACTCCCGCGTCGTCGACAGCCGCACCACGGACGACGGGACGGCGATCCGCCGCCGCCGCCAGTGCTCCGAGTGCGGCCGGCGCTTCACCACGCTCGAGACCACGACCATCTCGGTCATCAAGCGCTCGGGCGTCACCGAGCCCTTCGACCGGCAGAAGATCGTCAACGGGGTGCGCAAGGCCTGCCAGGGGCGGCCGGTGAGCGAGGACGACCTCGCGATGCTCGCCCAGGAGGTCGAGGAGACGATCCGGGCGCTGGGCGCCGCGGAGATCGAGGCGCACGAGGTGGGGCTCGCGATCCTGGCCCCGCTCCGCCGGCTGGACGTCGTGGCGTACCTGCGCTTCGCCAGCGTCTACCAGGCCTTCGACGGCCTGGGGGACTTCGAGGAGGCGATCGACCTCCTGCGCCGGCAGCAGGCCGAGCAGACCGGGCAGCAGACCATCCCCGCCACCGTGGAGCCCATCGGCGCCGCCCGGAAGCGCAGCGGCCGGCGGCCGCGGGGCAAGGGCCTCGAGGGCGTGTCCCAGCCGAGGCTGCTCTGACGACCCGCCCGCGCGGCGCACCGGCTCCGGCCGCCACGTCCCGGCGTGTCCCTTGCCGCAGGCCGGAGGAGGACCGTAGAGTGGGGTCCACAACAAGCTCCCGCCGGGGGCTGCGGAGGGGAAGCCGCGGCCCCCGGCGGGTTTTTTCTGCCCCCGGCCGGATCGTTCCCGCCCGGTCACGACGACGCCCGGTCACCTCCTCGCGGAGGTGACCGGGCGTCGTCGTCGGACCGGGCTCAGCTCTCGGGCGCGTGCGGGATGCCGGCCCACAGGGCGGCGCCCACGATCCCGGCGTTGTTGCGGAGCTCGGCGACCTTCACGGGCGTGCGCAGCTCGATGAAGGGGAGGAACTTCTCCGCCTTCTTCGACACCCCGCCGCCGACCACGAACAGGTTGGGCGAGAACAGGAACTCCACGTGGCTGAAGTAGCGCTGCAGGCGGGTGGTCGCCCACTTCTTCCACGGCATGTCCTCGCGCTCGCGCGCGGCGGCGGACGCCTTCGTCTCGGCGTCGTGGCCGTCGATCTCCAGGTGCCCCAGCTCGGCGTTGGGGACGAGCTTGCCGTTGAGGATCAGGGCGGAGCCGATCCCGGTGCCCAGGGTGATCACGATGACCAGGCCCTTGACGCCCCGTCCGGCGCCGTAGACGGCCTCGGCCAGCCCCGCGGCGTCGGCGTCGTTGAGGGCCTCGACCGGACGGCCGAGCCGTTCGGTCATGAGGCCGTCGACGTCCGTGCCGATCCAGGACTTGTCGATGTTCGCCGCGGACAGGGCCACGCCCTCCTTGATGATCGCCGGGAAGACGATGCCCACGGGCGAGTCGGGGGCGGGAGCCTCGGGACGGGACTGCAGCTCCGCGACGATCTGCTGCATCACCTCCGCGACCTTCTCGGGGGTGGCCGGGCGGGGGGTGGCGATCCGGAAGCGCTCGCCGACGAGCTCGCCCGTGTCGAGGTCCACGATCCCGCCCTTGGTCCCGGTGCCGCCGAAGTCGATGCCGATGACGCGGCGGTTCGGGACGGCGGCGACGTCGCGGTCTGGTGTGGTCATGGGGCGGTCCTCTCGTGGGGCCGTGGTCGGATGATCAGTGGGCAGTCTACGGCAGGGCCTACGGAAGGGTGAGGACGTCCGCCCCGTCCTCGGTGACGGCCATGGTGTGCTCGAACTGCGCGCTGCGCCGCCGGTCGCGCGTGGTCACCGTCCAGTCGTCGTCCCACTGCTCCCACTGGATCGTGCCCAGGGTCAGCATGGGCTCGATCGTGAAGACCATGCCCGGGACCATCGGGGTGGAGTAGGACGGCGCGGCGTCGTAGTGGGGGACGATCAGCCCGGAGTGGAACTCCCGGCCCACCCCGTGGCCGGTGAAGTCCCGCACCACGCCGTAGTCGAAGCGCCGGGCGTACTTCTCGATGACGCGGCCGATGACGTTGATCTCGCGGCCCGGGCGGACGGCCTTGACGGCCCGGTTCAGGGCCTCCTCGGTGCGCTCGACCAGCAGGCGGGACTGCTCGTCGACCTCGCCCACCAGGAACATCCGGTTGGTGTCGCCGTGGAAGCCGTCCTTGTAGGCCGTGACGTCCAGGTTGATGATGTCGCCCTCCTCCAGCACCGTGGAGTCGGGGATGCCGTGGCAGATCACCTCGTTGAGGGACGTGCAGATGGACTTGGGGAAGCCCCGGTACCCCAGGCAGGAGGGGTAGGCCCCGTGGTCGCACAGGTACTCGTGGGCGATCCGGTCGAGCTCGTCCGTGGTCGTGCCCGGCACGGCGGCCCGGCCGGCCTCCTGCAGGGCGCGCGCCGCGATCCGGCCCGCCGCGCGGATGAGCTCGATCTCGTCCGGGGTGTAGACGTTGCCGCCGCGGCCCTCGTCCGGCTCCGCCCGGCCCACGTACTCGGGGCGGGGGATGGACGCCGGCACGGGCCGGCCGGGGGTCACGGAGCCGGGGGCGAGGGCGCCGACGGGGGCGGTGCCGCCGGGGGCGGGAGCGGTGAGGTTGTGCGTGGGCACGGGGGTCTGGACCTCCTGGATCGGGTGGGCCGGCCCCGTCCGGGCCGGTCCGGGCCTAGGATCTACCCTAGCGCGCCGGGCACGGGGCCGGTCCGGTCACCGGGGCCCGGCGGCCACCGAGAGGAGAGGTCATGGCCGAGTACTGGTTCAACACCTACACCCACCAGGTCGAGGAGGGCCCGCAGTCGGACTACCGCAAGCTGCTCGGGCCCTACGCCACGCGCGAGGAGGCGCAGAACGCGCTGAAGCTCGCCGCGGAGCGCACCCGGCAGTGGGACGAGGAGGACCGCGCCTTCGAGGAGGGCTGATCCGCCGCGGGCGCAGTGCCCCGACGGCCGGGGCGCCCCGGAACGGTGCGCCGGGCGCGGTGGCTCAGAAGCCGTGCTCCGGGGCCGGGAAGGCCCCCGAGCGCACGTCCTCGACGTAGCGGCCCACGGCGTCGGAAACCACCCCGTGCAGGTCCGCGTACTGCCGGACGAAGCGCGGCATCCGGCCCCGGCGCAGCCCCAGCATGTCCTGCCACACGAGCACCTGGCCGGTGGTCGCGGGCCCGGCCCCGATGCCCACGGTCGGGATCTCCAGGGCGGCGTCCACGGCCGCGGCGGCCTCCGCCGGGACCATCTCCATCACCAGGCAGAAGGCCCCGGCGTCCTCGAGGGCGCGGGCGTCCTCCGCGAGCGTGCGCGCGGCGTCGCCGCGGCCCTGCACCCGGTACCCGCCCAGGGCGTGCTCGCTCTGCGGGGTGAAGCCGATGTGGGCCACGACGGGCACCCCGGCCTGGACCATGGCCCGGACGTGGGGGGCGAACCACGCCCCGCCCTCGAGCTTCACCGCGTGCGCGCCGCCCTCCTTGAGGAAGCGCACCGCGGTGGCCACCGCCTGCTCGGGGGAGGCCTCGTAGGAGCCGAAGGGCAGGTCCACCACCACGAACGCGCGCTCGACGGCGCCGGACACGGCACGGCACATCGGCAGCAGCTCGTCCACGGTGACGGGCAGGGTGCTGGAGTGGCCCAGGACGTTGTTGCCCGCGGAGTCCCCGACCAGCAGCGAGTCGACGCCGGCCGCATCGAAGATCGCCGCCGTCAGGGCGTCGTAGCACGTGAGCATCGTGAACTTCTCGTCACGGCGCTTGGCCTCGCGCAGGTGGTGCGTGCGCACCCGGCGCACGTCCAGCGCGCCCGGTGCCGGACGGGGTGTCTCCTGGGTCATGGCCCCACCCTATCGGGCGCGCCCGTCCGCGCCGTCCGGTCCGGCGGGCGCGGCGGGGCAGCGCGTTAGAGTGGGCGGGACAGCAGGCGTGCCCGGGCGGCACAGCACTCCCGGGCAGGAAGACGAGGAAGACAACCATGGACCGTCAGCAGGAGTTCGTCCTCAGGACCATCGAGGAGCGCGACGTGCGCTTCGTGCGCATGTGGTTCACGGACGTCGTCGGGAGCCTCAAGTCGGTGGCCCTGGCCCCCGCCGAGGTCGAGGCGGCCTTCGAGGAGGGGCTCGGCTTCGACGGCTCCTCCATCGAGGGCCTGTCGCGGGTCTCCGAGGCGGACATGCTCCTGCAGCCGGACCCGTCCACGTTCCAGATCCTGCCCTGGCGCAGCGAGACGGAGCCCACCGCCCGGATGTTCTGCAACATCCTCACCCCGGACGGCGAGCCCTCCTCCTCGGACCCGCGCGGGGTGCTCAAGCGCGTCCTGGAGAAGGCCTCGGACATGGGCTTCACCTGCTACACGGCACCGGAGATCGAGTTCTACCTGCTGAAGTCCGCGGACCTCGACGCCGAGGGCCGGCCCACGCCCGTGGACCACGAGGGGTACTTCGACCACGTGCCGGGCGGCGTGGTGCAGGACTTCCGGCGCAAGGCCGTGAACATGCTGGAGGCCGTCGGGATCTCCGTCGAGTTCTCGCACCACGAGGCCGGCCCCGGGCAGAACGAGATCGACCTGCGCTACGCCGACGCCCTGCAGACGGCCGACAACATCATGACGTTCCGCACGGTCATCAAGGAGGTCGCGCTCTCGCAGGGGCTGTACGCGACCTTCATGCCCAAGCCGTTCACCGAGCACCCCGGCTCCGGCATGCACACCCACTTCTCGCTGTTCGAGGGGGACACCAACGCCTTCTTCGAGGCCGGATCCGAGTTCCGCCTCTCCCGCACGGCCGGGCACTTCATCGCCGGCATCCTGCGGCACGCCCCCGAGTTCACGTCGGTGACCAACCAGTTCGTCAACTCCTACAAGCGGCTGTGGGGCGGGGGAGAGGCCCCCTCCTACCAGTCCTGGGGCCACAACAACCGCTCCGCGCTCGTGCGGGTGCCCCTGTCCAAGCCGGACAAGGTGCAGGCCGCGCGCATCGAGTACCGCGGCATCGACTCCGCCACGAACCCCTACCTCTCCTACGCCGCGCTGCTGGCCGCGGGGCTGCGGGGCATCGAGAACGAGTACGAGCTCCCGCCCGTGGAGCTGGACGACGTCGCGGCGATGAGCTCCGCGGAGCGCCGCGCCCTCGGCCACAACCCGCTGCCCTCGAGCCTGTACGACGCCATCCGGGAGACCGAGGAGTCGGAGTTCATGGCCGAGCTGCTCGGGGAGCAGGTCTACGACTACTTCCTGCGCAACAAGCGCCGCGACTGGAACGACTACCGCCGGGTCGTCACGCACTTCGAGCTCAAGAACAACCTCGGCATCCTCTGACCCCGGACGGACCGTCCCATGACACACCCTCCCCAGTCCGCGGCCCCGGCGGGCACCGTCCCGTCCGGCCGTCTCATCAAGGTCGGCTTCGCGGACACGGGCAACGCCCAGCGCTGGCTCGGCTTCCCGGAGCTCGCCGAGGTCGACCTCGACCGGCTGCTGGAGGGTCTGGCCCTGGCGGCCTCGCCCGACGTCGCCCTGCGGCTCACCGTCCGGCTCCTCGAGGGCTCCCCGGAGCTCGCCGAGCGGATCAACGCCGGCCCGGAGGCCTCCGAGGCCATGTTCCGGCTCCTGGGCTCCTCCGAGGCGCTCGGGGAGTTCCTGCTCCGGCGCCCCGAGCACCTGGACCTGCTCGCGGAGCCGGCCGCCGCCGAGCCGGCGGAGATCCCCGGCGAGCAGTTCCGGGACGCGCTGCTGACGGCGGTCGGCGCGGACCCCGCCGCGCGGACCCCGGTGGCCGCCGGGACCGGTGACGCCGCCTGCAGCGCCCTGCGCGCGGCCTACCGGCGGGAGCTGACGCGCATCGCGATCCGGGACGTCGGGGCCCTCTACCCCGCCGACCACATGCCCGCGGTGGGCCGCCAGCTCGCCGACCTGGCCGCCGCGGCCCTCGAGGGGGCGCTCGCCGTCTCCCGGGCGGAGGCGGCGGGGACCTGGGCCCCCGAGACCGTCGACCGGGTGCGGCTCGCCGTGATCGGGATGGGCAAGTGCGGCGCCCGGGAGCTCAACTACATCTCCGACGTCGACGTCGTCCACGTCATGGCCGTCGAGAACCCGGACGGCGCGGAGCCCCTGGACGGGGCGGAGGCCACCGTCATCGCCACGGCCCTCGCCACGGGCACCGCCCGGGCGCTCATGGCCCGCGGCGCGGAGCCCCCGCTGTGGGAGGTGGACGCCAACCTCCGGCCCGAGGGCAAGGACGGGCCGCTCGTGCGCACCCTGGACTCGCACGTGCGCTACTACGAGCGGTGGGCCGAGTCCTGGGAGTTCCAGGCCCTGCTCAAGGCCCGGCCCGTCGCCGGGGACCCGGAGCTCGGGGAGGCCTACCGGAAGGCCATCGAGCCGTTCGTGTGGCGCAGCTCCGGGCGCGAGGGCTTCGTCGAGTCCGTGCAGGCCATGCGCCGGCGGGTCACCGACAACATCCCGGCCGCCGAGGGCGAGCGCCAGATCAAGCTGGGCCCCGGCGGGCTGCGCGACGTCGAGTTCACCGTCCAGCTCCTCCAGCTGGTGCACGGGCGCACGGACGAGCGGGTCCGGACCCAGGCCACGACCGAGTCCCTGGCCGCGCTCTCCGACGGCGGCTACATCGGCCGCCGGGACAGCGAGCAGTTCTCCGCCCACTACCGCTGGCTGCGCCTCCTGGAGCACCGCATCCAGCTGTTCCGGCTGCGCCGCACCCACCTCATGCCGCGGGGCGAGCAGGAGCTCACGGTCATCGCCCGCTCCCTGCGCGGCGCCGCGGACACCGCCCGCCCCTCCGGCGACTCGCTGCTCGAGGAGTGGCGCAAGGTCAAGCGCAGCGTCCGGGGGATGCACGAGCGGATCTTCTACCGGCCGCTGCTGGCCGCGCTCGCCCACCTGCCCGAGACCGACACCCAGCTCTCGGCGGAGTCGGTGCGGGACCGGCTCGCCGCGCTCGGCTACCGGGACCCGAAGGCCGCCGTGCGCCACATCGAGGCGCTCACCCGCGGCGTCAGCCGGCGGGCCGAGATCCTGCGCACCCTGCTGCCCGTGCTCCTGGCCTGGCTGGCCGACGGCGTCGACGCCGACGCCGGGCTGCTGGGCTTCCGGCGGCTCTCCGAGTCCCTCGGGACCACCCCCTGGTTCCTGCGCCTGCTCCGCGACTCGAACGCCGCCGCCGAACGCCTGTGCCAGATCCTCTCCAGCTCCCGGTACGTCACCGACCTGCTGGAGAACTCTCCGGAGGCGACCGCCTGGCTCGGCCAGGACGACGAGCTGTGCCCGGTGCCCTTCGAGACGCTGTGGAGCGAGATCCGCGCCCAGATGGCCCGTCACCCCGACCCCGGGGAGGCCGTGCGGATGATCCGCCTCATCCGGCGCCGCGAGGAGCTGCGCGTGGCGCTCGCGGACACCTCCGGGCTGCTCGACGTCGAGCAGGTCGTGGCGGCGCTGTCCGACATCGACCGGGTCTGCGTCCTGGGCGCCCTGCACGTGGCCGAGCGGGAGGTCTACGACCGCGCCGGCCGGCTCGCCGACGTCCTCGTCGTCGCGATGGGCCGGCAGGGCGGGCGGGAGATCGGCTACGGCTCCGACGCCGACGTCATGTACGTCTACGCCCCGGTGGGGGACGCGGACCCCGCCGCGGCCCGGGAGCAGGCCGAGACCCTGCTGCAGCGGATGGTGCAGCTGCTCAAGGCGCCCTGCACGCCGCCCATCGTGGCGGAGCGCGTGCTGGAGATCGACAACGACCTGCGCCCCGAGGGCAAGCAGGGGCCCATGGTGCGCTCCGTCGAGTCCTACGCCGAGTACTACGCCCGGTGGGCGCAGACCTGGGAGTTCCAGGCGCTCACCCGGGCGCTGCCCCTGGCCGGCAGCGACGAGCTGGCCGACGCGTTCCGGCGGGTCGTGGACCCGCTGCGGTACCCGGCGGAGTTCACGGAGCGCCAGCTGCTGGAGATCCGGCGGATGAAAGCCCGCGTGGAGAACGAGCGGATGCCGCGCGGCGCGGACCCGGCCCGGCACCTGAAGCTGGGCCGCGGGGGGCTCTCGGACGTCGAGTGGCTCGTCCAGACGCTGCAGCTCCAGCACGGGCACCGGATCCAGGGGCTGCGGACCACGAGCACCCTGCGGGCCCTGCACGCCGCCGAGGAGGCCGGTCTCGTGAGCGCCGAGGACGCCCTGGCCCTGTCCGCCGCGTGGCGGCTGGCCACGGCGGTGCGCAACGGCAACGTCCTGCGGACCGGGCGCCGCTCCGACGCCCTGCCCGCCAAGCGGGCCGACCTCGAGGCGGTGGCCCGCTGGTGCGGGTACCCCCACGGATGCGCCGGCCGGCTCGAGGAGGACTACCTGCGCACCACCCGCAAGGCCCGGGCCGTGTTCGAGCGGCTCTTCTACGGGCACTGACGGTGCCACCGACGGTGTCGTCGTGCCGCCCGCGGCACGGGGAAGGCCCCGGACCCCCGCGCGGGGTCCGGGGCCTTCCCCGTGAAAAGCGGTCGATCCGTGCGGATCAGACGCCGTAGTACATCGAGAACTCCAGCGGGTGCGGGACCACGGACAGCGGCTTGAGCTCGAACTCGCGCTTGTACTCGATCCAGGACTGGATGGTGTCCTCGGTGAAGACGTCACCGGCGAGCAGGAACTCGTGGTCCGCCTCGAGGGCCAGCAGCGCCTCCTCGAGCGAGGCCGGGGCCTTCTTGATGTCCTTGGCCTCCTCGGCGGGCAGCTCGTAGAGGTCCTTGTCGATCGGGTCGGCCGGCTCGATGCGGTTGCGGATGCCGTCGAGGCCCGCCATCAGCTGGGCGGCGAACGCCAGGTACGGGTTGCACGAGGGGTCCGGGGCGCGGAACTCGAGGCGCTTGGCCTTCGGGTTGGTGCCCGTGATCGGGATGCGGATGCCGGCGGAGCGGTTGCCCTGCGAGTACACCATGTTGACCGGCGCCTCGAAGCCCTTGACCAGGCGGCGGTAGGAGTTCACCGTCGGGTTGGTGAAGGCCAGCACGGCCGAGGAGTGCTCCAGGAGGCCGCCGATGTACCAGCGGGCGATGTCGGACAGGCCCGCGTAGCCCTTCTCGTCGTAGAACAGCGGCTCGCTGCCCTTCCACAGGGACTGGTGGCAGTGCATCCCGGAGCCGTTGTCGTTGTAGACGGGCTTGGGCATGAACGTGGCCGACTTGCCGAAGGCGTCCGCGGTGTTCTTGATGACGTACTTGAACTTCTGCAGGTCGTCGGCCGCCCGGGTGAGGGTGCTGAACTTGTAGTTGATCTCGGCCTGGCCGGGACCGCCCACCTCGTGGTGGGAGCGCTCGACCTCGAGGCCCACCTCGTCCAGGGCCACGCACATCGCGTCGCGCAGGTCGGCCTGCTTGTCGACCGGGGAGACCGGGAAGTAACCGCCCTTGGTGGCGGTCTTGTTGCCCAGGTTGCCGCCCTCCTCCTTGCGCCCGGTGTTCCAGGACGCCTCGTCGGAGTCGATGGCGTAGAAGGAGCCCTGCGGCTGGATGTCGTAGCGGACGTCCTCGAAGATGAAGAACTCGGCCTCGGAGGCGAAGTTGGCGACGTCCGCGATGCCGGTCGACGCCATGTACGCCTCGGCGCGCTCGGCGACGCCGCGGGGGTCGCGGTGGTAGGGCTCACCGGTGCGGGGGTTCACGATCGAGCAGGTGACCACGAGGGTCTTCTCGACCCGGAACGGGTCCACGAAGGCCGACGTCGGGTCCGGGATGAGCTGCATGTCGGACTCGGCGATGCCCTGGAAGCCCCGGATGGAGGAGCCGTCGAACAGCTGCCCGTGCTCGAAGAAGTCGTCGTCCACGGACTTGGCGGGGAGGTTGAAGTGCTGCTGCACGCCGGGCATGTCCGTGAACCGGACGTCGACGAAGACGATCTCCTCGTCCTTGATGAACGTGAGGACTTCCTCGGGTGTCTGGAACATGTGCTGTTCTCCTTGTTAGGTGGGCTGGACCGCCGTGCCGGGAATGCTCGTGCGGCGTCCGTTTCCGGGGACAACGCTACGGACCGGGCATTAAGGCCCCGTGTCCCGGGTGTTTCCTCGGTGTTACGCGGAGGACCTCCGGGGAGCCACGGTCTCCCGTCAGTCTAGGGGAGTCCCGCCCCGATACCCTGAGGGGATGATCGACAGACGTGACGTGGGCTCGTGGCTCGAGGGGCCGGGGACCGGGCGGCAGCAGTACCCGGGGCAGCGCCTCGGGCGACCGGAGCAGGGGCCGGGCTCCGTGGGACGCGTGGGGCGGCGGATCGTGGCCCTGGTGGTGGACTGGTTCCTGTGCTGGGGCCTCGCCGAGTGGCTCGTGCCCCAGTGGAACGAGGAGGGCCTGATGACCCTGGCGTTCCTGTTCGTGCTCAACGTGCTGCTGGTCGGCGCGACCGGCCACACCCCCGGGCACCTGCTCCTGGGCCTCCAGGTGCAGGCGCTGGCCGGGCGGCCGGCGGGGTTCGCCCGCGCCGCGGTCCGCTCCCTCCTGCTGTGCCTCGTGATCCCGGCGGTCGTGTTCGACCCGGACCAGCGCGGCCTGCACGACCGGGCGGCGGAGACGATCCTCGTCCGCACGCGCTGAGCGCGGCGCCGGGCGCGGCACCCGGCACGACGACGACGGAGCCCCCCGCCTTCCGTGGAAGGCGGGGGGCTCCGAGCGTGTCGTGGTGCGTGTCGTGGGGCCCGCGGCTCAGCGGCCGCGCATGGCCCTGCGGTCCGGGCGGGCGCGCATCGGGTCCACGCCCTTGGGGATCGGCAGGCGGTTGCCCAGGGTGCTGATCCGCTTGTGCACGGTCTGCACCTCCTGCTGGGTGAGCTTCTTGTCGAGCTTCTTCATCCGCTTGGACAGCTCCCGCAGGGGCACCTGTCCCTCGCCCTTGCCGGTCTTGATGACGTGGATCGGCACGTTCTGGATCACGGGGCCGATCCGGCGGCGCTCCTTGGCGACGAGCTTGTCGACCCGCCCCGCGGGGCCCTCGGTCACGAGGACCACCCCGGGCCGGCCGATGGCCCGGAAGATGAGGTCGCGGGTGCGCGGGTCCATGGCGGCCGGCTGGTCCTCGACGATCCAGCCGCGGCGCAGCGCGGACAGCGCGGCGCCGGCGGCCCCGGGCTGGTCCTCGATCCGGGCGAACGCGGCGCGCTCGGCCCGCCGGGACAGGTAGAAGGAGGCGGCCAGCAGGGCGAACGGCAGGCCGATGAGCAGCCCGGTGATCCAGTTGCCGAGGAGCACGCCGATGAGCAGGAAGACCAGCAGGACCCCGAGGCCGATCAGCAGCATCCACCAGCCGATGTTGGGCTCGACCTCGCGGGTCATCTTGAAGACCTGCTTGATCTGGCCGAGGAACCCGGGTCCCTTGGTCGCCTTCCGCTGCTTCTTCGCCTCGCGCTTCTGCGCCCGGGTGGGCTTCCCGGACGGCTTGCCCGCCGGCTTCCCGGGGGAGGTGGATCGCGACGCGGGGCGCGACTTGGCGTGGGAAGGTGACACGGTGAGACCTCGTCCTGTGGTGCGGTGGCGGTGTTCCGGGGGGACCCGCGGCGTCAGGGCGTCAGGGTGCCCGGCCGTGGTCCGTCCTCCAGTTTAGCGGGTGGGCGGGGCCGCGCCCCGCCGGACCTCAGCGGAGTCGCTGGACGAGCGAGGAGGCCTCCTGGGAGGCGCTGCCGGTGTCCTCGATGTGCGCCAGGTGCTCCGGGATCGCCCGGCCCGACTTCTCCATGGCGCGGGCCCACAGCCGTCCGGCCCGGTAGGAGGAGCGGACCATGGGGCCGGCCATGACGCCCAGGAAGCCGATCTCCTCGGCCATCTCGGAGAGCTCCACGAACTCCTCGGGCTTGACCCACCGGTCGATCGGGTGGAACAGCGGGGAGGGGCGCAGGTACTGGGTGAGCGTGATGATGTCGCACCCGGCGTCGTTGAGGTCGCACAGCGCCTCGTAGATCTCCTGGTTCGTCTCGCCCATGCCGAGGATGAGGTTGGACTTGGTGATCATCCCGGCGTCCTTGCCCTGGGTGATGACGTCCAGGGAGCGCTCGTAGGTGAACGCGGGCCGGATCTGGCGGAAGATGCGCGGGACCGTCTCGACGTTGTGCGCGAAGACCTCCGGCGCGGCGTCGATGACCTGCTGCAGCCGGTCCGGCTTGCCCTGGAAGTCGGGGATCAGGATCTCCACACCGGTGTTCGGGTTCAGCGTGTGGATCGCGCGGATGGTCTCCGCGTACAGCCAGGCGCCGCCGTCGTCGAGGTCGTCACGGGCCACGCCTGTCACGGTCGCGTAGCGCAGGCCCAGCTCCTTGACGGACTCGGCCACCTTGCGGGGCTCGGTGACGTCCAGCAGGTCCGGCTTGCCGGTGGCGATGTCGCAGAAGTCGCAGCGGCGGGTGCACTTGGAGCCGCCGATCAGGAACGTGGCCTCCCGGTCCTCCCAGCACTCGTAGATGTTGGGACAGCCCGCCTCCTCGCACACGGTGTGCAGGCCCTTGCCGCGGGCCAGCGACTTCAGCTCCTGGAACTCGGGGCCCATCCGTGCGGTGTTCTTCAGCCAGGACGGCTTCTTCTCGATCGGCGTCTCGGCGTTGCGCGCCTCGACGCGCAGCAGGCGGCGGCCCTCGGGGGCAACGGTCATGGTCGGTCTCCTTGTCGAGATGTCGACGGTGGTGCGCTCACGGTCCCGGCGGTCCCGGGGGCGGCGCGGGTCAGCTGACGGCGGTGGGCCAGGGCAACGGACCCGGGGTCCCTGACGGGACGAACTGTTCGCACAACTCGTCCCGGCGGGCGGATATTTCCTGCTCCACGCGCGCGACCACCGTCTCCGGGGTCACGAGCCGGCCCGTCTCCTGCGAGAGGCTCGTGACGGAGGCGTCGGTGATGCCGCAGGGGATGATCCTGCCGAACGGCCGCAGGTCGTTGGAGCAGTTCAGGGCGAAGCCGTGCATGGTGACCCGCTTGGAGACCTGCACGCCGATGGCGGCGATCTTGCGGTCCGGCCCGTGCTCGTCCGCGAGCACCCAGGCCCCGGAGCGTCCCGCCACGGTGGTGGCCTCCACCCCGAGGTCCGCGACGACGGCGATGATGATCTCCTCGAGCAGGCGCACGAAGCGCACGACGTCGATGGGCGTGGTCAGCCGGACGACGGGATAGCCCACGAGCATCCCGGGGCCGTGGTAGGTGAGCTTGCCCCCGCGTCCGATCTCCACGACCTCGGCCCCGTCGGTGGGGTACTCGTGGGGCTCGGTGCGCCGTCCGGCCGTGTAGACCGGGGGGTGCTCCAGCAGCAGCACGGTGTTGTCCCGCTCGCCCGCGACGACCTCCCGGTGCACGTTCTTCTGCAGCTCCAGCGCCGAGCGGTAGTCGACGAGGTGCGGGTCGAAGCCGAGCCGTTCGAAGCAGATGGACATGTCCCCAGCCTATCGCGCGGCGGGGACAACGCGCGCCGGACGGGGGCTGTGGACGGCGCCCACGGCCCGCGGCGGCGGGCGGGCATGCTGGAGGCATGGAGCAGCGCCCCGCCGCGCACGGCGGCCACCACGAGCCCTCCCGGGCCCCGTCCGTCTCCGCCCGGGCGCGGCTCGCCGCGGCCGTCCGGGACGACGGTGCGGGTTCCCTCCCCGGCACGCGGGCCGAGGACACGCCTCCGCGGCTCCCGCCGGAGGACGGCCTGGAGCCGGTGCGCCGCCTGGGCGGCCGATCGTGGCTGGTGCGGGAGGCCCGGTCGGGGGAGCACTTCGTCCTGCGGCCCTGCCCTGACGAGCCCGGACCGGAGCGTGACCGGTCGAGGGCCGCGCTCCGGTCGCTCGCGGTCGCCCTGGCGGGCCGGGACGAGGCCTGTCTCGTGGCCGTGCGCGGCCTGCTGGGCCCGGCGGCGGCACCGGTCGGGCTGGTCGAGGACTTCCTGCGGGGCGGCTCCCTCGCCGACCGGCTGGCCGAGCGCGGCCGGCTGGCGCCCGCCGAGGCCGCCGCGGTGCTGCGGGACGCCGCGACCGGCTTGGCCGCCCTGCACGCCCTCGGCCGGTGCCACGGGGAGCTCTCCGCCCGGCAGGTCCTGTTCCGCGGCACCGTGACCCCTCCGGAGAGCCCGGCCGCGGGCCCGGCGGAGAGCACAGGGGAGCGCACGGCGGCCGCGGACGGCGCGGGGCACGTCGCCGCGGTGCGCGCGGGCACCGCGGCAGGGAGCCCGGAGGAGGATGTCCGCGCGCTCGGGGCCCTCGGGTGGGCGGCGCTCACCGGGCGGGCCCCGGCCCGGGAGGCGCGGCGGGCGCCCCTGTCCCTGCTGTGCCCCGGCGCCCCGCCCGGCCTCGTGCGGGCGGTCGAGGCGGCCCTCGCCCCCGACGCCTCGGCTCGGCCCACGGCGGCGGAACTGGCCGACCGGTTCGCGCGGGCCCAGGAGCCGGACCCCGGCGGGCGGCGGGTCGCCGCCGCCCGTCCGGAGCCGGTCCGGACGGGCGGCGGTCGCCGGGCCGTGCTCGTCGGGGCGGCGGCGCTGCTGCTGGCCGCCGGGGGCGCGGTCCTGCTCCCCCTGGGCGGGGCCGGCCCGTCGCCGGACCCGGCGGCCGATCCGGCGAACACGCCGGCGGCCACGGCGCCCCCGGCGCGGTTCCCCTCTGCGGCGCGGTCGGGCCCGTTGGCGCCGGGGTCCGTCGTCGACCCGCCGCAGGACTCCGTCGAGGACGCGGACCCCCGGCGGGCGCTGGGAGAGCTGGTGGCGCGGCGGGGAGAGGCCCTGCGCACCGGTGACGTCCGGTTGCTGGACGAGGTGTACGCCCCCGGCGCCCGGGCCGCGGCGGCGGACCGGGACACCATCGCCCGGGCGGACGGCGGTTTTCCCGGCCTCGTCCTCGAGGCCGAGAGCGTCCGCGACGGACCGGCGGGCTCCGCGCCGCCGGGCGGGGTCGTGCTGATGGCCGAGGTGCGGGTGGACGGCCACCGCGGCGGGCCGGGCACGGTCCCGTCCGTGGTGCCGGCCGGGGACGGATGGGTGCAGACGGTCCTCGTCGAGCTGGTCCACGGGGAGCAGGGCTGGCGGCTGGCCGAGGTGGAACCTGCGGCGGGGGCGACGGCCCCGCCGGGAACCGGCTCGGACGGGCAGCCGCGGAACGGACGGGGGCCTGACGGGCAGGAGCCGGACGGACGGGAACCGGCACGGCAGGACCCCCGGGGCTGACGGGCAGCGCCGGGGGTCCGGTCGTCGATGGTGCGGTGGCGGGCGGGGCTCACCAGAGGGTGGCGACCGCCATGTTGATCAGCGCCAGCCCGCCCACGGCGTGGGCGAGACCGGTCGAGACCGTCTCCCCGCGCCTGGTCCTCCGCTGGCCCACGAAGGCGGCGACCGCCACGGCGAGGGCGACCAGCAGCTTCACGGCGACCTTGGCGTGGTTGACGTCAGCCTCGCCCATTTCGTGGACCGCCACGAGCAGGAGACCGGTCACCAGGCTCAGCAGCGAGGCGTGGAACTGGCCGGGGGACACCGTCGGGCGCTTCATGGTGTAGATCCAGGTGCCCACGATGATCGCGGCGCCGACGAGGTGCAGGAAGACGAGGAGTCCGGTCAGGAAGGTCATGCCGTCGAGCCTATCGGAGCGCCGCCGGCGGACGCCGAGAGGGCGTGCCCCTGTGACCAGGAACACGCCCTCTCGGCGTCCGCCGGCCCTCCGCAGGTGCTCAGCGGGGGCCGTGGACCGGCACGGGGCCGGTCAGAGACCGACCTCGGACTCGAAGCGGCCCTCCTCCAGGCGCGCCTTGAGCGCCTGGAGGAAGCGGCCGGCGTCCGCGCCGTCGACCAGGCGGTGGTCGTAGGTCAGCGACAGGTAGCACATCTGGCGGATGGCGATGGTGTCGTTGCCGTCGGCGTCGGAGACCACCATGGGGCGCTTCACGATCGATCCCGTGCCGAGGATCGCGACCTGCGGCTGGTTGATGATCGGGGTGTCGAACAGGGCCCCGAACGACCCGAGGTTCGTGATCGTGAAGGTGCCGCCGGTGAGGTCGTCCGGCGTGATGTTGCCGTCCTTGGCCCGGGAGCCGAGGTCTGCGATCTGCTTGGCCAGGCCGCCGAGGTTGAGGTCGCCGGCGTTCTTGATGACCGGCACCAGCAGGCCCTTCGGGGTGTCCACCGCGATGGCGATGTTCTCCGAGCCGTTGTAGACGATCTCCTTCTCGGCCTCCTTGAAGGTGGCGTTGAGCTTCGGGTGGGCCTGCAGGGCCTCCGCCACGGCCTTGGCGAAGAACGGCAGGTAGGTGAGCTTGGCGCCCTCCCGCTCCTGGAACTTCGCCTTCGCCCGGCCGCGCAGCACGGCCACCCGGGTCATGTCGACCTCGGTCACCTGGGTCAGCTGAGCGGCCTCCTGCAGCGACTCGCGCATGCGCTGGGCGATCGTCATCCGGATCCGCGGGGCCTTCTCGGTGGTCCCGCGCTTGGCGTCCGCCTTCGGCACGGCCGGGGCGGCCTCCTTCGCCGGAGCGGCCGCGGCCGTCTCGGCCGGGGCCTCGGCGGCCGGTGCGGCCGCGCTCTTCTGCTGCTCGGCGGCGGCGAGCACGTCCTGCTTGCGGATGCGGCCGCCCACACCGGTGCCGGTGAGCGCGGAGAGGTCCACGCCCTCCTTCTTGGCGAGCTTGCGCACCAGCGGGGTCACGTAGGACGAGTTGTCGCCCGTCGGCGCCTCCGCGTTCTCGGTGCGGGCGCCGTCGCGCTGGGCGGCGTCCTGCTGCTCGTCCCCGGAGGTGTCGGCCAGCACGGGCTCGTCGGTCTCGACCAGGGCCTCGTCGCGGGACGGCGCCTTCTCCTGCTTCCCGGAGGAGGAACCCTCGTAGCCCTCGCCGCCGGCGGAGGCCTGCTTCGCCGGCTTCTCCGCGGCGGAGGTGTCCGCGGCGGGCTTGTCCCCGGACGGGGCGGAGCCGGAGCCGATGACCGCCAGGACCTGGCCGACCTCGGCGTCCTCGTCCTCCTGCACCCGGATCTCCAGCAGGGTCCCGGCCACGGGGGAGGGGACCTCGGTGTCGACCTTGTCGGTGGAGACCTCCAGCAGCGGCTCGTCGACGGCGACCTCGTCACCGACCTGCTTGAGCCACCGGGTCACGGTGCCCTCGGTCACGGACTCGCCCAGTGCGGGCAGGGTGATCTCGCTGCCCTCGCCCGTCTGCTGGGCCTCGGCCTGCGGGGCCTGCTCCTGACCGGAGGACTCCTGGCCGGAGGACTTCTGCTCGGCGGCCTCGTCGGTCGCCTCGGGGGTCTCGGCCTCGGTCGCGGCGTCCTCGGCCTCCTCGGCGGAGGTGTCCGCGGCGGGCTTCTCGGCGGGCTTGTCCCCGGACGGGGCGGAGCCGGAGCCGATGACCGCCAGGACCTGGCCGACCTCGGCGTCCTCGTCCTCCTGCACCCGGATCTCCAGCAGGGTCCCGGCCACGGGGGAGGGGACCTCGGTGTCGACCTTGTCGGTGGAGACCTCCAGCAGCGGCTCGTCGACGGCGACCTCGTCACCGACCTGCTTGAGCCACCGGGTCACGGTGCCCTCGGTCACGGACTCGCCCAGTGCGGGCAGGGTGATCTCGCTGCCCTCGCCCGTCTGCTGGGCCTCGGCCTGCGGGGCCTGCTCCTGACCGGAGGACTCCTGGCCGGAGGACTTCTGCTCGGCGGCCTCGTCGGTCGCCTCGGGGGTCTCGGCCTCGGTCGCGGCGTCCTCGGCCTCCTCGGCGGAGGTGTCCGCGGCGGCCTCGTCCTGGCCGGAGCCGCCGCCGGAGCCGGAGCCCGAGCCGTCACCGATGACGACCAGCGGCGCGCCGACCTCGACGTCCTCGTCCTCCTCGACGAGGATCTCCTCGATCACGCCCGCCACGGGGGAGGGGATCTCGGTGTCGACCTTGTCGGTGGAGACCTCGACCAGGGGCTCGTCGACGGCGACCTCGTCACCGACCTGCTTGAGCCACCGGGTCACGGTGCCCTCGGTCACGGATTCGCCCAGTGCGGGCAGGTTTACGGTTTCTGACATGGTCCGACCGTCTCTCTTTCGGTGCCTTCGATGGTGCGGTCCGGGCGCCGGGCCCGGGTCCGGGGTAGTGGGGGAGGCCCCGCCCGGGAGGGGCGGGGCCTCGACGCGGTCAGCCGTGCAGCGGCGTGCCCGCGAGTGCCATGGCGGCCTCGCCGATGGCCTCGTTCTGGGTGGGGTGCGCGTGCACGAACGCGGCGACGTCCTCGGGGTAGGCCTCCCAGTTGACGATGAGCTGGCCCTCGCCGATCTGCTCGCTGATGCGCTTGCCGATGGCGTGGAAGCCGATGATCGGCCCGTCCTTCTCGCGCACCAGCTTGATGATGCCGCCGGTGCCCAGGATCGAGCTCTTGCCGTTGCCGGCGAGGTTGTACTCGGCGACCTCGACATTGTCCTCGCCGAACTTCTCCTTCGCCTTCGGCTCGGTGTAGCCGACCGAGGCGATCTCCGGCTCGGTGAACGTGACCTTGGGGATGTTCACGTCGTCGACGACGGCCGGGTTCAGGCCGGCGATCTCCTCGGCCACGAACCGCCCCTGCTGGTAGCCGCGGTGGGCGAGCTGGACCCCGGGGACGATGTCGCCGATCGCGTAGATGTTGCCGACGCCGGTGTGCAGGCGCTCGTTCGGGGTGACGAAGCCGCGGTCCATGGGGATGCCCTGCTCCTCGTAACCCATGTCGGCGGTGTTCGGGCCGCGGCCCACGGCGACCAGCACGATGTCGGCCTCGAAGACCTTGCCGTCGGCCAGGGTGACCTTCGCCCCGTTGTCGTCCTGCTCGACCTTCTCGAAGAAGGTGCCGAGGCTGGACTTGATGCCGCGCTTCTTGAACTCCCGCTCCAGGATCTTGATGAGCGCGGGGTCCTCGTTGGCGACCAGGTGGGGGAGACCCTCGATCACGGTGACGTCCACGCCGAAGGACTTCCACATGGAGGCGAACTCGCAGCCGATCACGCCGCCGCCGAGGACGATGGCGCTCTTGGGCACGAAGTCGATCTCCAGCGCCTCGGTGGAGGTCATGATCCGTCCGCCGATCTCGACGCCCAGGGTCTTGGAGATCGAGCCGGAGGCCAGCACGATGTGCTTGCCGGTGTAGGTGGTGCCGTCGACCTCGACGGTGTTCTCGCCCGTGAGCTTGCCGACTCCCTCGATGACCTTGATCTTGCGCATCTTCATCAGACCCGTGAGGCCCTTGAACTTGCCGGCGACGATCTTGTCCTTGTACTCCCGCACGGCCGCCATGTCGATGGAGTCCAGCGTGGTGTGGATGCCGTACTTGGAGCTCTCGCGGGCGTCCTCGGCCAGCTCGGCGGAGTGCAGGTACGCCTTGGTCGGGATACACCCCCAGTGGAGGCACGTGCCCCCGAGCTTGTTCTTCTCCACCAGCGCCACGGTGAAGCCGAGCTGGACGGCCCGCAGCGCGGCGGCGTAGCCGGCACTCCCTCCGCCGAGGACGAGGATGTCGAATTCGTTGTCGGCCACGTGTTTGGCTCCCTTGCGCGTTGACGTCGTTCCGGGTGGGTCGCACCCGTCCCGTGACGGGTTCGTTTCGTACATACCTTAGCCCTACGCCGGAGGGAGCGACCAGGCGGGCGCTCCCTCCGGCGCAGGGGTGTCGCGGGACCTCAGCCGCGGTCGGTGACCGCGTCCTCGAGCAGCCGCACGAGCGTGCGCACGCCCGCGCCGGTGCCCTCCGCCGGGGTGTAGCCGTAGGGCGATCCCTCGTTGAAGGAGGGGCCGGCGATGTCCACGTGCGCCCAGGGCACCCGTGCCCCGTCGGTGCCGCCGACGAACTCGCGCAGGAAGATCCCGGCGACGAGCATCCCGCCGTTCTTGTCCCCGATGTTCTTGAGGTCGGCGACCTTGGAGTCCAGGGACGGGCGCAGGTGCTCGGGCAGCGGCATGGGCCAGCCGTCCTCGCCGGCGGCGCGGGCGGCCTCGGCCACGGCGGTGCGCACCGTCTCGTCGCCCATGATCCCGAACGTCCGTGCGCCGAGGGCCACCATCTGCGCGCCGGTCAGCGTGGCGATGTCGACGACGGCGTCCGGGGCCTCCTCGCACGCGGCCACGAGACCGTCGGCCAGCACCAGGCGCCCCTCGGCGTCGGTGTTGAGCACCTCGACGGTGCGGCCGCCGCGGATGGTGATGACGTCGCCGGGGCGGGTGGCGGTCGACGAGGGCAGGTTCTCGGCCAGGCACAGCCACCCCGTGACCTTCACGGGCAGGCCCAGCTCGGCGGCGGTGAGGACGGTCGCGAGCACGGCGCCGGCGCCGGCCATGTCCGACTTCATGGTCATCATCGAGGCCGGGGGCTTGAGGGAGAGGCCGCCCGAGTCGAAGGTGATGCCCTTGCCCACGTAGGCGTAGTGCTTCGCGGCGCGCGCCGGGGCGTACTCCAGCTTGACGAGGCGCGGGCCGTGCACGGAGCCCTGTCCCACTCCCAGGAGCCCCCCGTAGCCGCCCTTGGCGAGCTCCTTCTCGGCGAGCACGGTCACGGAGACCTTGGTGCCCCTGGCGGCCCGGCGGGCGTAGTCCGCCACGGCCTCCGGGTACATGACGTTGGGGGAGAGGTCCACGAGGGTGCGGGCCGCGCGGACGCCGCGGCCCAGGGCGGCGGCGCGGTCGAGGCACCGGCCCAGCGCGGCGCGCGCCACGCCCGGGGCGTGCACGACGGCGGAGGCCAGCGGGTCCTGCACGGAACCGGCGGTCGCCGCGCGCTGGTGGGCGAAGGCGAAGGCGCCGAGAGCGGCGCCCTCGGCGACCGCCGCGGCGTCCTGCTCGGAGTCCACGGGCAGGGCGAGCACCGCGGAGTCGGTGCCGGCGAGCCGCCGCACGGCGGCGCCCGCGGCCCGGCGCAGCACCTCGGCGCGCTCCGCGGTCCCGGCGGGCAGGGCGCCGACCCCGGTGAGGACCACCACGGTGAACGGCAGCCCGGACGGCGCCGGCACCACGGTCACCTCGTCGGCGGCGCCCTTCACGCGCAGCGCCGCCGCGGCCTCCACCACGGGGGCGAGCCGTCGCTGCTCGCCGGCGGGGAGCAGGACACGGCCCGAGCCGTCGCCGTCCTGTCCCTTCGCCACACCGAGCACGAGCGCGTGGGCCGGCGTCCGGCCCAGGGCCTTGTGCGTGGCGGTGAGCTCGATGCCCCGGGGTTCGAGAAGGTCCTGTACGTCGGGCATGGATCGTCCTTTCGCTGAGGTCTGGACCGGCGGTGCCGGTCCGGTCCGCGGTCGGCGGCCCGGCCCGGCCCGGCAGGCGTGCTGTCGATCCTATCCCCGGCCGGCGCGCCGCCGGGGCCCGGACGCACGGGGCGGGCCCCGCGGGATCGGCGGGGAATAACGCGGTGCCCGCGGACGGTTGACATGATCCGGGCGCGCCGTCGGAGGCGTGCTCCCACCGGTCTCCCCACGGACGCCCGGAACCGACCCACCCCAGGAGGAAGAGCTGTGCTGGACCCCACCTCGCTGTACCTGAGCAACCCCGCTCTGCTCGAGGACGCCCGGGTTCGCGGACTGCCGCTGATCGTCGCCCTGTCCGGCTACGCGGAGGCGGGGCACGTGGCCGTGCAGATCGAGCACACCATCACCGAGGCCCTCCCGCACGAGGTCGTGGCCCGTTTCGACCTGGACCAGCTCTACGACTACCGGGCCCGCCGCCCGCACGTGAGCTTCGTGGAGGACCACTTCGAGGGCTTCCAGACCCCCGAGCTGTCCCTCCGGCTGGTCACGGACGGTCTGGGGCGCAGCTTCGCGCTGCTGACGGGCCCCGAGCCGGATCTGCAGTGGAACCGGTTCACCGAGGCCGTCGTGGGCCTGGCCCGGCGGATGGACGTGTCCCTCGTGGCCATCGTCTCGGGAATCCCCATGCCCGTCCCGCACACCCGTCCGTTCATCGTCTCGGTGCACGGCAACCGGGCCGACCTGCTCCCCGCCGAGCACGCGTGGAAGCCGGTCGTGGAGATGAGCTCGTCGGCCGCGCAGCTCCTCGAGATCCGGCTGGGCGAGGCGGGGATCGACAACATCGGCTTCACCGTGCACGTCCCGCAGTACCTGGCCGAGGCGCACCTGCCGCATGCCGCCGTGGCCGCCCTCGAGCACATCAGCGCCGTGACCTCGCTGACCCTGCCCTCGGACGAGCTGCGCGAGGCGGCCCGCGAGATCGAGCGCCAGATCGACCAGCAGGTCGGCGCCTCGCCCGAGGTGCAGGCGGTCGTGGCAGGACTGGAACAGCGCTACGATGACGTCGTCGACGCCTCGGTCCCGCGCTCCCTGCTGGTGGGAGACGAGTCCGAGCTCCCCGACGCCGACGAGATCGGCGCCGCGGCCGAGGCCTTCCTCGCCGCCCAGGAGGACGACCAGGACTGAGCCCGGCCGGCGCGCGGGGCGGTCCGGCGCCGTCCGGGGCGGCCCCGCCGTCCCGGGTCCCGGCCCGGCCCCGTCCCCCCGAGAGCGAAGTGCATGCCGTCCGACCGGTACCGGGCCCACGAGCCCGGCAAGGACTCCCGCCGCGCCTACCTGGTCTTCGCGATCGGTACCTTCGCCTACTTCAGCGCCGTGGCGCAGCGCACCAGCTTCGGTGTGGCGTCGGTCGACGCGGCCGAGCGCTTCGGCACCGCGGCCTCCGCGCTGTCGATGTTCTCGCTCATGCAGGTCCTCGTCTACGCGGCGCTGCAGATCCCCGTCGGCGTGCTCGTGGACCGCTTCGGCTCCCGCGTGATGGTCGCCGCCGGGGCGCTGCTCATGACGGCCGGCCAGATCCAGCTGGCCCTGGCCGACACGGTCGGCGAGGGCGTGGCCGCCCGCGTGCTCGTGGGCGCGGGCGACGCGACCACCTTCGTGTGCGTGATGCGCCTGATCCCCGCCTGGTTCTCCGCGCTGCGCGTGCCGCCGCTGACCCAGTTCCTGGGCGTGGTCGGCAACCTCGGCCAGCTGGTGTCCGTCATCCCGTTCGCGTGGCTGCTCGAGCTCACCGGGTGGTTCCCGTCCTTCGCGGCGCTGGCCTCCCTCGCGCTGCTCGCCGCCGTGCTCGCCGCGACCCTGCTGCGCAACGCGCCCCCCGGGGTGGAGGTCCTGAACCCGGCGCTGGGCCTGCGGCGGACCGGCCGGGTGCTCCGGGAGAGCGTGGCCGAGCCCGGCACCCGGCTCGGCTTCTGGGTGCACTTCACCACCCAGTTCGCGGGCAACACGTTCGTGCTGATGTGGGGCTACCCCTATCTCGAGTACGCCCAGGACCTGTCGGACACCACGATCTCCCTGGTGATGACCTCCTTCGTGGTGACCAACCTGGCCGTGGCCCTCGGCCTCGGCGGGCTCTCCGCCCGCCACCCGCACCGCCGGGTGCGGCTGTCGCTGGGGGTGACCGCCGTGATCTTCGCGGCGTGGACGGTCCTGCTGATCTGGCCCGGGACGGCCCCCGTCCCGGTGGTGCTGGCCGCCGTGTGCGTCATCGCGATCAGCATGCCGGCCTCCATGATCGCCTTCGACATCACCCGCAGCTTCAACCCGGCCCGCCGCTCGGGCACCGCCACGGGCATCGTCAACGTCGGTGGCTTCACGGCCTCGGTGCTGGCCATCTTCGTCACCGGCTTCGTGCTCGACGTGCTCCACGCCGCGGGCTTCCGCGACGAGCTGTACGCTCCCGACGCGTTCCGGGTCGCGATCGCGGCGCAGTTCCTGGTCGCTGCGGCGGGCGCCGCGGGCGTGCTGGCCACCGTCCGGCGGGTGCGCCGGCAGCACGGGCACGACGCCGCCTGACCGGCCGGCCGGTCCCGTCGGCACTGCACCGCGCCGGGCGCCGGGTCCCCGACCCGCCGGCCGTCCACAAACCGCGCCCCGGCAGGTGCTCCCGGACCGGCCGGTGCCCAGGCTGGGCGCATGAGACAGCACCCCATCCGAGACCCCTTCGTCCCCGTCGTCCGGTGCGCGGCCGACCTGCTGGCCGTCGTGCCGCACACGCTCGGCTACTGGCCCGCCGACTCCCTCGTCCTGTTCGCCGCCGGCGGCGGGACGGCAGGGGCGTGCGTGCGCGTCGACCTCCCGGCCGGCCCGTCCGACGAACGCCTCGGGGAGGCCTTCGTCGCCGAGCTCGCCGACCTCGTCGCCCACGACACCCTGAGCGACCGGGTCTTCGTCATCGTGTACACGTCGCCGCCGCCCGGGGACCCGTCCGGGGCGGCGGCGCCACCCGCCGCGGTGGACGGTGTGCTCGCCGTCGTGGACGAGGCCGCCCGACGCGCGGGGCGGGCGGTGGCGGCGCGCTGGATCGTGGCCGGCGACCGCTGGTGGCCGGCCGAGGACCCGGCCGACGTCCAGGACGTCGCGGACATCGAGGACAGCGCCGTCAACGCCGCGCTCGTGGCCTCGGGCAGCTCCTACGCGGCCGCCCCGCGGCTCGCCATGGACCAGGAGTACGGGGCGCTGCCCGCCGGCACCGCCCGTGCCGCCGGGCAGGCCGCGGTCCGCTGGTCACGGGCCGGTGCGGACGCGTGGCACCACCTGGACCGCCTCGGGCCCGCACTGTCCGTCTGGACCGACGTGCTCGCCACGGTCCGGGGCGCGCCGGGGGATGCGGTGCCCGCGGTGCTGGACCACGACGACGACCTGCTCGGCTTCCTGGCCGCGAGCCTGGCCGACCCCGTGCTCGCCGACCTGCTCCTGGCCGCCTGCGCCACGGACGACCTCGACGGCGTCCTCGCGGCCGCCGCGATGTGGGCCGAGCTGTGCGACGACGTCGACGACCGGGTGGACGGACCCGACGCCCCGGGCGTTCCGATCGGGCCGACCCGGGCGCCCCTCCCTCCGGGCGTCCCGCCGCTGCCCCGCCGACCGGCGGCCGGTCGCGGCGGCACCGCGTCCGGCCCGGCCGCGGCCCGGGTGCCCGTGCCGGACGCGGGGGAGCTGGTCCGGCTCTCCCGCGTGCTCTCCGGCGAGTGGGCGGAGACCCCGCACTGGTCGCTGCTCGACACTCTCTACCGGGTGCTCCAGGTGCTCGGCTGGCTCCTGGAGCCCACGGGGCTGGGACCGGGGCCCGGACCGGAGCCCGGTGCGGGGGCGGCGGGCGGAGCGGCCGAGGATTCCGCGGGGACGGGCGACGCGGCGCGGACGGACGACGAGGCGCGGGGCCGGGCCGTGCTCGCGGGCGTGCTGGTCGAGCTCGCGCAGCTCAACCGGTTCCGGGCGCGCGGCTCCCACACCGCGCACTTCGTGCGCCGGGCCACGGCGCTGCTCCCCGGACACCCGCCCGCGCTGCGCGTGCTGCGCCTCGCCGACGCCCGGCCCGTGCCGCTCTGGGCCCGGGACCGTGCCACCGCCTGGCACTCCTGACCCGCGCGCGCCGAGCTTTTTCGGGTCCGTCCGGTCGAGCGGGAACAAATCCCGCCCACGGGTGGTTCCGGCTGTCAGGACCCTTCAAGCCCGCCGCGCCGGACACTGCCCGGCGCACGGACTTGACAGGGTCATAGGCGTGTTGCCCCGAGGGCGGACGCCTTGACCGCTCAACGAAAGGCTCTCAGTGTCACCTGCCGCCAGCAACAAGACGACGGACACCGCCGCCGAGACCCCGGGCACCGGGGACGCTCGGTCGCCGTCCGGCACCACGGGCACGTCGCCGCGGGCGAAGACCGCCGCTGCGAAGTCGACCGCGACCAAGAAGACCGTGGCCGCGAAGAAGACCACGGCGGCGAAGTCCACCGCCGCGAAGTCCACCGCTCCCAAGAGCGCCACCGCGGCCGCCTCGACGAAGTCCACGGCCGGCCGGTCGACCGCGACCAGGACCGCCGCGAGCAAGCCCCCGGCCGCACCGAAGGCCGCGGGCCGCAAGAAGGCTGCGGCCCCGGCGGACAAGGACGCCCTGGCCGTCGCCGGGGAGCCCGAGGAGGACGTCGTCGTCACCGACGACGCCGACATCGAGACCGCCCTGACCGACGAGGCCGGGGTGATCGAGCCGGACGTGGACGAGGACGCCGACGCGGAGGAGGAGGCCGCGCCCGAGGACGCGCCGGCCGTCCCCGCGCCCAAGGACGAGAAGACCTCCGGCTTCGTCATCACCAACAACGACGACGACGACGCCCCGGCCCAGCAAGTCGTCTCCGCCGGCGCCACCGCCGACCCGGTCAAGGACTACCTCAAGCAGATCGGCAAGGTCGCGCTGCTGAACGCCGAGCAGGAAGTGGACCTGGCGCTGCGGATCGAGGCCGGCCTGTACGCGGAGCACAAGCTCGCGGACGGGAAGGACAGCCTCGACCCGCAGACCCGCAAGGAGCTGCGCTGGGTCATCCACGACGGCAAGCGCGCCAAGAACCACCTGCTCGAGGCCAACCTGCGCCTGGTCGTCTCGCTCGCGAAGCGCTACACCGGTCGCGGCATGCTGTTCCTGGACCTCATCCAGGAGGGCAACCTCGGACTGATCCGTGCGGTCGAGAAGTTCGACTACACCAAGGGCTTCAAGTTCTCCACGTACGCCACGTGGTGGATCCGCCAGGCCATCACCCGTGCCATGGCCGACCAGGCCCGCACCATCCGCATCCCGGTGCACATGGTCGAGGTCATCAACAAGCTCGCCCGCGTCCAGCGCCAGATGCTGCAGGACCTCGGCCGGGAGCCGACCCCGGAGGAGCTGGCGAACGAGCTCGACATGACGCCCGAGAAGGTCGTCGAGGTGCAGAAGTACGGCCGAGAGCCGATCTCGCTGCACACCCCTCTGGGGGAGGACGGCGACTCGGAGTTCGGCGACCTCATCGAGGACTCCGAGGCCGTGGTCCCCGCGGACGCCGTGAGCTTCACGCTCCTGCAGGAGCAGCTGCACTCGGTCCTGGACACCCTCTCCGAGCGGGAGGCGGGGGTCGTGGCGATGCGCTTCGGCCTGACCGACGGCCAGCCCAAGACGCTCGACGAGATCGGCAAGGTCTACGGCGTGACGCGTGAGCGCATCCGGCAGATAGAGTCCAAGACGATGTCCAAGCTGCGCCACCCGTCCCGCTCGCAGGTGCTGCGCGACTACCTCGACTGACCGGCCGCTCCCGCGCCCGGAGATCCTCCGGGCGCGGGGCGACCACGTCCGGACCCGCGCACCGCTCCGGTGACCGGGGCGAGGACCGGACACGCAGGAGGGCCCCGACACCAGGTGTCGGGGCCCTCCTGCGTCGACCGCCCTCGGCGGTCGCCCGGTCAGGAACCGATGCGCTCGGTCTCGTCCTGCCAGGTGGCGGCCAGCGGCCGCAGCTTCTGCTCGTTCTTGCGCGCGTGGTGAGCGCAGAACAGCAGCTCACCGCCCGTCGACTCGAGGATCACTCGGACGTAGGCCTGGGCGCCGCACGCGTCGCAGCGGTCGGTCGCATTGAGCTCTCGGCTCTCCAATGTTGCGTTCACGGGATCCTCCTCCTGGGTCGTACTCGTTGCACGGGGCACGGGGCCGCCGGTGCGGGTACCCGGGGTCTCGTGGACGCGTCGGGGTACTGCTCTATACAACCACGACCCTCGGACAATCGATTCCGGCGGAGGCCGTTTTTCGCCCCGGGCGTAGGTCACGGTGCCGACCGGGGAGCGTCCCCGCCACCGGCGCCCGGCCCTGCGGTGTCCGCCGCCGGGACTACAGTGGTGGGGAATCCCGCCGTCCCCCAGGAGTCGTATCCCCGTGACACCGTCCCGTTCCGAGTACAACGCCCGCCACCTCTCCGTCCTCGAGGGCCTCGAGGCCGTCCGGAAGCGGCCGGGCATGTACATCGGCTCCACCGACTCCCGCGGGCTGATGCACTGCATGTGGGAGATCATCGACAACTCCGTGGACGAGGCCCTCGCCGGTTTCGGCCACCAGATCACGGTGGTCCTGCACGCCGACGGCGCGGTGGAGGTCCACGACGACGGCCGCGGCATCCCCATCGACCTCGAGCCGCGCACCGGGCTGACCGGCGTGGAGGTCGTCTTCACCAAGCTGCACGCGGGCGGGAAGTTCGGCGGCGGCTCCTACAGCGCCTCCGGCGGCCTGCACGGCGTGGGCGCCTCGGTCGTCAACGCGCTCTCCGCCCGCCTGGACGTCCAGGTGGACCGCGGCGGGAAGACCTACCAGATGTCCTTCCGGCACGGCGAGCCCGGCCGCTTCGTGGACCAGGGCCGGCCCTCCCCGCACGCCCGGTTCGAGCCGTTCGTGGAGGGGTCGGTGCTCGACGTCGTCGGCAAGGCCAAGCGGGGGGTCACCGGCACCCGGATCCGGTACTGGGCGGACGAGCAGATCTTCACGGCGGACGCCCGGTTCAGCTACGAGGAGCTCGCCAAGCGGGCCCGCCAGACCTCGTTCCTGATCCCCGGGCTGCGCATCACCGTGCGCGACCAGCGGGGCCTGCCCGGCACGCCGGGGGAGTTCGGGACCCACGAGGAGGTGTTCCAGCACGACGGCGGGATCTCCGAGTTCGTGGAGTACCTCGCCGCCGACAGCTCGGTCACCGACGTGTGGCGGTTCCAGGGCGAGGGCCGGTTCAAGGAGAACGTCCCGGTCCTGGACGAGAACGGCCGCTCCAAGCTCACGGAGCTGGACCGCACGTGCGAGGTCGACGTCGCCCTGCGCTGGGGCATCGGCTACGACACGTCCCTGCGCTCGTTCGTGAACATCATCGCGACCCCCAAGGGCGGCACCCACCAGGCCGGCTTCGAGGCGGCCCTGCTGAAGACGTTCCGGAAGCAGATCGAGGCCAACGCCCGCAAGCTCAAGGCCGGCAGCGACAAGATCGAGAAGGACGACGTCCTGGCCGGGCTCACGGCCGTGCTCACGGTGCGGCTGGCGGAGCCGCAGTTCGAGGGCCAGACCAAGGAGGTCCTGGGCACCCCGGCCGTGCGCCAGATCGTGAGCCGGGTGATCGAGAAGGAGCTGACCGCCAAGCTCACGGCCACCGGCCGCCACGACAAGCAGCAGGCCGGGCAGCTGCTCGAGAAGGTCGTGGCGGAGATGAAGTCCCGCATCTCCGCGCGGGTGCACAAGGAGACCCAGCGGCGCAAGAACGCCCTGGAGACCTCCTCGATGCCGGCCAAGCTCGTCGAGTGCCGCTCGAACGACGTGGAGCGCTCCGAGCTGTTCATCGTGGAGGGCGACTCCGCGCTCGGCACGGCGCGGCTGGCCCGGTCCTCCAACTACCAGGCGCTGCTGCCGATCCGCGGCAAGATCCTCAACGTGCAGAAGGCGTCCATCACGGACATGCTGGCCAACACGGAGTGCGCCGCGCTCATCCAGGTCATCGGCGCCGGCTCGGGGCGCACCTTCGACCTCACCGCCGCCCGCTACGGCAAGGTCATCATGATGACGGACGCCGACGTCGACGGCGCGCACATCCGCACCCTGCTGCTCACGCTGTTCTACCGCTACATGCGCCCCCTCGTGGAGGCCGGGCGGGTCTACGCGGCGGTGCCCCCGCTGCACCGGGTGGAGATCGTCAACGCCGGCGGCAAGGCCAACGAGATGGTCTACACGTACTCCGAGCGCGAGCTCACGGACCTGCTCGCCCGGCTCGAGGCGGAGGGGCGGCGGTACAAGGAGCCCATCCAGCGCTACAAGGGCCTGGGTGAGATGGACGCGGACCAGCTCGCGGAGACGACCATGGACGTCCGGCACCGGATGCTGCGCCGGATCCGGGTGGAGGACGCCGAGGCCGCCGAGCACGCCTTCTCCCTGCTCATGGGCTCCGAGGTGGCCCCGCGCAAGGACTTCATCATCGAGGGCGCCACGCACCTGGACCAGGAGCGCATCGACGCCTGAGCGCGCGGGACGGCGGGCGCACCGGGGCCGGTGCCCCGGTGCGGCCGCTACGCTGGGCAGGGACGAGCGACCGTCCCCGAGGAAGGACCCGCATGACCGCCACCGGCCCGCACACCCCGTCCCCCGCACCCGGCCGGCCCCGGCCGGTCACCGTCACCGTGACCGGTGCCGCGGGCCAGATCGGCTACGCCACTGTCTTCCGGGCCGCGGCGGGCGACCTCCTCGGCCCCGGCACCCCCGTCCGCCTGCACCTGCTCGAGCTCCCGCAGGCGCGGCGGGCCGCGGAGGGCACGGCCCTGGAGCTGCAGGACGGGGCGTTCCCGCTGCTCGACGGCGTGGAGGTCTTCGAGGACGCGGACGCCGCGTTCGACGGCGCCTCGGTGGGGCTGCTCATCGGGGCCCGCCCCCGGTCCCGGGGCATGGAGCGGGCCGACCTGCTCGAGGCCAACGCCGGGATCTTCTCGGTCCAGGGGCGGGCCGTCAACCGCGGCGCCGCCGAGGACTTCCGGGCCGTGGTGGTCGGCAACCCCGCCAACACCAACGCCTACATCGCCGCCTCGCACGCCCCGGACGTCCCGCGCGAGCGGTTCACTGCCCTGACCCGGCTCGACCACCACCGCGCGCTGGCCCAGCTCGCCGCGGCCACCGGGGCCCGCGTCGACGAGATCGACGGCGTGGCCGTGTGGGGCAACCACTCGGCGAGCCAGTACCCCGACCTGACCCACGCCACGGTCGGGGGCCGGCCGGCGCTCGAGGTGCTGGCCGGAGGAGGCCACGACCTCGCCTGGGTGGACGGCACCTTCATCCCCCGGGTGGCGCGCCGCGGCGCGGAGATCATCGACGTGCGCGGCGGCTCCTCGGTGGCCTCGGCGGCCCACGCGGCCCTGTGCCACGTCCGCGACTGGGTCCTGGGCACCCCCGAGGGCACGTGGACGTCCATGGCGGTCGCGTCCGACGGCTCCTACGGCGTGCCGGAGGGACTCGTCAGCTCGTTCCCGGTGGTCTGCCGGGACGGCCGGGCAGCGATCGTGCCGGACCTCGAGCTGGACGAGTTCTCCCGCGCCCGCATCGACCGCTCCGTCCGGGAGCTCGAGGAGGAGCGGGCGGCGGTGGAGCAGATGGGGCTGCTCGGGCCCCGCCGCTGAGCCTCAGCCGTAGGCCGGGCCCACCGCGTCGATCACCTGGTCGGTGGGCACGCCCGAGCCGTCCCGGCGGCCGTGCTCGGTGGGCAGGGCCCGGGCCACGCCCGAGGCCGCGACCGCCTTGGCCGGTCCGTGCCCCACCCAGGCCAGGGCCAGTCCCGTCTCGCCCTTGAGGAACCGGTGCGCGCGCACCCCTCCGGTGGCCCGGCCCTTGGGCGGGTACTCCGAGAACGGGGTGACCTTCACCGAGTACTGCGACATGCCGGGCAGCACCTCGTCGGCGCGGGCGAGGGTCACGACCACGGGCGTCTCGTCCGCGGCGCGCACCGCCCCGAAGAAGACCACGGCGTCCCCCGCGACCAGCTTGACCCCGGCGACGCCGCCCGCGGTCCGGCCCTGGGGGCGCACCGCACCGGCCTCGAAGTGCAGCAGCTTGCCGTCCCGGGTCACGAACACCAGCGCGTCCTCCGCGACGGCGGACTCGGCGAGGCCGACCACCTCGTCGTCGTCCTTGAGCGTGATGACCTCCCAGTCCTCGCGGTTGAGCGGATACTCGGGGCTGACCCGCTTGACCACGCCGTTGCGGGTGCCCAGGGCCAGCACCGCGTTGAGCGGCGCGAGCCCCACGAGCCGCTCCCCGCGGCCGAGGGTGAGGAAGTCCTTGACCGGGACGCCGTCGCCCAGCTTCGGGGTGCCCTCGAAGGCGGTCAGCACGGGCACGTCCATCACCTGGACGCGCAGCATGCGCCCGGTGGACGTGACCGCCCCGATCTCCCCGCGGGCGGTGGCGCGCACCGCGGAGACCAGGGCGTCGTGCTTGATCCGCCGGGGCGGGTCCACCAGCGGGACCTGGGAGGGCGTGCGGGCGAGCTGGCCCGAGGTGGACAGGAAGACCCAGCAGGGGTCGTCGGCGATCTCGAGCGCCAGCCCGCCCGCCGCCGTCCGCCCCGGAGCGGGGGCCGCCGCCGCGGCGACGGGCGCCGGCAGGGCCTCCGACTCGAGCAGCTCGGTGCGCCGGTCGTCGCCGTGGACCTCCGCGACCTCCGCGAGCTCCGCGGAGACCAGGGCCCGCAGCCGCGAGTCCGAGGCGAGGGTCTCCTCGAGCTCGGCGATCTCCCGGCGCAGCTCCTCCTGCTCCTTCTCGAGCTCGATCCGCGAGTACTTGGTCAGCTGCCGCAGCCGCAGCTCGAGGATGTGGTCGGCCTGCACGCGGCTGAGGTCGTACACGGCCATGAGCCGTTCCCGGGCCACGGCGGTCTCGTCGGAGGAGCGGATGATCTGGATGACCTCGTCGATGTCGACGATCGCCACGAGCAGGCCCTCGACCAGGTGCAGGCGGTCGCGCCGCTTGGCCAGCCGGAAGCCGGTGCGCCGCCGGACCACCGACAGCCGGTGCTCCACGTAGACCCGCAGCAGCTCGAGGAGGCCCATGGTGCGGGGCCGTCCGTCCACGAGGGCCACGTTGTTGATCCCGAAGGAGTCCTCCATGGGCGTGTACTTGTAGAGCTGCTGGAGGACGGCCTGCGGGTTGAAGCCGTTCTTGACCTCGATGACCAGCCGCAGGCCGTTCTTGCGGTCGGTGAGGTCCACGACGTCGGAGACGCCCTGGAGCTTCTTCGCCTGCGCCGCCTCCTTGATCTTCTCGGTGACCTTCTCGGGCCCCACCATGTAGGGCAGCTGGGTGACGACGATGCCCTGCTTGCGGGGGGAGATCTGCTCGACCGAGACCTTCGCGCGGGTCTTGAAGGAGCCCCGCCCGGTCCGGTAGGCGTCCCGGATCCCGTCGAGGCCCACGATCCGCCCGCCCGAGGGCAGGTCCGGGCCCGGGACGAAGCGCATGAGCTCCTCGAGCGTCGCCTCGGGGTGCTCCACGAGGTGCCGGGCGCCCGCGACGACCTCGCGCAGGTTGTGCGGGGCCATGTTCGTGGCCATGCCCACCGCGATGCCGGAGGAGCCGTTGACCAGCAGGTTGGGGAACGCCGCGGGCAGCACGCCCGGCTGGGTGAACTGGTTGTCGTAGTTGGGCACGAAGTCGACGACGTCCTCGTCGAGGTCGGCCGTCAGCGCCAGGGCGGCCGGGGCCATCCGGGCCTCGGTGTAGCGGGAGGCGGCGGGGCCGTCGTCGAGGGAGCCGAAGTTGCCGTGCCCGTCCACGAGCGGCAGGCGCATCGCGAAGGACTGGGCGAGCCGGACCATCGCGTCGTAGATGGCGGAGTCGCCGTGCGGGTGCAGCTTGCCCATCACCTCGCCCACCACGCGGGCGCTCTTGACGTGGCCGCGGTCCGGGCGCAGCCCCATCTGGTTCATCATGAACAGGATGCGCCGCTGCACGGGCTTGAGCCCGTCCCGGGCGTCGGGCAGGGCGCGGGAGTAGATGACGGAGTACGAGTACTCGAGGAAGCTCGTCTCCATCTCGGAGGTCACGTCGATGTCGACGATGTTCTCCCGGAAGTCGGGGGGCAGCTCGTCCTCGGCGGACGGGCGGGAGGGCGCACGGCGGCGTGCCATCACAGCGGGGGGTCCTTCGGTCGTGGGTCGGTCCGGGGCGGGCCCGGCGGCTCGGCGTTCGAGATCGTCCGGGGACGCACCGGGACGCACCGTTGACGGTGCAGGTTTGTCTACTAGCCTGAAGTCTATGGTTCCAGAGACCGCGGACACGGACGACGCCGGGCAGTACCCCGAGTACTGGGAGGCCGACGTCATCCTCCGTGACGGCGCGACGGCGCAGCTGCGCCCGATCTCCCCGGAGGACAAGGACGCGCTCCTGGCCTTCCACCAGTCGCAGTCCGAGAACTCCATCTACCTGCGCTTCTTCTCCTACAAGCCCACCCTCTCCGCCCGGGAGCTGGAGCGGTTCACCCGCGTGGACCACCGGGACCGCGTCTGCTTCGTGCTGCTGCTGGCGGACCGGATCATCGGCGTGGGCCGCTACGACCGCACGGACCGGCACGACGACGCCGAGGTCGCGTTCATGATCTCGGACGCCCACCAGGGGCGGGGCATCGGCTCGATCCTGCTGGAGCACCTCGCCGCGGCCGCGCGCGAGAACGGGATCGACCACTTCTCCGCGGAGGTCCTGCCCGAGAACCGCAAGATGCTCCGCGTGTTCGCGGAGGCGGGCTACGAGCTCACCCGCAAGTTCGACGACGGCGTGGTGGTGGTGGGCTTCGACATCGACCCGACCGAGAAGTCGCTGGCCGTGATGGCCGCGCGGGAGCACCGCGCCGAGGCCCTCTCCATGGCCGACCTCCTCTCCCCGTCCTCGATCGCCGTGATCGGGGCGTCGCGGGACCCCGGCCACGCCGGGCACGCGCTGGTCGAGCACCTCGTCGCCTCCGGGTTCGCCGGCCGGCTCAGCGGGGTGAGCCCCACGCCCTTCGAGCGGGAGGGCATGACCCACGCCACCTCGATCGGGGAGGTCCCCGAGCCCGTGGACCTCGCCATGGTCGCCGTGCCCGTCGACCAGGTGGCCGACGTCGTGGACCAGTGCGGCGCGGCGGGCGTGCGCGCCGTCGTGGTGGTCACGGGCGGGTACGCCGAGGCCGGCGCGGCGGGCCGGGCCCGGCAGACCGAGCTGGTGCGCCGCGCGCGCTCCTACGGGATGCGCGTGGTCGGCCCGGCGAGCCTGGGGCTCTACAGCACGGCCCCGGAGTCCCGCTTCAACGCCTCCATCCTGCCCACCGTGCCGCGGGAGGGCCCGCTGGGGCTGTTCAGCCAGTCCGGGGCCATCGGCATGATGCTCAACGCGGCCGCGCTGCGCCACGACGTGGGCGTGTCCACGTACCTCTCCGCCGGCAACCGGGCCGACGTCTCCGGCAACGACATGATGCAGTACTGGGAGGACGACGCCGCGACCCGCGCGTGCGGGCTCTACCTGCAGTCCGTGGGCAACCCGCGCAAGTTCTCCCGGATCGCCCGCCGGCTGTCCCTGACCAAGCCCGTGATCGTGGCCAAGAGCGAGGTCACCGGTCTCCGGCTGCCGCCCGGCCACACCGGGCGCACCACCCAGGCCCCGCCGGGGGCCCTGGACGCGATGTTCCGGCAGGCCGGCGTGATCCGCGCGGACACGAGCGAGCACCTCATGGACGTGGCCGGGATCCTCGCCGGCCAGCCCCTGCCCGCGGGCGCCCGCACGGCCCTCGTCTCCAACGCGCTGGCCCTGGGCCAGCTCATGGAGGACCGGTGCATGCAGCTGGGACTAGACGTCGCGGTGACCCAGGCGGGGGTCCGGACCGCGGACGGCGGGGAGGACGCCCTTGAGGCGCTGCGGGCGGCCGTCGACAGCTGCCTCGGCGCCGAGGCCGTCGACTCCGCCGTGGTCACGCTGATGCCGATCCCGGGCACCACGCCGGAGCGCGTGGCCGAGCTCGTGGGCCGGGTGGGGCGGGAGCACGGCAAGACCGTGGTGGTCGTCTTCACGGGCAGCACCGAGCCCGGAGCGGTCTCCGCCCTGCACCACGCCGAGGACGGACTGGACGTGCCCTGCTTCGACTCCCCGGGGGCGGCCCTGCGCGCGCTCGCCAAGGTGGTGGACTACACCCGGTGGCGCGCCCAGGACCAGGGCAGCCTCGCCGAGCCGAAGGGCATCGACGCGGAGGCGGCCGAGACCTTCGTGGAGAAGATCCTGCCCAGCGTCACCGGCGACGAGCTGCTCGAGCTGGACGGGGACCAGGCGCGGGAGCTGCTGGAGACCTACGGCGTGGGCCTGCTGCCCAGCGAGCGGTTCACCGACCCCGAGGACGCCCTGGCCGCAGCCGACCGGCTCGGCTACCCCGTGGCCCTGAAGACCACCGACCCCAACCTCCGGCACCGCCTGGACCTGGGCGGCGTGCAGCTCAACATCCAGGACGACGCGCAGCTGCGCGCGGCCATCGAGACCATGCACCGGGCGCTCGCTCCCTTCGGCACCTTCGACCTCGAGGTGCAGGCCATGGCCCCCACCGGCCAGTCGGTAGTGCTCCGGGCCATCGAGGACCCCCTGATCGGCCCCGTGGTCTCGTTCGGGATGGCCGGGGACGCGGTGAACCTCCTCGAGGACTGGGCCCACCGGGTGCCGCCGCTCACCGACCAGGACGTGCGGCGGATGGTCCGCGAGCCCAAGGCCTCGCGCAAGCTCTTCGGCCACCAGGGGGTCCCGGCCGCGGACGTCGACCGGCTCGAGGACCTCGTCTCCCGGGTGGCGCTGCTCAAGGACCGGCACCCCGAGATCGCCCGTGTGGAGCTGAACCCCGTGCTCGTCTCCAGCGGCTCCGTGACCGTGCTGGGGGCCTCGGTCGGCATCGGCAACGCCCGGCAGCGGACGGACAGCGCGCGCCGGGCCATGCGCAGCTAGGCGGGCCCGGACTTCGTGGCGGACACCATAGCCGGTCGGTACACCCTCATCGACCCGATCGCGCGCGGCGGCAGCGGCTCCGTGTGGCGGGCCTGGGACGGCCGGCTCCAGCAGCTGTGCGCGGCCAAGGTGCTGCGCCAGCGCGACTCCGCGGACCTGCTGCGCTTCGCGCGGGAGCAGTCGGTGAAGCTGGACCACCCGCACGTGCTCGCCCCCTACGGGTGGGCTGCGGAGGACGCGCACGTGGTCATCGCGATGCCCCTCGTGCACGGCGGCACCCTGGAGTCCGCGCTGCTCGACAACGGCGCCGCCTCGGCGGAGCTGACCGAGGAGGTCCTCGCCCAGCTGCTCCAGGCACTGCAGTTCGTGCACGCCCAGGGCTGGGTGCACCGGGACGTGAAGCCGGGCAACCTCATGCTGGACAGCACCGGGACGGGCCGCCCCCACGTGCTCCTCTCCGACTTCGGCATCGCGGTGCGCGTCCAGGACGCCCGGCTGACCCGGACGGGCACGGTGGTGGGCACGCCCGGCTACCTGCCCCCGGAGGCCTATGAGCTCACCGACCCGAACCCCGCGCAGGACCTCTACGCGGCGGGCATCACCGCGCTGCGGATGCTCGACCCCTCGCTGGAGCCGCAGGAGAGCCTGGGGCCCAACGACGCGCGCGCCGTGGTGGGGGAGCAGGGCGACCTCGCGGAGCACCTCGCCGCCCTCCTCACCCCGGACCCCGCCCAGCGCCGCGACGCGGCCGTCACCGTGCTCCACGAGCTCACCGCGGGCGCGGCGCGGCGACGCTTCGACCCTGCCCGCACCCGGGACGGGGAGCCGTTCGAGGTCTTCGACGTCCTCGAGCCGCTGCCGGAGCCGTGGGCGAGCCGGGTGCTGACCGGATGGGACGGAACGGAGGGGACGGACGGGACGACCGGCGCCGGGCTCGACGGCGGAGCCGCCGCGGGCACGGAGACCGGCGGCCGGTTCCCCGACGGCCCCGACACCCTGGGCACCGGCTCCGGGAGCACCGACTCCGCCGGCACCGCTCCCGGCAGCACCGGGCAGCGGACGGCCGGGACCACGGTGGGCGGCGGCGGGGCGGCCGGCACCGGCGGCGCCGGCAACGGGGGATCCGGTGCCGGGGGAGCCGACACCGGGCCGGGCGACGACGAGGTGCCGGATCCTGCCGGGGCCGGGCGCGACGGCTCCGGGCACGGCGGGTCCGGCGCCGGCGACGGCGGGGGCACCGGGACCGACCCCGGCCGGGACCGGGTGGGCCGCGGGCCCGCCGGGGGGAGGGCCACGGAGGCGCTCCCACGGCCCGCGGGGACCGGGCGGCGCCGCGGCGGCCGCGCCGTGACCGGCGTGTTCGTGGTCCTCGTGGGGATGACCGCGCTGCTGAGCGGATACCTGCTGCTGGACCCCCTGGGCTCCGCGGACCGGGTGCCCGGTCCCGGGAGCTCGCCCACGGCCACGCGCAGCGCCGACACGACCCCGAGCCCGGCGCCGGAGGAGAGCCCCGTGGTGCTGGAACGGGTCTGCGAGGACGTGGGTGGCGGGGAGGAGCGGTGCTACTTCCGGGTGCCCTGAGGGCCCGTGTTGGGCACTGGCGCGGCCGTGGGGGAAAATGGCCCCCATGACGTATTCAGGTGAGCGCGGCCAGCGGCTGGTCGAGGACATCAACAAGGCCGGCTTCTACCCGCAGCTGGTGATCGACGTGGTCCAGGACTCCCTGGACGGCCGGTCCCCGGTCTCCCACCTCGTGCAGCTGGAGACCCACATCGACCGGACGGAGGTGCACCGCCACACCACCGTGCTGGTGCTCGCCGAGGACGTGCTGCACGTGACGCACGTGGACGACGAGGAGTTCGACGAGGGCGGCCGGGACGTGGTGGCACGGGTCTCCACGGAGACGGTCGGCATCTCGCAGATCCGCTCGGTCACGCTGAGCTATTCGTACTACCAGCCGGCCAACTACCGGCCGGACAGCCCGATCTCCGAGGTGACGCTCGCCATCGCCTGGACGGGCACCCTGCACGTGGACCTGGCGCCCGCACTGTGCGAGGACCCCCAGTGCCAGGCCGACCACGGCTACACCGGCACGGCCGCCCGGGAGGACATCGTGCTGCGGATCAGCGCGGAGGCCGACGGCCCGACCGCCGTGGAGGGCGCGCGGGAGTTCGCGCGCACGCTGCGCCGGGCCAACCTCTCCCCGCTGACCGACGGCGCGCAGATCGCCCAGCCGGCCCACGGGCGCACGCCGGCCCCGCGACGGGCGGCCGCCGCCACACCGCGCACCCGGTTCACCGACCGGTTCACCGGCCGGGACAGCGGCGCCGCCCGGTGAGGGCGGTGCAGGAGGTCCTGCCCGCGCTGCCCGCCGACCTGCCGGGGCCACCGCGCTACGGCAGCCGCTCGGTCGCGGAGGTCATGTCCTCGGCCGCGGCGTCCCTGGGCGTGCCCGGCTTCCGGGACGCGCTGGGGCTGCCCGCCGCCCGGCGGGTCGTCGTCGTCATGGTGGACGGTCTGGGACGGGCCCAGCTGCGGGCCCGCGCCGGGCACGCCCCGGGCCTGGCCGGCGCGCAGGGCCTGGCCACCCTGGACGCGGCGTTCCCCACGACCACGGCGGCCTCGCTGGCGTCCCTCGGCACGGGCGCGGCCCCCGGGGCGCACGGACTCGTGGGCTACGACGTGCTGGACCCCGACCGGGACCGGGTCGTGAACCAGCTCGGCGGCTGGGACGCCGCCGTGGACCCCCGGGTGTGGCAGCCGCTGCCCACGGTGCTCGAGCGCGCCGCCGAGCACGTGGACGTGGTCACGGTCAGCCGGCAGCGCTTCGCCGGCTCCGGGCTCACCGACGCGGCCCTGCGCGGGGGCCGGTTCGTGGCCGCGGACGGACCGGCCGCGCGGGTCAGCACCGCGCTCGACCAGCTCGCCGCGGGACGCGACGCCCTCATGTACTTCTACTGGGACGAGCTCGACCGCACCGGCCACGCCCGGGGCTGGGAGTCCTGGGAGTGGACGGCCCAGCTCGAGGAGCTCGACGCGTCGCTGCGCCGTTTGGTCGCGCGCGTGCCGGCCGGCACCACGGTGCTGGTGACCGGTGACCACGGCATGGTGGACGTCCCGCGGGACGCGCGCGTCGACTTCTCCGAGCTCCCGGGACTGCTGGACGGTGTCCGGCACACGGCCGGCGAGCCCCGCGCGGTGCAGCTGCACCTGGAGCCGGACGCGACGGCGCAGGACGTCCGGGCGCTCGTGGCCGCCTGGCGGGAGCAGTTCGGGTCCCGCGTGTGGATCCTCTCCCGGGAGGCCGCCCTCGACGCCGGCTACTTCGGTCCGCCGGCGATCGTGCGCGACGCGGTGCGCGGGCGCATCGGCGACCTCCTCGTGCTGGGGCGGGAGCCCCTGGCGCTGTTCGACCTGGGCCGGGTCCGCCCGAGCGTCCTGTCCATGGTCGGCCAGCACGGCTCGCTGACGCGCGCCGAGCGGGAGGTCCCGCTCCTGCGCCTGGCCTGAGCGCCCGCGCACCGGGAGCCGGCCCAGGGACGCCGCGACCGGGTTGCCGCGCCGGATGAGCCGCCACGGGGCCGCCTCGCAGCGCCGCGGTCCGGCTGCCGTGCCGGGTGGGCCGCGGCCGGGGGCGTGCGCTCAGGGTGCCGGCGAGGGGTCCTCGGCCGTGTCCTCCGTGGTGGCCGCCTCGGCCCCCGCCTCTTCGGTCCCCGCCTCTGCGGCGGCCGGGCCGGCGTCCTCCTCGGGCGCGTCCTCCTCGTCCGTGTCGACGTCCTCCGCGCCGGCCTCGTCGTCCTCCGCGGGCGCTCCGGGGGTGGTGGGGCCGAGATCCGCCGGGGCCGGTGCGGACGGGGCCGGCGCCGGCGGCGGGGGTGCGGGGACCACGGGCTGCGGCGGGACCGGGGCGGGCACCACGGGTTCGGGCACGACGGGCTCGGGGACCGCGGGTGCCGGGGGGACGTACGGCGCCGGGGGCGCCACGGGCTCCGGGGCCGGGGGCGGCGGTGCCGGCTCCTCCGCCGAGGGGCTCGGCGTGGGGGAGGGCGTGCGCGAGCGCGACGGCGTGGGCGACGCGGTGGGCGTGGTGGACGGCGAGCTGGTCACCGCCGGGGCCGGGGTGAACTCGGCCTCCTGGCCGGCGCCGAAGAGGTCGCGACCCACGCCGCCCAGGTAGAGCGCACCCGCGCCGACCAGGACCACGAGCACGACCGCGCCGAGGACCAGCCCGGCGACGAACCGTCCCGGCCCGGAGCCGCGGACCAGGTCGGCCGGCGCCTCCGGAGCGGCGGAGGCGCCGCGGGCACCGGGGTCGCCGGGGTCCGGGGCGGCGGCGTCGCGCTCGTCGTCCCCGAAGAGGTCGTCCTGGATGGAATTGCCCATGTCGTGCTGCCCCTGACGTGGTGTCGTCCGTCCGGGCCGCGCGCGGGATGGGGGAGCGCACGAGCCCGGAGGGACGGCGCGGAGCCGTCCCCTGCTGCGTGCACTCTAGCGCGTGCCGGGCCGGCGGCGCCGGACGGCGCGCACCGGCGCCGGGGGCTCAGTCGGACGAGCTGCCGAAGACGATCTCGTCCCAGCTGGGCACCGAGGACCGCGCGGGGCGCCGTGCCTTGGCGGTCCTGTTGCGCGGGCGGGGCCGTTCGGGCGTGGTCTCCTCGGCGGGGCCGGAGTCCTCGGGCTCCTCGCCGGGGACCGCGGGGGCCGGCCCGGCGGAGCGGTCGCCCCGGACGTCGTCGTCCCGGGAGCTCCCGGCCGCGGAGTCCTGGGGCGCGGAGTCCTGGGCTGCGGAGTCCTCGGCCGCGGGCGCCTCGTCCCGGGAGGCCGTGGTGTCCGGTCGCGCCGCGGACCGCTCGGTGCCGTCGTCGACCCCCCGCTCCCGTCCGGCCTCCCGGAAGGTCTCCGAAGCGGTCTCCTGAACGGTGTCCCGGGCGCCGGCGCGAGCGGCGGGCGCGGTGGGCTCGGCGACGGGATCGTCGGCGGGCTGCACGGTGGCGGGTCCGTCCGTCCGGGGTGCGGGCTCACCGGCCGGTGCCGGCTCCGGCGCGGGACCCGGCTCGGGGAACCGGGTGGCCGGCTGGAAGGGGCGGTCGAAGACGGAGCTGTCCTCGGGTGCGGCCAGAGGGCGGGGCCGCCGCTCGACGTGCCCCATGCCGCGGCCCAGGATCTCGGCGAGGGCGTCGTCCCCCTCGGCGTCCTCGCCGATCCGCTGCCCGCGGCGGGCCTGCAGGACGTCGAGCAGGTCGTCGGCCTCCACGGCGGACCGGCGCAGCTGCGTGAGCTCGGGGTCGAGGCCCCCGTCCAGGACGCCGAGGCCCGTGCCGAGCGGCGTGTCCGGGGTGCCGGCCTCCGTGAGAGCCTCCGCCCACGCGTTCGTGGGACGGACGCTCTGGTTCGCCGGGTTGTAGAGCCACTCGGCCAGCGGCTCGTCGTGGGCGGGCGCGGCGGCGCGGTCGACCACGGAGAACCGGGCGACCACCGCCCACAGGTGGTCCTCCCGCTGCCAGGAGTCCCAGTCCAGGGAGGAGGGGTCCACCCCGAGGTCGGCGGCCCGGTGGGCGACGGCGCGGCCCAGGGTGAGGGGTTCGCCCTCGAAGACGGAGTGGTAGCCGCGGTGCGCGGAGCGGTCCTCGATCTCGACCTTCTGGGCCTCGGTGGCGATGTGGGCGCGCTCGGCGAGGATCGGCCACTCGTAGCGGCGGACCCGGGAGGCCTCCCACCCGCTCTCGGCCACGATCTCCTCGACCGTGGCCCCGGAGCGGAACCGGGCCTGGATCTCACGCGGCCCGAACTGGCCCGTTCCCCGCTGGCGGGCGCCCGGCAGCCGCCGGGCGCGCTGGACGGCCAGGCGCAGCTCCTGGTCGATCCGCAACAGGTGGCGGGTGCCTGCCTCGTCCTCGACGACCAGGTGCTCACCGTCGTCGTGCACACCTGCCAGGCGCAACTGCTCCATGCTGTCATTCCTCCGGGTGGTTCTCGGGTGCGCTCGGGGTCGTCGAGCGGGCGCTGCGGGGCGGGTCCGTCGGTCGCGGCCGACGTGCCGGCCCGGACCCGCCCCCAATCCTACTGGCCGTCGCGCGCCCCGGCCGGAGGCCGCCCGCGGACGGGCCCGGCCGCGTGTTCGCGGGCCCGGGACGGGGTTGGATTTTTGCCCTCGGATGGTGAACAATCTACGCGACACAGAGCCCGGAGGGCGGCGCACAGCCGTGCCGGAGCCCGCCCACGGACCCCGTATTGGAGCGAAGACCGGACATGGCCACTGATTACGACGCGCCGCGCAAGCAGGAGGACGAGCTCAAGGAGGACTCGATCGAGGAGCTGCAGACGCGCCGCACCGATGCGCAGTCGGGCACCGTCGACGAGGACGAGGCGGCGGCTGCCGAGAGCTTCGAGCTGCCGGGTGCGGATCTCTCCAACGAGGAGCTGTCCGTCGTCGTGCTGCCGGCCCAGGAGGACGAGTTCACCTGCGGCTCGTGCTTCCTGGTGCGCCACCGCTCCCAGATCGCCGAGGAGCGGGGCGGGGTCAAGTACTGCGTCGAGTGCGTGGGCTGAGCCCCGCGGGGCCGAGCTCGTCCGGAGAACCGGAAGAACCCCGTCGCGACGGTCGTCGCGGCGGGGTTCTTCCGTGCGGTGGCGGCGGGCGCGCTCACGGGCGCGCGGACAGCACCTCGACGATCCGCTCCGGGTGCCGGGTGGAGGTGAGCCAGTACGGCGTGGGGTCCACGGGGTCGGTGATCCGGATCCGCACCACCGGGCCCACGGACGCCCGGAAGTTCATGAAGGCCCGCCCGTCCAGCTCGGGGCCGCGGACCCGGCGGACGTCGTCGCCGCGGAAGGCCTCGGCCTCGCCCACGAATCGTCGCTCGATGCGGGCCCGGCCGACCTGCAGGGACTCGTCGGTGACGACGATGGTGGTGCTGGAGGCGACGAGGGCCACGGCCGCGCCGCCGCCGACCACGACGGCCGCCGCTCCGGCCACCCACGGGTCGATGGGGGCGAGCGCGACGAGGGCGACGACGCCGGCGAAGAGCACGAGCAGCCACATCCACCACGCGGGGGTGAGCTTCTCCTGGTAGAGGATCTCGGCGCCGGGCCGCTCGGGGGAGGACCGGCGGGGTTCGCGGGGGCCGTCGGCCGGGGACGCACTGGAGGACGCAGGACGGGACATGCCTCTAGCGTCTCACGACTGTGCCCGGGGTCCGGCGCGTTAGAGTAGGGCACTGTGAACGACCAGTCGACAGGCCACCGGCCGCCGTCGGGCAACGGGCGCCCGCTCAGCATCGCGCTGCAGGCCCTCGACCCGGACCTTCCCCTGCCCGTGTACGCGAAGCCCGGAGACGCGGGCGCCGACCTGCGCTCGCGCGAGGACGTGGTCCTCGGCCCCGGTCAGCGGGCCCTGGTGCCCACGGGGGTGGCGATCGCGCTGCCCGAGGGGTACGCCGGGTTCGTGCACCCCCGCTCGGGGCTGGCGGCCCGGCACGGGATCACGGTGGTCAACGCCCCGGGCACGGTGGACTCCGGCTACCGGGGCGAGATCATGGTCACCCTGCTCAACACGGACGGCGCCGAGCCCTTCACCGTCCGCCGCGGCGACCGCATCGCCCAGCTCGTCGTCCAGCGCGTCGAGCAGGCCGTCTTCGAGCTCGTCGACGTGCTGCCCGGCTCGGCGCGCGGCGGGACGGGGTTCGGCTCCAGCGGCACCGCCTGAATCCACGAGCAGACCCCCCACGAGCTCACGCCACGAGCCGGCACCGCGTGCCGGCGGAGGAGAACGACACCATGTTCGGTCGCAAGAAGAAGAAGGCCGCGGCGCAGGACGCCGCCCCGCAGCAGCTGGAGGCCGCGCCGAGCGCGGAGGACGCCGCGGCGGCGCGGCGGCGCGAGCCGCAGGGCCCGCTCGACGTCTCCCAGGTGGAGGACCGGGACGGCTACCTCGATCTCGGCGCCGTGCTCGTGCGTCCCCGCCCGGGGCTGGGGGTGCGGCTCGAGGTGGACGAGCGCACGCAGCGCCCCCGTGCCGTCGCCCTCGACCTCGACGGCGGCTCGGTCCAGGTCCAGGCGTTCGCCGCGCCCCGCTCCGAGGGGCTGTGGGACGAGGTCCGCCGCGAGCTGGTGCAGTCGCTGCGCTCGAGCAACGGCGAGCCGACGGTCGAGGAGGGCCCGTTCGGGCTCCAGGTCGTCACCCGCTTCCCCGCCACCGCCTCCGACGGGACCCGCGGCTTCCGCCTCGCCCGCTTCGTGGGCGTCGACGGGCCGCGCTGGTTCGTGCGGGCCGTGTTCACGGGCACCGCCGCGGTGACCGCGGAGTCGGCCGCGGCCCTCGACGAGGTCGTGCGTGAGCTCGTGGTGGTGCGCGGCGACCGGCCCATGCCCCCCCGGGAGCTGCTGACGCTGGTCGTGCCCGAGGACGCGGTCCGTTCCCCCGCCCCGGACACGGAGCCTGAGCCTGAGCCGGCGCCGGAGCCCGTGCGGCCGCCGCGGCGCGGACCCGAGATCACCGAGATCGGCTGAGCCATGACGAGAACAGGCACCGGCGAGTTCCGGCCGACACCGGGAACCGGGTCCATCGACGTGGTCGCCGAGGCGCCCGTGTGCGCGGGCGACCTCGACCCCTCGACCGCCGCCGGGAGCCGGCGCCGGGTGATGGCGACCGGTCTCGTGGTGGAGGTGACCGTGCCCCCGGTGACCGGCGCGCAGAACTACACCGCCCTGCTCGCCCCGGACTGCCCGCAGGCGCCGGGGGACGAGGGCGTGGCCGCCCCCCGGCCGCTGCGCCTCGTGTGGCACGGCCAGCGCACCGTGCCGGGCGTCACCGCGGGGACGCGGCTGCGCTGCGTGGGCGTGGTGAGCTTCCGGGACGGGCGCCCCTCGATGTTCAACCCGCGCTACGAGATCATCGCGAAGCAGGTCAGCAGATGACGGATCCCCAGGAGCCCGGGAGCGCCGCGGACGGGCCGGGGCGCGGCCACGACGTGGAGCGCTCGATGGCCGCCTACGCCGCGCGCTCGGGCATGCGCCGCAAGGACAACGGGCAGCTCGACGTGCTGCACGCCGTCGGCGGCTGGCGCGGTCTGGCCGAGACGATCCTGCCGGGCTTCGTGTTCCTCGCCGTGCTGCTCGTCGGCAACACCCTCGGGGTCGCGCTCGCCGCGTCCCTGGGCACGGCCGCCCTGTTCACCGTGCTGCGCCTGGTCCAGCGCCAGAGCCTGGTCCAGGCCGTGTCCGGGTTCGTGGGCGTGGGCGTCTGCGCGCTGTTCGCGCGGGCCACCGGCGAGGCGCTGGACTACTACGTCCCCGGCTTCTGGATCAACGCGGCCTGGTTCGCGGGCCTGGGCGCGTCCCTGCTCCTGCGCTGGCCGCTGCTCGGCGTCTTCTACGGCTACATCCGCGGGGAGGGCGCGCAGTGGCGCGACGTCCCGGTGCGCCGCCGCGCCTACCAGGTGGCCACGGTCATGCTCATGGCGATGTTCGCGGCCCGCCTGCTCGTGCAGGTGCCCCTGTACTTCGCGGAGAACCTCACCGGCCTGGGCGTGGCGCGGCTGGTCATGGGCGTGCCGCTGTACGCGCTGACCCTGTGGCTCGCCTGGCTCGTCTCCCGGCCCCCGGAGCAGATCGCCGCCCAGGAGCAGGACACCCCCTGAGGCCCCGGGCCGCGCTCAGCTCCGGTGCGGCTCGTGCCGGCCGGCCGTCGTGAACATCGCGCGCAGCTGCGCCTCGCCCTCCGTGGTGGAGACGAAGAACAGCTGGTCGGCGCCCTCCACCACGTCGTCCCCCGAGGGGGTGATGGGCACCCCGTCGCGCAGGATGGCCACGAGCGTCACGTCCGGCGGCCACGGCACCTGGGAGACCATCGTGGCGATGATGGGGTGCTCGTGCGGCACCGTGTAGGCGGAGAGGGTCGCCCCGCCCGTCTGCAGGGTCAGCAGCCGCACCACGTCGCCGACCTCGACCGCCTCCTCCACGAGCGCGGTCATCAGCCGCGGCGTGGACACGGCCACGTCCACCCCCCACGCGTCGTCGAAGAGCCACTCGTTCTTCGGGTTGTTGACCCGGCCCACCGTGCGGGGCACGCCGAACTCGCTGCGCGCCAGGAGGGAGACCACCAGGTTCGCCTTGTCGTCGCCCGTGGCGGCGACGACGACGTCGGTCTCCTCCAGCCCGCCCTCCCGCAGCGTGGAGAGCTCGCAGGCGTCACCGATGATCCACTGGGCCCCGCGCAGGTCCGAGCGGCCGATGACCTCGGGCTTCTCGTCGAAGATCACCACCTCGTGCTGGTGGGACAGCAGCTCCCGGGCGATCGAGGCGCCCACGGCGCCCGCGCCCACGATGACCACGCGCATCAGGATCCTCCCCGGGAGGTGTCGTCGGAGCCGGGCACGTCGTCGGACTCCCGGCGCAGGGAGTTGGCGAAGTCGAGCACGTCCGGGCCGGGCGGGCGGGACAGGACGCGGGACACGGCCTCGACGTCGTCGGTGCGCATCATGGCGTGCACCACGTCCCCCTGCTGGTAGCTCATGTCGGGACCCGGCAGCACGCCCTCCCCGAAGCGCGTCACGAACGCGATCCGCACCCCCGTGGCCTCCTGGATCGCGTCCAGGTGCAGCCCCGACCACGAGTCGTCCAGGGACAGCTCGCCCAGCTGCAGCCGTCCCGAGGCCTCGCGGAAGTCGGCCGTGATCGTCTGCTCGGGCAGGATCCGGCGCAGCGCCTGGTCGGCGCTCCAGCGCACGGCGGCGACGGTGGGGATCCCCAGCCGCTGGTAGAACTCCGCCCGGGAGGGGTCGTAGATGCGGGCCACCACGTGGCGGACCTTGAACGTCTCGCGCGCCACGCGCGCCGCGATGATGTTGGAGTTGTCCCCGCTCGAGACGGCCGCGAAGGCGTAGGCCTCCTCGATCCCGGCCCGGCGCAGCACCTCCTGGTCGAAGCCGAGGCCGGTGACCTTCTTGCCCTCGAAGGACTTGCGCAGCCGCCGGAAGGCGCGGTCGTCCTGGTCGATCACCGCCACGGTGTGCCCGGAGTCCTCGAGGGTGTGGGCGACCATCACGCCGACGCGCCCCACTCCCATGATCACGAAATGCGCCATGCCTCTCAGCCTAGGTCACCCCGGGGGGGCGCGGCCCGCACGGGGCGCGGCGGACAATCGGTGCGGGACGGACTACCGTGGGGAGCCGTGCAGAGCATTCCCCGGGCGCTGAGGCGAGCCCTCGTCGGCAAGCCCATCCACAACGAGCGGTTCAGCGACGCCGTGCTGCCCAAGCGCACGGCGCTGCCGGTGTTCTCGGCGGACGCCCTCTCCTCGGTGGCCTACGCCCCCGACGAGATCATCCTCACCCTCGCGCTCGCGGGGACCACCGCCGTGGCGGTCTCCCCGTGGGTGGGCCTGGCCGTGCTCGTGGTGCTCACCGTGGTGATCACCGCCTACCGGCAGAACGTGCGCGCCTACCCCTCCGGCGGCGGCGACTACGAGATCGTCTCCAAGAACCTCGGCCGCACCGCGGGGGTGGGCGTGGGCGCGGCCCTGATGGCCGACTACGCCCTCGTCGTGGCGGTGTCCATGGCCACCGCCGCCCAGTACGTCACCGCGGCGCTGCCCGCGCTCGCCGGGCGGCGGGTGGAGCTGGCCGTGGCCGGGATCCTCTTCGTGGGGCTGCTCAACCTGCGCGGGCTGAAGTTCATGGGCCGGGCCGCGGCCGTGCCCACCTACTTCTTCCTCGCGGTCCTGACCGCGCTGCTGCTCGTGGGCCTGGGCCAGGACCTCACCGGCTCCCTGGGGGACGCCCCCAGCGCCGGCCGGGAGGTCCTGCCCGCCGCCGGCTTCGACGCGGGGCTGGCCGGTCTCGCGGGCGCCCTGCTGGTGCTGCGGGCCTTCTCCTCCGGGGCCGTGGCACTGACCGGCGTGGAGACCATCACCAACTCGGTGCCCTACTTCCGCAAGCCCCGCGCCGCCAACGCCGCGGCCACCCTGGGCGTGCTCGGGGCGATCTCGGCGGCCCTGCTGGCCGGGGTGCTGTACCTCGCGGACCGCACGGACGTCGTGGTCGTCGGCGACCCGGAGGAGCAGCTGCTCGTCGACGGCCGGCTCCCCGGCCCCGACTTCTTCCAGGACCCCGTGCTGGGCCAGCTCGCGAAGACCGTCTTCGGCACCGACTCCCTGTGGTTCTTCGTGCTCGTCGCCGCGACGGTGGGCGTGCTGATCCTCGCCGCGAACACCGCCTTCTCCGGCTTCCCCACGCTGGCGTCCCGGCTGGCGCGCGACGCCTTCCTGCCCCGGCAGCTGCAGGCGCGCGGGGACCGCTTCGCGTTCACCAACGGCATCCTGCTGCTGCTGCTCGTCGCCGTGGTGCTCACCGTGGCGTTCGGGGCCAACGTCAACAGCCTCATCCAGCTCTACATCGTGGGCGTGTTCGTCTCCTTCACGCTCACCCAGGCCGGCATGGTCCGGCACTGGGCGCGCGTCCGGCGGATGCGCCCGCACCCCGGGGTCCGCCGCGAGCTGTTCGTGCGCCGGGCCGTGGCCCTGGTCGCCTTCGTGCTGTGCGCGGCGGTCCTCGTCGTCGTCCTGGTCACCAAGCTCACCCAGGGCGCGTGGATCACCATCGTGGCCATCGTGGTCCTCAGCGCGGTCATGGCGGGGGTCCGGCGGCACTACGACGCCGTGGACGCCGAGCTCGCGCTGCAGCCCGACTCCCCGGTCCGGGCCCTGCCCTCGCGGGTGCACGCCATCATCTACGTCTCCTCCGTCCGCAAGCCCCTCATGCGCGCCCTGGCCTACGCCCGGGCGTCCCGGCCCTCGACCCTCGAGGCCGTCGTCGTGGACACGAACGCCGCCGCCACCCGCCGGATCCTCGACGAGTGGCGCCGCCTCGAGATCCCGGTGCCCGTCACCGTGCTCCACGCGCCCTACCGGGACACCATCGGCCCGGTCCTCGACCACGTGCGCGGGGTGCGCCGCAAGTCGCCCCGGGACCTGGTCGTGGTGTACCTGCCCGAGTACGTCGTGCGGCACCGGTGGGAGCGGCTGCTGCACAACCAGGCCATCCGGCCGCTGCGGGCCCGCCTGCACCAGGAGCGCGGGGTCATGACGGCCTCCGTGCCCTGGCACCTGTCCTCCGCCTCCGGCCAGGACACGGGCCCCGAGTCCGCCCCCGAGCAGAGAGCGTCCCGCCCGTGACCCCGTCCCACCCCCCGGCGCCCGCCGAGCCCGCCGTCCCCGTCGAGCTCGAGCTGCGCCTGGGCCCCGTCGCCCACGGCGGCCACACCGTGGCCCGCACCGGCGAAGGCCGCGTGGTGTTCGTCCGCCACGGCCTGCCCGGCGAGCTCGTCCGCGTCCGCCTCACCGACAGCGGCCCCGAGGCCCGGTTCTGGCGCGGCGACGTCGTGGCCGTCCTCGAGGCGGACCCCCACCGCCGGACCGAGCACGTGTGGGCCCCGGCCGACCCCCTGCTGACCTGGCGGCGCGGCGAGCCGCCCGTCGGCGGCGCGGAGTTCGGCCACGCCGAGCTGGAGGCCCAGCGCGCCCTCAAGGCCGCGGTGGTCACCGAGCAGCTCACCCGCCTGGCCGGGCTCGAGACCGAGCTCGTCGTCGAGGCCATGCCGGGGGAGGACCCGCAGGGCCGCGGCTGGCGCACCCGGGCGCACTTCGCGGTCGACCCCGCGGGGCGGATCGGGATGCACCCCCACCGCAGCGCGGCCGTCGTCCCGGTGGACGGCTTCCCGCTCGTGGTCCCCGCCATCGACGCCCTGCGGCTCGGACGGCTCGACCTGCGCGGGGCGGAACGGGTCGACGTCGCGGCCCCCGCCGACGGCGGGACGCCACTGGTGCACCTGAGCCTCGCCGCCGGGGCCGACCGGCACCGGCTGCGCCGCGAGCTGGCCCGGCTCACCGCGGACCGGGACGTCTCCGTCACCGCCCGCGCCGAGGGGCAGCGCGAACCCGAGACGTGGGCGGGCCGGCCGTCGGTCGCCGAGCACGTGGGCCCGCACCGGTGGGAGGTCTCCGCCGAGGGGTTCTGGCAGATCCACCGCGCCGCCCCCGCCCTGCTGCACCGGGAGGTGCCCGCGGCCGCCGCGGCGCGCCCCGGGGAGCACGCCCTCGACCTCTACGCCGGCGCCGGACTGTTCACGGCCGCGCTCGCGGACGCCGTGGGGGAGACGGGCACGGTCCTGGCCGTCGAGGGCTCGCCGGTCACCAGCGCCGACGCCCGCCGCGCCTTCGCCGGCCGGCCGGCGGTCCGGATCGAGCGCGGGAGCGTCGACAAGGTGCTCGCCCGGACCTGGCCGCAGGCGGCGCCGGCCCGTGGCCGCCGGCCGGCGCGGGGCGGCCGCCCGGCCCGCAGCGGCGCGGCCCGCCCCGACGTCGTGGTCCTGGACCCGCCCCGGGCGGGCGCCGGGCGGACCGTCGTGGACCAGCTCGTGGCGCTGGCCCCGCGCCGGATCGTCTACCTCGCGTGCGACCCGGCCACGCTGGCGCGGGACCTGGGCCGGTTCCGCCGCGCCGGGTGGCACGTGCGGTCGGTGCGCGCCTTCGACATGTACCCGAACACCCACCACGTCGAGACCCTGGCGGTCCTGGAGCCCTGACGGACGCCGCCGCCCGCTGCGTGACGGCGACCGCCGGGTGACGTTCGGAGTCACCGGGCTCACACGGGCTACACTGGCGGATGACTGTTCACGGGAGAACCTCCGGCCCTTCGCCGGTGTCCTCCCGCGGGCGTTTCCAAGACGGTGGCGAGAGGAGTTCCACGCATATGAGCACAGTGGACAGCTTCGGGGCCAAGGGCGTACTCGACGTCAAAGGCACCGAATACGAGATTTTCCGACTGAACACGCTGGAGGGTGCGCAGAAGCTCCCGTACAGCCTGAAGGTTCTGCTCGAGAACCTGTTGCGCACCGAGGACGGCGCCAACATCACCTCCGAGCACATCGAGGCCCTGGCCAACTGGGACCCCACGGCCGAGCCCAGCATCGAGATCCAGTTCACCCCGGGTCGCGTGATCATGCAGGACTTCACGGGCGTGCCCTGCATCGTGGACCTCGCGACGATGCGCGAGGCCATCGCGGACCTCGGCGGCGACCCCGCCCGCGTGAACCCGCTCGCCCCGGCCGAGCTCGTGATCGACCACTCCGTGCAGATCGACTCCTTCGGGACCTCGGACTCGATCGGGATCAACATGGACATCGAGTACCAGCGCAACGGGGAGCGCTACCAGTTCCTGCGCTGGGGCCAGACGGCGTTCGACGACTTCAAGGTCGTCCCCCCGGGCATGGGCATCGTCCACCAGGTCAACATCGAGAACCTGGCGCGCGTCGTGATGACCCGCGAGGTCGACGGCGTGCTGCGCGCCTACCCGGACACCTGCGTGGGCACCGACTCGCACACCACCATGGAGAACGGCCTGGGCGTGCTCGGCTGGGGCGTGGGCGGCATCGAGGCCGAGGCCGCGATGCTCGGCCAGCCCATCTCCATGCTCATCCCGCGCGTGGTCGGCTTCAAGCTGACCGGCCAGATCCCGTCCGGGGCCACCGCCACCGACGTGGTGCTGACCATCACGGAGATGCTCCGCGAGCACGGCGTGGTCGGCAAGTTCGTCGAGTTCTACGGCGAGGGCGTCGGCGCCGTGCCCCTGGCCAACCGCGCCACCATCGGCAACATGAGCCCCGAGTTCGGCTCCACCGCCGCGATCTTCCCGATCGACGACGTCACCCTCGAGTACCTGCGCCTGACCGGCCGCTCCGACGAGCAGATCGACCTCGTCGAGGCGTACGTCAAGGAACAGGGCATGTGGCACGACCCGTCCGAGGAGATCACCTTCTCGGAGTACCTCGAGCTGGACCTCTCCACCGTGGTCCCCTCGATCTCCGGGCCGAAGCGGCCGCAGGACCGCATCTCGCTCACCGACGCGAAGGCGCAGTTCCACGAGGACATCAAGAACTACGCCACGCACGTCGACGACAACGCCTCCGGCGACACCGTGGACGACGTCGCGGCGCAGTCCTTCCCGGCCTCGGACGCCCCCGGCTACACCGCGGACGACCACCAGTCGGAGGCGGACCGCCCGCGCGAGCACCACGCCTTCGCCGAGGACGGCCGCCCGACCAAGCAGGTCCCCGTGACCATGCCCGACGGCCGCGAGTTCGAGCTCGACCACGGCGCGGTGTCCATCGCGTCGATCACCTCGTGCACCAACACCTCGAACCCGTCGGTCATGATGGCCGCCGCGGTGCTGGCGCGCAACGCCGTCGAGAAGGGGCTCAAGGCCAAGCCCTGGGTCAAGACCTCGATCGCCCCGGGCTCGAAGGTCGTCACCGACTACTACGAGAAGTCCGGTCTGGTGCCGGCGCTCGAGGAGCTCGGCTTCTTCATCGTGGGCTACGGCTGCACCACCTGCATCGGCAACTCCGGTCCCCTCGAGGACGAGATCTCCCAGGCCATCCAGGACAACGACCTGGCCGTGACCTCGGTGCTCTCGGGCAACCGCAACTTCGAGGGCCGGATCAACCCGGACGTGAAGATGAACTACCTGGCGTCCCCGCCGCTGGTCATCGCCTACGCCCTGGCTGGCAACATGGACTTCGACTTCGAGAGCGAGTCCCTGGGCCAGGACGCCGACGGCAACGAGGTGTACCTCAAGGACATCTGGCCGGACCCGGCGGAGGTGCAGAAGATCATCGACGCGTCCATCGACACGGAGATGTTCACCCGCGAGTACGGCACCATCTTCGACGGCGACGAGCGCTGGCAGAACCTGGACACCCCCACCGGAAAGACGTTCGAGTGGAACCCCGAGTCCACCTACGTCCGCAAGCCCCCGTACTTCGAGGGCATGACGATGGAGACGACCCCGGTCGAGGACATCACGGGCGCCCGCGTGCTGCTGAAGCTGGGCGACTCGGTCACGACCGACCACATCTCCCCGGCGGGCTCGTTCAAGTCCGACACCCCGGCCGGCAAGTACCTCATCGAGAACGGGGTCCAGCGCAAGGACTTCAACTCGTACGGCTCCCGCCGCGGCAACCACGAGGTCATGATCCGCGGCACCTTCGCCAACATCCGGATCAAGAATCAGCTCCTGGACGGCGTGGAGGGCGGCTACACCCGCGACTTCACGCAGGAGGGCGGCCCGCAGGCGGCCGTCTACGACGCCTCGATCAACTACCAGGAGGCCGGCGTCCCGCTGGTCGTGCTGGGCGGCAAGGAGTACGGCTCCGGGTCCTCCCGCGACTGGGCCGCGAAGGGCACCTCCCTGCTGGGCGTCAAGGCCGTCATCGCCGAGAGCTACGAGCGCATCCACCGCTCGAACCTCATCGGCATGGGCGTGCTCCCGCTGCAGTACCCGGCCGGGGAGTCCGCGGACTCCCTCGGCCTGGAGGGCACGGAGACCTTCGACATCCAGGGCGTGACCGGGCTCAACGAGGGCACCACCCCGAAGACGCTCAAGGTCACCGCCACGAAGGAGGACGGCTCCACCGTCGAGTTCGACGCGGTCCTGCGCATCGACACGCCGGGCGAGGCGGACTACTACCGCAACGGCGGCATCCTGCAGTACGTGCTCAGGAACATCGCGAAGTCCTGATCCCAGGGCGTTCGCAGCGCGCAGGGGCCCGGTCCGGGAACGGACCGGGCCCCTGCGCGTCGTCGGCCCTGTCGGGGCGAACGAGTAGGATCGGGGGAGCGCGCCGCCCCGGCCCCCCGGGACCGACGGCGCGAGCGACCACGACGCCGAGGACTGCGGGAGAAACCATGAGCGTGCTGGAGCGGGTGTCCGGGCCCGAGGACCTCGCGGGACTGAGCCGCGCGGAGCTGGGCCGGCTGGCCGAGGAGATCCGCGAGTTCCTCGTCACCCACGTCTCCGCGACGGGCGGCCACCTGGGACCCAACCTGGGCGTCGTCGAGCTGACCCTCGCGGTGCACCGGGTCTTCGACTCGCCCAAGGACTCCGTCGTCTTCGACACCGGGCACCAGTCCTACGTGCACAAGCTGCTCACCGGCCGCAAGAACTTCGAGACCCTGCGCCAGGAGGGCGGTCTCGCCGGCTACCCGGACCGGCGCGAGTCGGAGCACGACATCGTCGAGTCCTCGCACGCGTCCTCCTCCCTGTCCTGGGCCGACGGCATCTCGCGCGGCTACGCGATGACCGGTCAGCACGACCGGCACACGGTGGTGCTGGTGGGGGACGGGGCGCTCACCGGCGGGATGGCCTGGGAGGCCGTCAACAACATCGCCTCCGACCGCGACCGCAAGGTCGTCATCGTGGTCAACGACAACGGCCGCTCCTACGCCCCGACCGTCGGCGGCTTCGCCAACCACCTCGCGGAGCTCCAGGCCAGCGTGCAGCAGGGCGTGGACGCCGTGCGCACCGACCGCCGCTACGAGCAGACCCTCGAGACCGTGAAGGACCTGCTGAAGCACTCCGGCCCGGTCGGGGAGATGTTCTACCGCGGTCTGCACGGGATGAAGCAGGGCATCAAGGACGTCGTGGTGCCCCAGGGCATCTTCGAGGACCTCGGCATGAAGTACGTCGGCCCCGTCGACGGGCACGACCTCGAGGCCGTCGAGCAGGCCCTGGGCAACGCCAAGAACTACGGCGGGCCGGTCATCGTGCACGCGATCACCGAGAAGGGCCACGGCTACGGGCCCGCCACCGCGAACGTGGACGACCAGTTCCACGCCGTGGGCGTCATCGACCCCGTCACCGGCCGCTCCACGGCCACGAGCTCCGAGCGCAGCTGGACGGCCGTGTTCCGCGACGAGATCGCCCGGATCGCCGACGAGCGCGAGGACGTCGTCGGCATCACCGGCGCCATGCTCATCCCCGTGGGGCTGCAGAAGATGCAGGCCGCCCACCCCGACCGGGTCGTGGACGTGGGCATCGCCGAGCAGCACGCCATCGCCATGGCCGCCGGCATGGCCTACGGCGGCCTCCACCCCGTGGTCGCCCTCTACGCGACGTTCCTCAACCGCGGCTTCGACCAGCTCCTCATGGACGTGGCACTGCACCGGGCCGGCGTCACGGTCGTCCTCGACCGGGCCGGGGTCACCGGCCCGGACGGCCCCAGCCACCACGGCATGTGGGACCTCGCGCTGCTCCAGATCGTGCCCGGGCTCCACCTGGCCGCACCGCGCGACGAGCCCACCCTGACCGAGGAGCTGCGCGAGGCGGTGGCCGTCGACGACGCCCCCACCGTCATCCGGTACCCCAAGGGCGCCGTGGGCGCCCCCGTCCCGGCAGTCGAGCGGCTGGCGGACGGGGTGGACGTGCTCGCGCGCCGCGGCGGCGAGAGCGGGACCGAGGGCGCCCGCCGGGACGTCCTGCTCGTGTCCGTCGGCGCCATGAGCGCTCTGGCGCTGGACGTGGCCGACCGGCTCGAGGCCCACGGCGTCACCTCCACCGTGGTCGACCCCCGCTGGGTGCTGCCCGTGCCGGCCTCGGTCATCGAGCTCGCCGCCCAGCACCGGATCGTGGTGGTCGTCGAGGACGGCGTGCGCGCCGGCGGGATCGGCTCCCGGATCCGCCAGGAGATGCGGGCGGCGGGCGTCGACACCGCCCTCAACGAGGTGGGGCTGCCCACGGAGTTCCTCCTGCACGGCTCCCGCTCCCAGGTCCTCGCGCGGGTCGGGCTGACCGCCCAGCGCGTCGCCCAGGACACGCTGGCCTCCGTGCTCGGCACCCGTGTGCCCTACGCGCGCCCGGTGCAGGGCGCGGCCGGCGGCCAGGGAGCCGTGCCCGACACGGCCGAGGACGCCCGCGGGGCGTCGCTGCCGCGGTCGCACCGGGGCTGAGCCCCGCTCAGCCGAGCAGGATCCGCCCGTCCGCCACGCTCGCGGGGTACGGCTCCAGCCCGGACTCGGCGGGTCCGGCCAGGACCTCACCGGTCGTGAGGTCGAACTGCGAGGAGTGGCACGGGCAGACGTAGAGCTCCTCCTGCGGGGCCACCATGCACCCCTGGTGCGGGCACACGGGGGAGAACGCGACGACCGTGTCCGGGTCCGGGCGGCTCACGACGGCCTGTACGCCGTCCCGGTCGAACTTCACCGCCGAGCCCACCGGCAGGTCCTCGACGGCGCCCGCGTCCACGGGGCCGGAGCCCGCGGGGGCGGGGCCGCCGCCCGTCGACGGCGGGGCGTCGCCGGCGCACGCGGTAAGTGCCGCGGTCGAGCCGGCCCCGGCCAGGCCGAGGACCGTGCGCCGGGACGGGGCGGACGGGGTGGTCGGGCGCTCGGGCATCGGGGTCCTCTCGACGGCGGGGTGCGGGTCCGCCGTCAGTCTAGGCGCCGGGCCCCACCCCAGGGCGCTGCCTGCCCGAGGGCGCCCCGTGCGGTGATCGCTGTGAGCGGAGCCGCACAGGGCCGGTGTCCGCCGCGCCGGTTCATCAGTAGGATGATGAAGACATCAGTCAGCGGGACGGGCCGTGCACGACCGGCTCGTCCTCGGGCCCGGCCGCCGCGCCGGGACGGACGGAAGGACAGCACCATGATCAAGCGACTCATCTTCGTCACCGGATTCGGGGTCGGCTTCGTGGTCGGCTCGGCCTCGGGCCGCAAGAGCTACGAGGCCCTCAAGCAGAACGCCGTGAAGACGTGGCACGACCCCAAGGTCCAGGAGAAGGTCTCCGAGGGCACCGACTGGGTGAAGTCCGAGGTGCCCGTGGTCGGCGGGAAGCTGGCCGACAGCGCCAAGAAGGCCGCCGACACGGTGGGCACCAAGGCCGCCGACGCCTCCTCGTCCGTCAAGGAGAAGGTCTCCGGGTCCTCGGCCGGCACGGAATCCTCCAGCGGTGCCGCCGCCACCGGGGCTTCGACCACCGGGACGTCGACCACCGGCTACGCCGACCTGCAGGACGCGAAGCCGGTGACCCCGGAGAACCCCCTGGACCCGGCCGAGCCGCACCCGGCCCCCGGCGACACGCAGCACTGACCCGCCGGCGCCCGCCCGCAGCACCGCTGCCGCAGCACCGTTGACGCAGGACGCGGGCCGCGGGGCGAGCGGAGCCCGGCCCGCACAGGAGGAAGGGCCCCGGCCGACGGCCGGGGCCCTTCCTCCGTCCCCGGGGGGAGCGGCTCACGCTGCGGGCTCGTCCTCGTCCCCGACGGGCGGCTGGTCGCGCTCCACCTGGCGCGCCGCGCGCTTGCGGGCCCGCAGCTCCCGCCAGGCCGGGCCGAGGACCGGGGCCGTCAGCTCGACCTGCCACCGGCGCGCCCCGAGGTCCCGCAGGCGGTCCGCCACCGCCTGGTCGGTGGTGCTCTTCGGCGGCTGCCAGCAGAAGCGCCGCAGGTGCTCGGGGGTGAGCAGGTTCTCGGTGGGCAGCTCGTGCGCCTCTGCGAGCTCGGCGACGAGCGGCTTCAGGACCCGCAGCCGTGCTGCGGCCTCGGGGCGCTTGACCTCCCACGCCTTCACGGGCGGCAGGGCGTCGGACTTCACGGTGAAGGGGACGAGCTCCGTGGCCGTGCGGGCCTCGGCGATCGCCCGCAGCCATCGGGGCGCCTCCCGCGCCGCGAGCCGGCCGTGGAAGCCGGGGGTGTCGAGGAGCTGCGGCACGGTGCGCGGCATGGCGGCCGCGGCGGCGACCAGGGCGGCGTCGGGCAGCAGCCGGCCGGGGGCGACGTCCTTGTGCTGGGCGAGCCGCTCCCGCTCCTCCCACAGCCCGCGCAGCGCGGTGAGCTGGCGCCGGCCCTTCACCTTGTTGATCCCCGACGTCCGGCGCCACGGGTCCTGGCGCGGGGGAGCGGGCTCGGCGGTGCGCACGGCCTCGAACTCCTGGAGCGCCCAGTCCAGCTTGCCCTTCTCCCGCAGCAGCTCCTCCATGGCCCAGCGCAACTGGATGAGCATCTCCACGTCGAGCGCGGCGTAGTTCAGCCAGTCCCTCGGCAGGGGCCGCTTCGACCAGTCCACCGCGGAGTGCTCCTTGGCCAGCGTGTAGCCCAGCAGCTCCTCCGTCTCCGCGGCCAGGCCCACGCGCCGGAGCCCCGCGATGCGCCCGCCCAGCTCGGTGTCGAAGAGCCGGTCCGGCTCCATGCCGAGGGCGCGCAGGGAGGGCAGGTCCTGGGTCGCGGCGTGCAGCACCCACTCGACGCCGGAGAGCGCCTCCCCCAGCACGGCCAGCGAACCGGTGGCCTCCGGGTCGATCAGCACGGTGCCCACGCCCTCGCGCCGCAGCTGCACGAGGAAGGCGCGCTGCCCGTAGCGGAAGCCCGACGCCCGCTCGGTGTCGATCGCCGCCGGGCCGGAGCCCGCGGCGACGGCGGCGGCGGCCCGCTCCAGTCCTGCCACGGTGTCGATGACGGGCGGGATCCCGTCGAACGGCGCCGCGAGGTGGACGCTGTCGGGGATCTCGAAGTCCTCGAATCCGGCGACCACGGGGGTCGAGGGCTCGTCGGGCGCGGATCGGCGGTCGGCTGGGCTGGTCAAGGAGCGTCTTCGATTCTGTGTCGGCCCCGGCGGGGCGCGGTCGGTTCGGTGGTCAGCGGCGCGGGTGCAGCACGGTCACGCCCCGGGGGTACGGCGGCAGGCCCGCGAAGGTGCAGACCGTGTCGGCCCAGGCCGCCAGGTGCGGTGCCACGTCGGAGCCGTCGGGCGTCCAGGAGGCCCGCAGCTCGACGTCGGCCCCCTCCTCCTGGTCGCCGAGCAGACCGAAGCCCTCGGCGAGGACCCGGGACGCGGTGCCGCCCTCCCGAGAATATCCGGCCCGGTGGCGTTCCAGGGCCTCGAGGAGCAAGGTCCACGCGTTCGCGCCCGCCGTGTCGTCGCAGCCGATCTCGCGGCTCGCGGCCGCGCGGGCCCAGGTGACGATGCGGAACGGTCCGCCCCACGCCGTCGGCTCGGACGGGTCGTGCAGGAGCACGAAGCGTCCCGTGGCGAGCTCGTCCTCCGGGGCGCCGGGCGCCCGGTCCGGGACGGCGGCCGCGCCGGCGGCCTGCGCCGCCGCCGGACCGGCCGTGAGGGCCGGGGCGCGCGACGGTGCGGGGGGTCGGCGCACCTCGGCGCGCACCGCGGCCGCGAACGGCGCTAGGTGCGTCGGGGCCGGGATCGCCGTGAGCTCGACGCCCTCCCGGTGGCCGGTGCGGCGCAGCTGCTCGAGGGCGTCCTGGAAGTCCTGGTACACCTCGGTCAGGCCGTTCACCGCGCTCACACTGGAAGGGTAGGCCGTCGGGGCGTCCCGGCCCCTCGTGCCACGCCGCGAGCGCGCGATCGGCGTGGTCCCGGTCACCCCGGTCCCGTCCGGGCGGGTCCGCTCAGGAGCCGGCGGGCACGAGGCGGACGGAGACGGAGTTGATGCAGTACCGGAGGTCCGTGGGGGTCGGGAAGCCCTCGCCGCCGAAGACGTGGCCCATGTGCGAGTCGCAGGCGGCGCACCGGACCTCCACCCGCTCCATGCCCAGGGCGGTGTCCTTGATGTAGCGGACCCGGTCCTCGGCCAGCGGCGCGTAGAAGGAGGGCCAGCCGCAGTGCGCGTCGAACTTGGTGTCGGAGCGGAAGAGCTCCGCCCCGCACGCGCGGCACTCGTAGACGCCCTCGGCCTTCGTCTCCCAGTACTCGCCGGTGAAGGGCCGCTCCGTGCCCGCCTCGCGCAGCACGTGGTACTCCTCCGGGGACAGGATCGAGCGCCAGTCCTCCTCGGTCCGTCCGGTGGCGTCGGGGCGGTCGCCGTGCCTGGTGGTCTTGCTCATGGTGTGGTCCTCCGGGATGTGGTCGGTGCTCCGGGCGGCGGTCCCCGCACGGGGCCCACCCGGCGGTCCGCACGGGGCGGCGCGGGGCCTGCGGGGCGCGGACCGCCCGGCCAGCACAACGACGCGTCCCTCCCGGTTATGCCCGGGCTGCATGGAAGACTGGGGGGCATGCCCCGTCGCCCCCTGCCGGTCCCCGCCGCCCCCGAGCCCCAGTCCGCGACGCAGTGGGCGCGCGGCGCCGTGGTGGGCGCGGCCGTCACGGTGGGGGCGGCGTCCCTGTCCTTCGGGCTCTCCAGCGCGGCGGCCGCCTACTTCGCGCGGCAGGTGGTGGTCCCGCCGAAGTACCGCTCCGAGGACCTGCAGATCCTCGGCGTCACCCGCACCGGCGAGGACGGCGACCCGTCCGCGACGACGCTCGTGCGGCTGCCCGCCACGGTGGACACGACCGTGGCGGGGACCTACAGCCTGCGCTTCGAGGCGGGCCGCGGTCACGCCCGGATCGGCGCCATCCGCTCCTACTCCCCCCGGGAGGGCACCGTGACCCGGGTGGTCGAGGAGGTCTACTCCGGGGACCTCTCCTGGGCGACCCGCGGCTTCTGGTCCGGGACGGTCTACCCGGACCCCGGGGCGGCGGGCCTGCCGTTCGAGGAGGTGGAGATCCCGATCGAGGTCGGGCCCGCGCCCTGCTGGGTGGTCCCCGCGGAGGGCGGGCCGACCCCGGAGGGCGAGCGGCCCCGGGTGCTCCCGGGTCCGTGGGCGATCATGGTGCACGGGCGCGGCGCCAACCGGATGGAGACGGTCCGTGCCGTGCCGGTGGCGCGGGAGCTCGGGCTGACCTCCCTGCTGATCTCCTACCGCAACGACCGGGAGGCGCCGCCCACGCACGACTTCCGATACGGGCTGGGCTTCACGGAGTGGAAGGACGTGCAGACGGCGATCAGCTACGCGAAGTCCCGCGGCGCCACCCAGATCGTGCTCTTCGGCTGGTCCATGGGCGGGGCGATCTCGCTGCAGACGGCGGACCTGTCCTTCTACCGGGACGACATCGCGGCCCTCGTGCTCACCGGCCCGGTGGTCGACTGGTTCGAGCTGATCGCCCACCACTCCCGCTCCCGCCGGATCCCCTCGGGAATCGGCCGGCTGGCCACGAACCTGATCTCCCACCCGGCGGGGCGGATGCTGACCGGTCTCGCCGCTCCGGTGGACCTCCAGGCCCTCGACTGGCTCTCCCGGTCCGAGCACCTGCGCACGCCCACCCTGGTGCTGCACTCCGTGGACGACGAGTTCGTCCCGGCCGCCAGCTCCCGCCGGCTCGCGGAGCTCAACAGGCTCGTGGAGTTCGTGCCCTTCGCCCGCGCCCGGCACACCAAGGAGTGGAACGTGGACCCGCAGCGCTGGGAGGACGCCGTGCGGCGCTGGCTGCCCGCCCGGCTGGCCCAGGACGCCGGGACCCTCGGGCCCGTGCGCGCGCAGCGGAGCTGAGGTCCGGTCCGGACCGCGGCGCGGGTCAGGAGCGCAGCGCGGCGGTGCACCCGCCCGTGAGCCGTAGCAGCTCGGCCGGGGGCAGCTCGACGTCGAGCCCGCGCCGCCCGCCGGAGACGAGGACCGTGGGCCAGGCCTCCGCGGAGTCGTCGAGCAGGGTGGGGGAGGGCGTCTTCTGCCCGAGGGGCGAGATGCCGCCCACCACGTACCCGGTGCGCCGCTCCGCGAGCCGGGGCTCGGCCAGGGCGGCCCGCTTCCAGCCCAGGGCGGCCGCCGCCGCGCGCAGGGACAGCCGCGCGGAGACGGGCAGCACGGCGACCGCCCAGTCCCGCTCGTGCACGACCAGCAGCGTCTTGAACACCTGGCCCGGGTCGCGCCCCAGCGCGGCGGCGGCCTCCAGGCCGTAGGACGCCGCCGCCGGGTCGTGGACGTACTCGTGCACGGTGAAGGCCACGTGCTCGAGCGCCAGGAGCGCGACGGCTGCGGTGGGGCCCGCCCCCCGGGACGCCTTGGCCATGCCGGTCCCCCGGGGCCTCAGGCGTCCTGGAGCTCGCGGACGCGCCGCTTGATCCGGGCCAGCATCGCGGACATCCCGCGCATCCGCAGGGGCGAGACCAGCTGGGTGAGCCCGAAGCGCTCCGGCAGGTCGTCGGGGACGTCCAGGACCTGCTGGGCCGGGAGCCCGTCGAGGCCCTCGTGCAGGATCGAGGCGAAGCCGCGGGTGGTCGGGGCCTCCGCCGGGGCGGAGAAGAACAGCCGCACCGGGGCGCCGGGGCCGGGGACGGCGCCCTCCTCCCACTCGACGGTCAGGAACAGCGGCGACTGGCACTCGACCACCTGCTCGAGCTCCTCCGGGTGCTCCCCCAGGCGGTCCGGCAGCGCCGGCAGGGAGCGGGAGAAGTCGAGCAGCAGCTCGAGCTTGTCCTCCTGCGGCACGGCGGTGAAGTCCGCGACGAGCTCCTCGAGCTGGGCGGGCAGGGCCCCGCTCATCGGGCCGACCCCGGGACCTCGCCGGGCTCCTCGCCGCGGACGATCGGCACGCGCACGGAGTTGCCCCACTCGGTCCAGGAGCCGTCGTAGTTGCGGACCCTGTCGTAGCCCAGCAGGTGCTTGAGCACGAACCACGTGTGGCTGGAGCGCTCGCCGATGCGGCAGTACGCGATGATGTCGTCGTCGGGGGCGAGCCCGACCTCGTCGCGGTAGATCGCCTCGAGCTCCTCGCGCGAGCGGAACGTGGCGTCCTCGGCGGCGGCCCGCGCCCACGGCACGGACGCCGCGGTCGGGATGTGCCCGCCGCGCAGCGTGCCCTCCTGGGGGTACTCGGGCATGTGCGTGCGCTCGCCCGTGTACTCCGGCAGGGACCGGACGTCGATCAGCGGCTGCTCGCCCAGGTGGGCCAGCACGTCCTCCTGGAAGGCGCGGATCGGGGCGTCGTCGCGCTCGACCACGGGGTAGTCGGCGCGCTCGGGCACGACCTTCTCCGTGGACAGCTCACGGCCCTCGGCGACCCACTTGTCCCGCCCGCCGTTCATGAGCCGCACGTCCGGGTGGCCGAACAGCTCGAACACCCACAGCGCGTAGGCGGCCCACCAGTTGGACTTGTCCCCGTAGACCACGATGGTGGTGTCGCGGGAGATGCCCTTGCGCGCCATGAGCTCGGCGAACTCCGCGGCGTCGACGTAGTCCCGGGTGTCGGGACGGTTCAGGTCGGTGTGCCAGTCGATCTTCACGGCGCCGGGCACGTGGCCGGTCTCGTAGAGCAGGACGTCCTCGTCCGACTCGACCACGACGACCCCGGGGTCGTCCCGGTGCTCGGCGACCCACTGGGTGGACACGAGTCGTTCGGGGTGCGCGTACTGCGCGAATTCTTCGTTGTTCTCCACGGCAACGCCCATGGGGACTCCTTCCGGGGTGGGGATCAGGGGAACGGGTCCTCGCGGACCGGCTTCCCCTCCAGGGTAGTGGTCCCGGCGGCGGACCGCCCCCGCCGGGGAGCCGCCGGGGCCCCGGCCCGGCCCTGCCGCGGCCCCGGCGCGGCGGTGCCGCCGCCCTGATGACGCGGCGGGCGCGCCCCGGGCGACGAGGAGCCGGTAAAATCGCCGGAGCACGCGCGTGCGCCGCTCGGCGCGCCGAACCAGCGAACCGCCGGGCGCGGCGGACAGAGAGGTCTCCCAAGTGAGCATCCAGATCGAACACCTCACCGAGCGGCGCCCCCAGGTGTCGGCCGACGAACTGCTGTCGGCGTTCCGGCCCTCGGAGCGCTTCGGGGAGGTCTCGTTCGACACCTACCGCCCCGACCCGCAGCAGCCGTCCCAGGCGGAGGCGGTGCGGGAGCTGCGGAAGTTCGCGGAGTCCGTCAACCGCTCGACCGGCTCCGGCGGCGGGTTCTTCACGAGGCTCTTCGGCGGAGGCCCCCGCAAGGACGAGGTCCGGACGGGGATCTACCTCGACGGCGGCTTCGGGGTGGGCAAGACCCACCTGCTCGCGTCCCTGTGGCACGCGGTCCCCGGTCCCAAGGCGTTCGGCACCTTCGTGGAGTACACCAACCTCGTGGGGGCCCTGACCTTCCGCAAGGCCGTCGACGCCCTGAGCGCCTACAGCCTCGTGTGCATCGACGAGTTCGAGCTCGACGACCCCGGGGACACGGTCCTCATGTCCCGGCTGATGCGCGAGCTCGCCGACTCCGGCGTGCGGATCGCGGCGACGTCCAACACCCTGCCCGGATCGCTCGGCGAGGGCCGCTTCGCCGCGCAGGACTTCCAGCGGGAGATCCAGGTGCTGGCCGACCAGTTCGAGGTGCTGCGCATCGACGGCGAGGACTTCCGCCACCGGGGCCTGCCGCAGGCCCCGGCGCCGCTGTCCGACGGCGAGCTCGACCGGGCCGTGGAGGAGCACTTCCCGGGCCGCGTCGTCGCCGCCGACCGGTTCGCCGACCTCGTGGAGCACCTCGCGAGCGTGCACCCCTCCCGGTACCGCAAGCTCCTCGAGGGGATCGACGCCGTGGTCTGGCGCGACGTGCACACCATCGAGCAACAGGCCGTCGCCCTGCGCTTCGTGGTGCTGGCGGACCGGCTCTACGACAAGAACCTGCCGATCATCGCCTCCGGCCGGCCCTTCGACGAGGTCTTCACGGCCGAGATGATGGCCGGCGGCTACCAGAAGAAGTACTTCCGCGCCGTCTCCCGCCTCACGGCGCTGGCCCGCGAGGGCATCCTCGGGGACGTCTCCGCGGTCTGAGCGCCCGCACCCCCTCCGGGCGCCGCGGCGCCCGGAGGGACGGGTCCGGCGCCGGGCCCGCGCGTCGTCTGGACGCACCGACGACGACAGAGGGCCCCGGCTGGAATTCCAGCCGGGGCCCTCTGTGCACTGCTCGTGCGCGATACTGGGTTCGAACCAGTGACCTCTTCGGTGTGAACGAAGCGCGCTACCACTGCGCCAATCGCGCTCACTGCTCGAAAACCATAACCCACATCCCGGCCGCGGGCCAATTCGGGGGCGGGCACGGTCCGCCGGCACCCACCGCGCCGCGGCTCCCCGGGGGATTTGGCGTTTCGGAAAAGGGTCCCGTAAAGTCTCCACCTGTCAGGAACACCGACGGGTTCCGGCGAGCGGAGCGGCTGCGAGGCCGCCCGGGACACCGATCCCGTCGACCCCTGCACGCCCCGGACCGGCGCGAACACCGCCGGAACGGTTGTGCTAGAGTTCCTGATCGGAAGATCGAGAGATCGGCCGAAGCAAGACATGCGGACGTAGCTCAGCTGGTAGAGCACCACCTTGCCATGGTGGATGTCGCGGGTTCGACTCCCGTCGTCCGCTCGCAGTGATCGGCATGAACGATGTCGTGACCGACGGCCCTGTCCGCAAGGACCAGGTCCCGGTGGGGTGGCCGAGTGGTTAGGCAGCGGCCTGCAAAGCCGTCTACGCGGGTTCGAATCCCGTCTCCACCTCGGTGCACACCCACCACGCTTGACGGTCTCCCTCGGGAACCGCCGGTCGAGCGCGATTGGCGCAGCGGTAGCGCGCTTCCCTGACACGGAAGAGGTCACTGGTTCGATCCCAGTATCGCGCACCACCTGGAAGGCCCCGGCTCCACGAGCCGGGGCCTTCGTCGTGCCCGGACACGGCACCGCCCGCCGGGCGCCGTGTCCGAGGCGGTCGGTAGCCTGCGGGGCAGGACCCGGAGCACCGGGACCGCCCCGGGCCCCGGGGCGAGGCGAGGGAGAGGCGACGAGCAGCGTGACACAGCCCAGGCTGGCGGAACAGACCGAGTACGGGCGGATGTACGCGAGGTCCGTGGCGGACCAGGCGACCGTCCCCTCCATCACCACGGTCCTCTCCCGGGCCGCCACGGACCTGGACGGGTGGTACGGCTACTCCGCCGCGCAGGCCGCCGTGCGGGACGACCGGCTGCGCGCGGCCCTGGGCTCGCCGGCCCAGCTGCGCGCCGTGGTGCGCGACGCGGCCAAGGCGGCCGAGCGGCACCGCGACGAGGCCGCCGCGCGCGGGGACCGCGTGCACACCTACGCCGAGCAGATCGCCCTGCGGGCCCTCGGCCGGCCCCACCGGGCCGCGGAGGCGCGGGCCGCGCTGGCCGAGCACGGCGAGGAGCGCTTCGCCTCGCGCTTCGACGAGTGGTGGGACCTCTACGCCCCCGAGCCGCTGGCCGTGGAGGTCACGGTGTGGAACTCCACCGTGGGCTACGCGGGGACCCTCGACCTCGTGGCCCGGATCGCGGGCAAGGTGTGCCTGATCGACTACAAGACGAAGGGCACGGACCGGGACGGGCGCGTGAAGTCCCTGGACCCCAAGGTCGTGACCCAGCTCGTGGCCGGGCTCAAGGCGGAGGAGTCCCTCGTGGACGCGGACGCCGGCACCTGGGAGCCGTGGGCGTACGGCAGCGCGGACCTGCTGCTGGGCGTGGCGGTCGGCGAGACGGAGGTCGTGCCCGTGCAGGCCGTCCCGGCGGTGCTCGAGCAGCACTGGTACAAGTTCTGCGCCCTGCACCGGCTGTGGACCCAGGAGACGGCCCTCGCCGCGGCCGGCCCCGCCCTGCGCCCCGTGCCGCCGCCGCCGCTGCGCGAGCAGGCGTAGGCCGGGAGCGCCCCGCGTGCCCGCGGGGTGGCGGGCGGCCCGTAGACTTGCCGGGTCGAGAGCGAGGTCCCGCCATGTCCGTCCTGCCCATCCGCACCATCGGTGATCCCGTCCTGCGCACCCGCGCGGAGGAGGTCACGGCCTTCGACGACGCCCTGCGCCGGCTCGTCGCCGACATGCACGAGACGATGCTGGACGTCGGCGGCGTAGGCCTCGCCGCGCCCCAGGTGGGCGTCAGCGTGCGGCTGTTCACCTGGGCGGTCGAGGGCAGCGCGGGACACGTGGTCAACCCGGTCCTGGAGGTGGGCGAGGAGCCCCAGGAGGGCGGCGAGGGCTGCCTCTCCGTCCCGGGACTGGCCTACGACACCCCGCGCCGGAACTGGGCCCGGGTCACCGGCCTGGACCAGCACGGCGCCCCCGTGACCGTCGAGGGCACCGGCCTGCTGGCGCGCTGCCTGCAGCACGAGACCGACCACCTGGACGGGCGGCTCTACGTCGACCGGCTGACCGGCGCCGAGAAGCGGGACGCGATGCGGGCCATCCGCGCCGCCGGCTACGACGGCGTGGTGCGCGGCGTGGCCGGGCAGCGCGCCGCGCACGTCGGCACCTCCTTCGGCGCCGGCTCCTTCGGCGCCGGCCCGGCCTGAATCCCGCCCCCGTCCCCACCCGTCAGGAGAGCCGTGAAGATCCTCTACGCCGGCACGCCGTCCGTCGCCGTGCCGCCCCTGGTCCACCTGGCCGAGCGGCCCGACGTCGAGATCGTGGCCGTCCTCACCCGCACCGACGCCCCCGTGGGTCGCAAGAAGGTGCTCACCCCCTCGCCCGTGGCCGAAGAGGCCGGGCGGCGGGGCCTGCCCGTGCTCAAAGCCAACCGGGTGGACGCCGAGCTCACCGAGCGGATCCGGGGACTGGGCGCGGACGTCGCCGCCGTCGTCGCCTACGGGGCCCTGGTCCCGCAAGCGGCCCTGGACGCCGTGCCGCACGGCTGGATCAACCTGCACTTCTCCCTGCTGCCGCAGTGGCGCGGTGCCGCCCCCGTCCAGCGGGCCCTGATGGCCGGGGACACGGTGGTCGGGGCCAGCACCTTCCTGCTGGAGGCCGGCCTGGACACCGGGCCCGTCCTCGGCACGATGACCGACGAGGTCCGTCCCGACGACACGGCCGGGACGGTCCTGGAGCGCCTGTCCCGCACCGCGGCGCCGCTGTTGGCGGACTCCCTGCGCGCCGTGGTCGACGGCTCCGCGCGCCCGGCCCCGCAGCAGGGCGACGCGACCCACGCCCCGAAGCTCACCGCCGAGGACGGGCGGGTCCGCTGGTCGGACCCCGCCGTGGCCGTGGCCCACCGGGTGCGCGGGGCGACCCCCGAGCCCGGGGCGTGGACCCGGCTCGAGGAGCGCCGGCTCAAGCTCGACCTCGTGCTGCCCCGGCCCGACGTCCGAGACCTCGCGCCGGGCCGGTGCGTCCTGCGCGGGGACGCCGTGCTCGTGGGCACGGGTTCGTACGCCGTCCAGCTCACCCGGGTGCAGCCGGCGGGGAAGAAGACCATGGAGGCCACCGCCTGGGCGCGGGGCCGCAGCACGGAGGACGAGGTGGTGTTCCAGTGAGCGGGCACGAGGACAGGCAGGGCGGCGACCGGCGGGGCGACCGCGACCGGCGACCAGGAGGCCCGCGGCGCAACACGAGGGGCCACGAGCGCAACCGGCGGGCGCAGTCCGACCGCGCCTTCTCCTCGTCGGCGCCCGCGGGACGCACGCGGCGGGCCGATCCGGCCCGGCTGGCGGCGTTCGAGACCCTGCGCGCGGTGTCCGAGGAGGGCGCCTACGGCAACCTCGTGCTCCCCAAGCTGGTCCGGGCCCACCGCCTGGACCGGCGGGACGCGGGCTTCGCCACGGAGCTGGCCTACGGGGCGCTGCGCTGGCAGGGCACCTGGGACGCCGTGCTGGCCCGGTGCGTCGACCGCCCCCTGGGCGAGCTCGACGGCGCGGTGCTGGACGCCCTGCGCCTGGGCACCCACCAGCTGCTCGCGATGCGGGTGCCCGACCACGCGGCCCTCGACCAGACGGTGGGCCTCGTCCGGGCCGTCGTCGGCGCGGGCCCCGGCGGGCTCGTCAACGCGGTGCTGCGCAAGGTCGCGGCCCGGGACCTGCCCGCGTGGATCGCGGAGCTGACCGCCGACGCCGCCGACGAGACCGCCCGCCTGGGCCTGGCCCACGCCCACCCGGCGTGGGTGGTCCGGGCCCTGCGCCAGGCGCTCACCGCCCACGGGCGGGACGCCGCCGAGCTCGAGGCGCTGCTCGAGGCGGACAACGCCGCCCCCGTGGTCAACCTCGTGGCCCTGCCCGGCCTCGGCGACCTCGACGAGGCCCTCGTCGCCGGCGCGGAGCAGGGGACGCTCGTCCCGGGCTCGGCGCTGAGCAGCGGCGGCGACCTGCACCGGCTCGCCTCCGTCCGGGAAGGCGGGGTCCGCGTCCAGGACGCCGGGTCCCAGCTCGTCGCCCGCGCCCTGCTCACCGCCGGCCAGGACGCCGACGGCGGCGCCGGGGGCGGGCGCTGGCTGGACCTGTGCGCCGGCCCGGGCGGAAAGGCGGCCCTGCTGGCGGCGCTCGCCGACCGGCAGGGGGTGCACCTGACGGCCAACGAGGTGGCCCCGCACCGGGCCGAGCTCGTGCGCCGGGCCCTGCGGCCGGTCCCGGAGCGCGCCTGGACGGTGCGCACGGGGGACGGCCGCGCCGCCGACGAGCTGCTCGGCGGCCGCCCCGTCGAGGAGGCCGGCTTCGACCGGGTCCTCGTCGACGCCCCGTGCACCGGCCTCGGGGCGCTGCGCCGCCGCCCGGAGTCCCGCTGGCGGCGCACCCCCCGCGACCTGGCCGAGCTCGGGCCGCTGCAGCGGGAGCTGCTGCACGCCGCCCTGGACGTCGCCCGCCCCGGCGGCCTGGTCGCCTACGCGACCTGCTCCCCGCACGCGGCCGAGACCCTCGCCGTGGTCCAGGACGTGCTGGCCCGCCGCGAGGACGCCGAGCTGGTCGACGCCCTGGCGCCGGTCCGGGCCGCGGCCCTGCCCGGCAGCCTCGACGGGGACCGCGACCCGTCCCGCCCGTGGGCGGGGGAGTCCGGCCCCGCGACCGTGCAGCTGTGGCCGCACGTCCACGGCACGGACGCCATGTTCCTGGCCCTGCTGCGCAAGCGCTGAGCCCCCGACCGCCCGACCACCAGGAGTCCCCGTGCCCCGCACCTGCATCCACCCCTCGATCCTCTCCGCCGACTTCGTCAACCTCGAGACCGAGCTGGGCCGGATCGCCGCCGCCGACGCCGTGCACGTGGACGTCATGGACAACCACTTCGTCCCGAACCTGACGCTGGGCATGCCCCTCGTGGAACGGATCCTCGCCGTCAGCCCCCTCCCGCTGGACGTGCACCTGATGATCGAGGACGCGGACCGCTGGGCCGCGGGCTACGCCGAGCTCGGCTGCGAGTCGGTCACCTTCCACGCCGAGGCCGCGCGCGCCCCGCTGAAGCTGGCCCGCGAGCTGCGCGCCCACGGCGCCCGCGCCGGGATGGCCCTGCGCCCCGCGACCCCCGTGGAGCCGTACCTCGACCTGCTGCCCGAGCTGGACATGCTCCTGGTCATGACGGTGGAGCCCGGCTTCGGCGGCCAGGCCTTCCTCGACGTCACGCTGCCGAAGATCCGCCGGGCCGCCGAGGCGATCCGGGCCGGCGGGGGACGGGTGGCGCTGCAGGTGGACGGCGGGATCACCGAGGAAACCATCGTGCGGGCCGCGGAGGCCGGGGCCGACACGTTCGTGGCGGGCTCCGCCGTCTACGGCGCGGAGGACCCCGGGGCCGCGATCACGGCCCTGCGCGGGGCGGCCCGCTCCGCGCAGTCCTGAGCCGGCCGGCCGCGGGCCGCCGCGGGCACGCCCTGTGACATAATCGGGGCACGAACAACGTGTTCCGGGGTCGGTGGAAGTCCGAACCGGCGGTCACAGTCCGCGAACCGGACGACCACGTCCCTGCGGGCGCCCAGCGCCCGCACCGACGGGTCGCCCGGCCGAACCGGTGGAACTCCGGTACCGACAGTCACAGTCTGGATGGAAGGCAACACGTTCAACGGCCCTCGTGGCGTGCCGTCGACGGCACCCGCCACGGCGCCGTCCGGACCCGTGGGTCCCGACGGCGGCACCGTTGTCCTGCGCCCCGGTTCCGCCCCGGGAAAGGACGACGTGATGGACCCGCAGCACCGGACCGGCGACGACGCCGAGCGCTCGGTCATGCGGACCGCCCTGCACGCGGCGGCGCGCGGCCCGCGCGGGGCCAACCCCCTCGTCGGAGCCGTCCTCGTCGACGCCGAGGGGCGGATCCTGCACGTCGGCCACCACCGCGGGGCGGGCACCGTCCACGCCGAGGTCGACGTCCTGGATCGCGCCGGGTCCGCCGGCACCGACCTCCGGGGCACCACCATGTACGTCACCCTCGAGCCGTGCAACCACTGGGGCCGCACCGGCCCGTGCGCCGAGGCGATCGTGGAGGCCGGTGTGCCCCGCGTGGTCTACGGCGCCCCCGACCGCACCGCCGCCGCCGCCGGCGGAGCCGCCACCCTGCACGCCGCGGGCCTCGAGGTCCGCTCGGGGCTGCTGGCCGAGGAGGCCGAGCGGCTCAACGACCGCTGGGGCGAGACCGTGCGCGCCCAGCGCCCGTTCGTGACCCTGAAGGTCGCCCAGAGCCTCGACGCCCGGATCGCCGCCGCGGACGGGACCAGCCGGTGGATCACGTCGTCGTCGGCCCGCGAGCACGGGCACGACCTGCGCGCCCGCGCCGACGCGGTGCTCGTGGGCAGCGGCACGGTCCTGGCCGACGACCCCCGGCTCACCGCCCGCACCGGCGACGGCGGCGTGGTCCCGCGGCAACCCCTGCGCGTGGCCATGGGCCTGCGCCCCGTGCCCCGGGACGCCGCGATCCGCGGGACCGACGGTCGGTTCCGGCACGTCGCCACCCACGACCCCCACTCCGCCCTGGCCGAGCTCTACGACGCCGGCGTGCGCCACGTGCTGATCGAGGGCGGGGCCACCGTCGCCGCCGGCTTCCTGCGCGCGGGGCTCGTCGACGAGCTCAGCCTCTACCAGGCGCCCCTCGTGCTCGGGGCGGGACGGCCCGCCTTCGAGGAGCTGGGCATCGGCACCCTCGCGGACGCCTCCCGGTGGCGGCTCGACCCCGCCGGCGGCGGGCCCGTGCAGCAGCTCGGCCCCGACCTGTGGATCCACCTGCGGCCCGTCCCGCCGGACTGAGCGGACCAACGGCCCCGAAGACCGACAGACAGACAGACAGACAGACAGAGTCAGAGTCAGAGACCAAGACAGAGACAGAGGTAGCACCGCATGTTCACAGGAATCGTCGCCGGCCAGGGCACCGTGCGCTCGGTCGACCCCCGCCCCGACGGCACGAGCGCCCGCCTCCTCGTGGACGCCGGCCCGCTCGTGGCCGACCTGCCGCACGGCGGCTCCCTCGCCGTCAACGGGGTCTGCCTCACGGCCACGCGCACCGAGGAGATCGGCCCCGGGCAGTTCCTGGCCGACGTCATCGGCGAGACGCTCGTGCGCACCAACCTCGGGGCGCTGGCCGCCGGGGACACCGTGAACCTGGAGCGCTGCGTGCCCGCCGGCGGGCGGCTGGACGGGCACGTGGTCCAGGGCCACGTCGACGGCACGGGCACCGTCACGGTCCGCGAGGACCTGGGGGAGTGGGAGCGGGTCCGGATCGCCGTGCCCGCCGAGCTCGCCCCGTTCCTCGCCGAGAAGGGGTCGATCGCCGTGGACGGCGTGTCCCTCACCGTGACGGCGGTCAGCGCCCCCGGTGCCGGGGAGCACTGGTTCGAGGTCGGGCTCATCCCGGCCACCCTCGCCGAGACCACCCTCGGACGCCGCCCCGTCGGCGCGTCCGTCAACCTCGAGGTCGACGTCCTCGCGAAGTACGCCCAGCGCCTGCTGGCCTTCGCCCGGACCGACAGCACCCCGGCGCCGGAGACGGCCCGGACCACGGCAGGAGAAGGAGCATGATGCGGACCAGCAGCACCCACGAGGGGACCGGCCGCGGGGGCGACGGGGCGACCGGGGAGATCCGGCTCGACCCCGTGGGGGCGGCCGTCGAGGCCATGGCCCAGGGCCGGCCCGTCGTCGTCGTGGACGACGCCGACCGGGAGAACGAGGGCGACATCGTCTTCGCGGCCGAGCACGCCACGCCCGCGCTGATGGGCTTCACCATCCGGCACAGCTCCGGGGTCGTGTGCGTGCCCATGACCGGGGCGCGGGCCGAGGCGATGCGGCTGCCCCCGATGGTCGACGTCAACGAGGACTCGAAGGGCACCGCCTACACCGTCACGTGCGACGCCCGCCTCGGGGTGAGCACCGGCATCAGCGCCGCCGACCGCGCGCTCACCGCCCGGGTGCTGGCCGACCCCGCGGCCGGGCCCGGGGACATCACCCGGCCCGGGCACGTGCTGCCCCTCCGGGCCGCCGAGGGCGGGGTCGCCGTGCGCCGCGGGCACACCGAGGCCGCCGTCGAGCTGTGCTCCCTCGCCGGGCTCGAGCCGGTCGGCGTGATCGCCGAGCTCGTCCACGACGAGGGCGAGATGATGCGGCTGCCCGCCCTGCGCGCCTTCGCCGACCGGCACGGCATCCCGCTCGTGAGCATCGAGGACCTGGCGGCGCAGCTGCAGGAGGACCGCCGATGAGGCCGGACGCCCCCCTGGTCAGCTCCGAGCCCGTGGTGGTGCCCACGCCCGAGGGCCGGTTCGAGGTCATCGGCTGGCAGCTGCCGGGCGGGCCCGGGGACGCGGTCGCCGAGCACCTCAGCCTCACCGCGCCCTCCTCGGACCGCGTGCCCGTGGGCCGGCCCCCGCTCGTGCGGCTGCACTCCGAGTGCCTCACGGGGGACGTCTTCGGCTCCTACCGGTGCGACTGCGGGCCCCAGCTGCACCTGGCGCTGCGCCGGATCTCCGACGACGGCGGCACCCTCATCTACCTGCGCAACCACGAGGGCCGGGGGATCGGGCTGGTGAACAAGCTGCGCGCCTACAAGCTCCAGGACGGCGGGGCGGACACGGTCGAGGCGAACGAGCTGCTCGGCCTGCCCGCCGACGCCCGGGACTACACCGCCGCGGCGGCCATCCTGCACCGGCTCGGGCTGACCCGGATCCGGCTGCTGAGCAACAACCCCGTCAAGGCCGAGCGCCTGGCCGACCTGGGGATCGAGGTGGTCGCCATGGTGCCCAACGAGGTGCCGGCCCGCCCGGAGAACCACGACTACCTCGTGACCAAGCGGGACCGCATGCGGCACCGCCTGCGCCACGTCGACGACCCCACCGCCCACCGCGGCCCCGCGGCGGAGCCCGGCGGCCGGGCCGACCGCACCACCGACCGCACCACCGACCGCACCACCGATCGCACGACCGACCGCACGTACGACAGCACCACCGACAGCACCACCAACGGCACCACCAACGGCACAGGAGACCACACCCCATGAGCGGACACGGCGCCCCCGACATCGACCTCAGCACCGACGACGCGAGCGGCCTGCGCGTCGCCGTCGTCGCCTCCAGCTGGCACACGGAGATCATGGACGGGCTGGTCGACGGCGCCCGCCGCGCCCTCGCCGACGCCGGCGTGCGGGACGCGCCGGTCGTGCGCGTGCCCGGCAGCTTCGAGCTGCCCGTCGCCGCGGCCCGCCTCGCCCCGGGCCTCGACGCCGTGGTGGCCCTCGGCGTGGTCGTGCGCGGCGGCACCCCGCACTTCGACTACGTGTGCTCGGCGGCCACCCAGGGCCTCACGGACGTGTCGGTGCGCACCGGCGTGCCCGTGGGCTTCGGCGTGCTCACGTGCGACACCGAGCAGCAGGGCCTGGACCGCGCCGGGCTCGAGGGTTCCCAGGAGGACAAGGGCTACGAGGCCACGGCCGCCGCGGTGCGCACCGCGCTGCTGCTGCGCTCCCTCGGGGTCTGAGCCCCGCCCCGCGGGGCGTACGGGCCCGCGCCGGTCCGGAGGCCGTCGCGGACCCATTACCCTGGTAGTCGTGAAAACCTTCGAGACCCTCTTCGCCGAGATCAGCGACAAAGCCGTGACCCGACCGGAGGGCTCCGGCACGGTCCGGGAGCTCGACACCGGCGTGCACGGCATCGGCAAGAAGGTCGTCGAGGAGGCCGCCGAGGTCTGGATGGCCTGCGAGTACGAGACCTCGGAGCAGGCCGCGGAGGAGATCTCGCAGCTGCTCTACCACGTGCAGGTGATGATGGTCGCGAAGGGCCTGCGGCTCGAGGACGTCTACCGCCACCTCTGAGCGCCCCGCCGCACCGTCCGTCCCCGCCCCACCGAACTCCCTGAGCCGAGAAGGAACCCCATGCTGCGTGTCGCAGTGCCCAACAAGGGCGCCCTGTCCGAGTCCTCCGTCACCATGCTCAAGGAGGCCGGCTACCGGCAGCGGCGGGACTCCCGCGAGCTGGTGCTCGTGGACCCCGAGAACAACGTCGAGTTCTTCTACCTGCGCCCCCGGGACATCGCGGTGTACGTGGGCGGGGGCATCCTCGACGTCGGGATCACCGGCCGGGACCTGCTCCTGGACTCCGGGGCCCACGCCGACGAGGACCTGGGGCTGGACTTCGCCCGCTCCACGTTCCGGTTCGCGGGCCCGGCGGGCGAGTTCTCCTCGATCGCCGAGCTGGCCGGGAAGCGCATCGCCACGAGCTACGACGGCCTGCTGCGCGACTACCTCGCCGAGCAGGGTGTGGAGGCCTCTGTGGTCCGCCTCGACGGCGCCGTGGAGTCCTCCATCCGGCTGGGCGTGGCGGACGCGATCGCCGACGTCGTGGAGACCGGCAACACCCTGCGCGCCGCGGGCCTGCAGGTCTTCGGCGACCCCATCATGACCTCCGAGGCGCTGCTCATCCGCAGCCGCGCGGCCGGGGAGCCCGAGGGCCTCGCCGTGCTGCGCCGGCGCCTGCAGGGCGTGCTCGTGGCCCGGCAGTACGTGCTGATGGACTACGACGTCGCCGAGGAGTACGTCGAGGCCGCCACCCGGATCACCCCCGGCATGGAGGGGCCCACCATCTCCCGGCTCGGCCGCGGCAACGCCTGGGCCGTGCGCGCCATGGTCCCCAAGTCCGAGACCAACAAGGTCATGGACGCCCTCTACGACGTCGGGGCACGCGCCATCCTGGTCTCCCCGATCCAGGCCGCCCGGATCTGACCCCCTTCCCGCCCCATCCCCGCAGCCGAGGAGGTGCCGCCCGTGGGCGTTGCCGTACGTGTCATCCCCTGCCTGGACGTCGACGCCGGTCGAGTCGTCAAGGGAGTGAACTTCGAGAACCTGCGCGACGCCGGTGACCCGGTGGAGCTCGCCAAGCGCTACAACGAGGCCGGTGCGGACGAGCTGACGTTCCTCGACGTCACGGCGTCCTCGGCCGCCCGGGCCACGACCTTCGACGTGGTCTCCCGCACGGCCGAGCAGGTCTTCATCCCGCTCACGGTGGGCGGCGGCGTCCGCGCGGTCGCCGACGTCGACCGGCTGCTGCGCTGCGGCGCGGACAAGGCGTCCATCAACACCGCCGCGGTCGCCCGGCCCGGCGTGATCGACGAGATCACCGGGCACTTCGGCAGCCAGGTGCTCGTCCTCTCCCTCGACGCCCGCCGCACGGGCAACACGCCCTCCGGCTTCGAGGTCACGACCCACGGGGGGCGCACGCTGACCGGTCTCGACGCCCTGGACTGGGCGCAGGAGGCCGAGGACCGCGGCGTGGGGGAGATCCTGCTCAACTCCATGGACGCGGACGGCACCCAGGCGGGCTTCGACCTGGAGATGATCCGGGCCGTGCGCGCCCGGGTGCACGTGCCCCTCATCGCCTCCGGCGGCGCGGGCGCCCCCGAGCACTTCCCGCCGGCGGTGGACGCGGGCGCTGACGCCGTGCTCGCCGCCTCGATCTTCCACTTCGGTCCCGTGCACGCGATCGCCGAGGTCAAGGACGCGCTGCGCGCGGCCGGCCACGAGGTCCGCTGAACGGCCCCGTGGTCCGGGACGTCCACCGGGCGTAGAGTCGACAGTGAGCTGACGACAGTCGCTCGACAGGCCGACCCGAAGGAGAATCCACCGTGGGACTGAACAGCATCATCAGGAGCTTCACCGGACGTGCCGGGGGGACCGCCGGCCGTCCCGCCGGCGGACGCCGGGGCACCCGCGGAATGAACGCCGCCGGACAGGCGGGCGCGGGCAGGAGCGGCCGCGGTCTGGGCGGCAAGCTGCGAGGCCTCCTCAACCGCCGATAGCGCACCGCACGAGGGGCGGCCCCGGGACGGGGCCGCCCCTGCACATGCCGAGGACATCCATGACCACGAACGAGACGTCCGCGCCGGGAGAGGACTCCGGCCCCGCGGCGGACCCGGTCCGCCGGACGTCGTTCGCCACGAACGACGCCGACCGGGGCATCGCCGCCATGTCAGAGCTCTACACGGGCCTCGGCATGCGCTCGCCCACCGACGGCTCGTTCGAGCTACGCATGGCTGCGGCCTCGACGGGTCCGCTCCTGGCACACCGGTTCCGGCTGTCCACCTCGGAGTCCTCCGGCACGGGCGACGTCTCGGGCACGTACTCGGTCGTGCACGTGCTGACCGGGCGGCTGACGGTCAGCTCCGGGAAGGAGCGCATCGGCACGACCCTGCCGTTCCTGCTGCCCCAGGGACTGTACGGCGGCCGGTGGGACGGGCTGCTGGAGCTGAGCACCGTGGTCCTGGACGCCCGCTCGGTCGAAGAGCTCGCGCGCGACCTGCTCGGCGCGCCGGACTTCGCGCTGCGCTTCACGGGCAGCACGCCCGTGTCCGCGCAGATGACGCGGCACTGGCTGGCCCAGGTCCGGCACTTCCACCGGGACCTGCTGCCCAACGCGGAGGCGCTGCGCACGCCCCTGGTGCGGGCCGAGGCGTTCCGGTCGCTGGCCGGTGCCCTGCTGCACTGCTTCCCGAACACCTTCCTGGGGCAGCCGGCGCCGTCGGAGAGCGCCCCGGCGCTGCCGGCGCAGGTGCGCCGGGCGGTCGCCTTCGTCGACGAGCACCTGCACGAGGACGTGGGTCTCGCCGAGATCGCCGCGGCGGCACGGATGAGCCCCCGCGGGCTGCAGGCCGCGTTCCGCCGGGAGCTCGGGCGCACCCCCGTCGGCTACCTGCGGGAGGCCCGCCTGGATGCCGCCCGGCAGGAGCTGCTCCGGGTCGACCCGGCCGGGGGCGTGACGGTCGCGGCCGTCGCCGCCCGCTGGGGCTTCGGCCATCCCGGGCGCTTCGCGACCGCCTACCGGGCCAGGTTCGGGGAGCCGCCCGGCGCCACACTGCACCGCTGAGACCTCAGGCTCGGTCCCCGTCCCGGCAGGTCTCCTCCAGCCAGTCCCGCACCGGGACGAGCGCCTCGTCGAGCGCCTGCCCGTCGAACCGTGCCGAGGGGTCCTCCGCCAGGTCCTCCCCGTAGGAGTCGACCAGCAGCTGAACCCGCGCGTAGTCCGCGGCCAGCGCCGGAGGAGCGGCCCCGCGCACGGACTCGACCTCGTCCTCGACGTCCTGCACCTCCGCCACGGTCGGGCCCGCCGACAGTCCGGCCGGCAGCAGCGCGAGCACCAGGAGGTCGTCGGCGACCGCCGCGCACGCCTCCCGGCGGTTCGGATAGGCGCCCCACGTGACGTCCGTGGCGGGAGCGGTCGACGCAGCGGGGGAGGCCGGGGACGCCGTCGCCGTGGGGGACCCGGCCGGCGGGCCCGGTGCGCCGGGGCTCCCGCAGCCGCACAGCACCGCGACGACGAGCGCGGCCACCGCCGTGCCGGGGGCGGCGCGCCGCCCCGTCGCCGTCCTGGGATGCATCGTCTCGGTCCCGCCCGCCGTCGCCGCTCTGGTCCTGCTCCCACCATAGGCGCCGCCGACCCGACCCGGCAGGGCCACGGGCGGGCGGGCACGGCCTGCGGGTGCCTGAACTCCTATCCTGGAGCCCGGAGGGCCGGGAGGAGGACGCACGTGCGAGTCGTCGTCGTCGCCGCCCGGGCCTGCGCCCTGGCCGTCGCGGTCTGGGCCCTGGTCTCCCGGGCGGACTGCGCCTTCGTGACGCGCACCTGCCTGGGGTCGAACCTGTTCAGCTACTTCACGGTCCACAGCGCCGTGCTGCTGATCCTCGCCGTGCTGCTGGCCCTCCTGCACACCGCCGCCGGGGCGCGGGAGCCGGGCTGGCTGACCGGGCTCCGGGCGATGGCCACCACCTACACCGTGGTCTCCGGGGCGGTGTTCGGGGTGCTGCTGGCCAACGCGGAGCTGTTCGGCCACCTCTTCCTCGTCCCGCTGTCCTCGCAGGTGCTGCACTTCGTGCTGCCGGTCTACGCCGTGGCCGACTTCCTGCTGTGCCCGGGCCGCCGGCGGCTGCGCTGGGCCGCCACCTGGGCGTCCACCGTGTTCCCGGCGCTGTGGGCCGTGTACACCCTGGTCCGGGGGCAGCTGGTGGGCTGGTACCCGTACTTCTTCCTCGACCCCGCCCTGGTGGGCGGCTATCGCGCGGTGGGCACCTACGCCCTCGGGCTGTCCGTGCTGATCCTCGCGGTGTCCTTCCTGACCGTCGCCGCCACCCGTCTGCCCACCGTCCCGGTAGGGTCGGCCCATGGACGACTCCTCTCCCGCCGGCCCGCTCCCTGATCCGGACGACGCCCAGCTCCTGCGCTCGGTCCGGCGCCTGGTGGACCGCCTCGCCGCCCTGCCGCCCGAGCGCGGGGACGAGCCCACGCCGCTCGGGCGGCACCTGTCCGCGGTGCTCGGCGCGGACGTGCGGACCCTGCCCGTGGTCCAGGAGGACTTCGCCCCGCACCGCCTGGCGGACGTCGACATCGCCCTCGCCGAGCTGGCGGGGGACGGGCCGGGCTCCCTCCTCGGCGTCAGCGGCGGCCGGAGCCGCGACGACCTCGGCCTCGCCGAGCTGCTCACGGCCCCGTACTCCGGGGCCGACATCGGCCCCGTCGACTACGCGACCCGGGCCACGGGCCCGGCCACCGGGCGGCAGGTCGTCGCGTTCGGCATCCGGTGCCTCACCGTGGACGGGGTGCCGGTGGCCGTGCTCCAGCGCATGCCCCGGCCCGAGTACGGCCGGCCGCAGGTGGTCCTGGAGGTGCTCGCCGCGGACCCCGCCGTCTGCGGCACGTTCCTCGCCCGGCTGCGGGCGCTGATGCTCGAGCGCAGCGTGCTGCGCGGCCAGGTGCTCTCGTTCGCCGCCACCGAGTACGGCAGCGAGGCCGGGGCCACGTTCCTGCCGCGCCCGCACGTGCCCGCCGACGAGATCGTGCTGCCCCCGGGCCTGCTGGAGCAGGTGGTGGGGCACGTCGTGGGCATCGGGGAGCACCGCGACGCGCTCCGGGCCGCGGGCCAGCACCTCAAGCGCGGGATCCTGCTCCACGGCCCGCCGGGGACCGGCAAGACCCTCACGGTCCGGCACCTGCTCTCCGTCACCCCGGGGACCACGGCGATCCTGCTGACCGGGTCGGGCCTGCACCTCATCGGGGCCGCCGCCGAGGTGGCCCGCACCTTCCAGCCGTCGATCGTGGTGCTCGAGGACGTCGACCTCGTGGCGATGGACCGGGACCTCGGGCCCGGGCCCCAGCCGGTGCTCTTCGAGGTGCTCGACGCCCTGGACGGGCTCGACGGCGACGCCGACGTCGCGTTCGTGCTCACGACCAACCGCGTGGCCGTGCTGGAGCGGGCGCTCGCCGAGCGCCCCGGGCGCGTGGACCTCGCGGTCGAGGTGCCGTTGCCGGACGCGGACGCCCGGTCCCGGCTGTTCCGGCGGTACGCGGGGGAGCAGCGGTTCTCCGCCGCCGCCCTCGACGCCGCGGCGGCGCGCGCGGAGGGGACCACCGGCTCCTTCCCGAAGGAGCTGGTCCGCCGGGCCGTCCTCGCGGCGGCGGTCCGGGGCGAGGACGCGGCGGACGCGGACCTGTCCGCCGCCCTCGACGAGCTCCTCTCCGGTCGGGAGGCGCTGACCCGCCGGCTGCTCGGCCACGCGGACACCGGGGGGTCCCCCGACGAGTACGAGGACACGGACGAGGACACGGGCGAGGACACGGGCGAGGACACGGACGGGCTCCGGTGGTGCGCCCGGCCGGAGGCCCCCTGACGGCTCCGGAGGTCCCCGGCGAACGCCGGGGGACGCCGGGGGCCGGGCCGCCCGGACAGGTCGATAGGATGGGTGGCGATGAGCGAGCAGACCCCCGACACCGGAACCGACGTCCTCGACCCCGCCGTGGCCCGGCGGCTCAAGCGCGACCCCTCGGGCCTCGTGGCCGCCGTGGTGCAGCAGCACGACACCCTCGAGGTGCTCATGCTGGGCTGGATGGACGACGAGGCCCTGCGCCGCACCCTCACGGAGGGCCGCGTGACCTTCTGGTCCCGCTCCCGCCAGGAGTACTGGCGCAAGGGCGACACGTCCGGGCACGTCCAGGCCGTGCACAGCGTGAGCCTCGACTGCGACGGCGACGCCCTCCTCGTCCGGGTCGACCAGACCGGGGCGGCCTGCCACACCGGCACCCGCAGCTGCTTCGACGGCCGCGACCTCGGCGCCGTCGCCGCCGTCTGAGTCCCGCCACCCTCCTCCCTCCCGTCCGCCACCAGGAAGTCAGGTCGACACCCATGCAGGACCTGGGCAGCATCAGCCCCACGCTCGAGGAGTTCCGCGCGCTCGCCGCGGAGCGCCGCGTCATCCCCGTCCGCGTCAAGATCCTCGCGGACGCCATGACCCCGATCGGTCTCTACCGGGCCCTCGCCCTCGAGGACGGGGCGGCCCGGGCGGGCACGTTCCTCCTCGAGTCCGCCGCCGAGGGCGGCGTCTGGTCCCGCTACTCCTTCATCGGCGCCGACTCGCGGGCCACGCTCACCGCCCGGGACGGAGAGGCGCACTGGATCGGGCAGGCCCCGGCCGGCGCCCCCACCGGCGGCAACCCCGTCGAGGCGCTGCGGGACACCATGGCGCTGCTGCACACGGAGCGCTTCGAGGACGTCCCCCCGCTGACCTCCGGGCTCGTGGGCTTCGTCGGCTGGGAGGCCGTGCGCCGCTGGGAGAAGCTCCCGCACCCGCCGGAGGACGACCTCCGCATCCCCGAGCTGGCCATGAACCTGGTCTCGGACATCGCCGTCCACGACAACACGGACGGCACCGTGATGCTCGTGGCCAACGCGATCAACTTCGACGACACCGACGAGCGCGTCGACGAGGCCTGGGCCGACGCCGTGGACCGGGTGCACGCGATGCTGGAGCGGCTCGCCCGGCCCCTCGGCCACGGCACGGCCTCGACGCTCACCGGCAGCGACGAGATCCGGGGGGACCTGGAGTCCAAGGTCGACCAGAGCTGGGACCGCACCCTGTTCATGAACTCCATCGTGGAGGGCAAGAAGGCCATCGTGGACGGGGACATCTTCCAGGTGGTCGTCTCCCGGCGCTTCGAGACCGGGTGCACGGCCGACTCCCTCGACGTCTACCGCATGCTGCGCGCCATCAACCCCAGCCCGTACATGTACCTGTACAGCTTCGAGGACGCCGGCGGCCGTCCCTTCTCGATCGTCGGCTCCTCCCCGGAGGCGCTCGTGACCGTCACGGGGGACCAGGCGGTGACCCACCCCATCGCCGGGTCCCGCCCGCGCGGGCGCACCGTCGAGGAGGACCTCGCGCTGGAGCGGGACCTGCTCCAGGACGAGAAGGAGCGCTCCGAGCACCTCATGCTCGTGGACCTCGCGCGCAACGACATCTCCAAGATCGCCGTCCCGGGCTCGGTGGAGGTCACGGAGTTCATGGAGGTGGAGCGCTTCAGCCACATCATGCACCTGTGCTCCAACGTCGTCGGCCGGATGCGCCCGGACGCCACCGCCTACGACGTGCTCGCCGCGACGTTCCCCGCCGGCACCCTCTCCGGGGCGCCCAAGCCCCGGGCCCTGCGCCTGCTCGACGAGTACGAGCCCCTGCGCCGCGCCGTCTACGGCGGCGTGGTCGGCTACCTCGACTTCGCGGGGGACATGGACATGGCCATCGCCATCCGCACGGCCCTGCTCGTCGACGGCAAGGCCTACGTCCAGGCCGGCGGCGGGATCGTCGCGGACTCCGACCCCGAGACCGAGGCCCTCGAGTCCCTCACCAAGGCCACCGCACCGCTGCGAGCGGTGCTGCTCGCCGAGCGGTTGCACGCCCTGGACCTCGACCGGGTGGCCGTGCCGGAGACGGGCGCCGGGCGTGCCTGAGGCCAGCGGCTCCCGGCGGGCGGCGCTGTCCCGGCGGTCCACGGTGGTGCTCGCCACCCTGGTCGCCGCCCTGGCCGTGTTCGCCTGCTCGGCCGCCACCTGGGTCTCCGCCACGGTGCAGACCACGCTCGAGCCCGTGACCGTGGACGTCGCCGGGTCCGACGCGGCGCCGGCCGTCACCGCCCTCGGGCTCGTCGCGGCCGCCGGCGCCCTCACCACGGCGATCTCCGGCCGGGTGCTGCGCACCGTGGTCTCCGTGGTGGTCGTGCTCGCCGGCCTCGGCGCCCTGGCCGCGTCCGTGGCCGTGCTGGCCGATCCGGCCGGGGCCGCGCAGACCGCCGTGGGCGAGGCCACCGGCATGATCAACGCCGGCGGCGACTTCGCCGTCACCGCCTGGCCCCCGCTCGCGGCGGCCGCCTCGGCGCTCGTGGCGCTGTGCGGCGCCTGGGCCCTCGTGGCCGGCCGCACCTGGACCGCGGCCCGGCGCTACGAGCGCTCCGGGGCGGACGGGCCCCCGGCCGGGACGGCCCGCTCCGGCGACGAGATCGACTCGTGGGACGCCCTCACCGAGGGCCGCGACCCCACCGCCTGAGCGCCCTGTCCGCCCCGGGGCTCCGGGCGCGCCGCGGCGGGGCAGCGGGCGCCCCCGGGCCCCGTGGGGCGTGCGCGGGCGCGGCCCGAGGGGTGGCACAATGGGACGGGACAGACTGTCAGCAACCGCCGCGCCCCGCCGGGGCCGTGCGCGCGGAGCCGGCTGGCTCCGGCAGGGAAATCGGGAGTGCAACAACATGGCAAACGGAAACGAGATCGTCCTCGACCACACCGGCTTCGTGGGGCACGGCAACACGCTGGCCGCGTGGGTGACCGTCGGCATCATGTCGGTGGGCGTCATCGTGGGCGTGGTGGGCTTCACGGTGGGCAGCACCGCCCTGCTGATCGCGGGCATCGTGCTGGTCGTCGTCGGGCTCGTCGCCGGCGCCGTGCTGAGCAGGATGGGCCACGGCAGCGGCTCCGAGCAGCGCAAGCACGAGGCGCGCCAGCACCAGGGCTGAGACCGGGCCGGCGCGGGCCGGCCCCGGCAGCGCGGCACGCGCACGGGCCGACCGGTCCCCGGAAGGGACGGGTCGCCGTCCCCGCCCGGTCCGGGCGCGGCCCACGAACGCACCAGCGCGGCCAGCGCCGCCGAGAGGACAGGAAACCATGTCGCAACAGAGCACCGGGACGGTCCTGGACGCCATCATCGAGGGCGTCCGGGCGGATCTCGCGGAGCGCCGTGAGCACGTCGGCCTCGACGAGCTCCGCCGGGCCGCCGCACAGCGGCCGCCGGCCCTGGACGCCGAGTCGGCGCTCCGGGGACCCAGCGCGGACGCCGTGCAGGTCATCGCCGAGGTCAAGCGCTCGAGCCCCTCCAAGGGCGCGCTGGCACCGATCGAGGACCCGGCGCGCCTGGCCGCGGCCTACGAGCACGGCGGGGCCTCGGTGATCTCCGTGCTGACGGAGCAGCGACGCTTCAACGGCTCCCTGGCGGACCTCGACGCCGTGCGCGCGGCCGTGGGGGTGCCCGTGCTGCGCAAGGACTTCACGGTCGACGAGTACCAGATCTGGGAGGCGCGCGCCCACGGGGCCGACCTCGTCCTGCTGATCGTCGCCGCCCTCTCCGACGACGAGCTGCGCCGCTTCCTCGCGCTGACCCACGAGCTGGGCATGCACGCCCTGGTGGAGACGCACACGCCCGAGGAGATCGAGCGGGCGGTCGCCGTGGGCGCGCGCATCGTGGGCGTCAACGTCCGCAACCTCAAGACCCTCGACACCGACGTCGAGACCTTCGGCCGGCTCGCCGGCCTCCTGCCCCAGGACGCGGTGATCGTGGCCGAGTCCGGTGTCGAGGGCGAGGAGCAGATCGCCCTCTACGCCTCGCACGGGGCCAAGGCCGTCCTGGTCGGCGAGGCCCTCGTGCGCAGCGCCGAGCCCGCGTCCACCATCGCGGCCTTCCGCGCCGCCGGTGCCGCCGCGCGCGCCCGGCGGCACGTCCCCGAGACCGAGGCGGAGGCCGTCGCCGCGGAGGCCGCCTCCCTGCGCGAGGCCCCCGGGCCGTACTTCGGGGACTTCGGGGGCCGGTGGATGCCCGAGTCCCTCATCGCCGCCCTCGACGAGCTCACGGACGTGTTCGAGAAGGCGAAGGCCGACCCGGAGTTCATCGCGGAGTTCCAGCGGCTCTCCCGCGACTACTCGAACCGGCCCTCCCTGCTCACCGAGGCCCAGCGCTTCGCCGCCGAGGCCGGGTGCCGGATCTTCCTCAAGCGGGAGGACCTCAACCACACCGGCTCGCACAAGATCAACAACGTGCTCGGCCAGGCCCTGCTGGCGCGCCGGATGGGCAAGACCCGGCTGATCGCCGAGACCGGCGCCGGCCAGCACGGCGTGGCCTCGGCCACCGCCGCCGCCCTGTTCGGCATGGAGTGCGTGGTCTACATGGGCGAGGAGGACACCCGGCGCCAGGCCCTCAACGTCGCGCGCATGGAGCTGCTGGGCGCCACCGTGGTGCCCGTGACCAACGGCTCCCGCACGCTCAAGGACGCGATCAACGAGGCCCTGCGGGACTGGGTCGCCTCCGTCGAGCACACCCACTACCTGCTGGGCACCGCGGCGGGGCCGTACCCGTTCCCCGCGATGGTCCGCTACTTCCACGAGCAGATCGGCGAGGAGACCCGCGAGCAGATCCTGGCCCAGGCCGGGCGCCTCCCGGACGCCGTCGCGGCCTGCGTGGGCGGCGGGTCCAACGCGATCGGCATCTTCCACGGCTTCCTGGACGACCCCTCGGTGGAGCTCTACGGCCTGGAGGCCGGCGGGGACGGCGTGGAGTCCGGACGCCACGCCGCCACGATCTCGCTGGGCCGTCCCGGGGTGCTGCACGGCGCCCGGACCTACCTCATGCAGGACGAGGACGGGCAGACGCTCGAGTCCCACTCGATCTCCGCGGGCCTGGACTACCCGGCCGTGGGCCCCGAGCACTCCTACCTGCACGACATCGGGCGGGCGCGCTACGAGGCGATCACCGACGTGGAGGCGATGGAGTCCTTCCGGCTCCTGTGCCGCACCGAGGGCATCATCCCCGCCATCGAGACCTCCCACGCCCTGGCCGGCGCGCTGAAGATCGGCCGGCGCTGGGTGGAGGAGCTCGGGCCGGAGGCGGCCGCGGAGAAGATCATCGTGGTCTCCCTCTCCGGGCGGGGCGACAAGGACGTGGCGACCGCCGCGGAATGGTTCGGGATGCTACCGGACGACAGCGCCGAGGCCGAGCTCGGCGAGAAGGGCGAGCGACTGTGAGCACCACCCGACACGAGACCCCCGGGGCGGACCTCGCCTCCCGCCTCCTGCCGCCGGGCCTGAGCGCCGACCCCGGCTCGCGGCTGGCCGCGCGCATCGCCGAGTGCCGGGACCAGGGCCGGCCGGCCCTCGTCGGCTACCTCCCCGCCGGCTTCCCGACCGTCGACGAGTCCATCGAGGCGGCCGTGGCCCTGGGCACCAACGGCGCCGACGTCATCGAGATCGGCATCCCGTACTCGGACCCCGTCATGGACGGGCCGGTGATCCAGCACGCGACCACCACGGCCCTCGCCAACGGGTTCCGGGTGGCCGACGTGTTCCGCGTGGTCCGTGCCGTGGCCGAGCGCACCGACGCGGTGCCCGTGGTGATGACCTACTGGAACCCCGTCCTGCAGATGGGCGTCGACACGTTCGCCCGCCGGCTCGCCGAGGCCGGGGGAGCGGGGATGATCACCCCCGACCTGATCCCCGACGAGGCCCGGGAGTGGTTCGCCGCGTCCCAGGCCCACGGCCTGGACCGGATCTTCCTGGTGGCGCCCTCCTCCTCGCGGGAGCGGCTCGACCTGGTGGTCAAGGCCGCGAGCGGCTTCGTCTACGCGGTCTCCGTGATGGGCGTCACCGGCGCCCGGGACGCCGTCTCCGACGTCGCCGAGAAGCTCGTGGCGGACACCCGCGCCGCCGGGGCCCAGCACGTGTGCGTGGGCCTGGGCGTCTCCCGCCGGGAGCACGTCGAGGAGATCGGGGCCTACGCGGACGGCGTCATCGTGGGCACCGCCCTCGTGCAGGCGCTGGCCGACGGCGGCCCCGAGGCCGTGGGCGCGCTGGCCCGGGAACTGGCCGGGCGCGCCTGATAGCGTGACGTGGCGCCCCGCCCTCCTCCGGGCGGGGCCGCCCGTCCCGACGACCCCACGAGCCGAGGCCCCACCGCATGCTGCTGAGCGCCGTTCCCCCCGTGCCCGCCCTGATGAGCGCCCCGCTCCGGCAGGGCATCCCCTCCCCGGACTGGTCCGGCTTCTCGCTCGGCCCGCTGACCGTGCACGCCTACGCGCTGTGCATCCTCGCGGGCATCGCGGCCGCGCTGTGGCTGACCACGCGCCGCTGGGCGGCCCGGGGGCTGGACCCGGAGATCGTGTGGGACATCGTGATGTGGGCCGTTCCCGCCGGGATCGTGGGCGCCCGCGTCTACCACGTGCTCATCACCGACCCGGCCGGCTACTTCGGCCCGGGCGCCGACCCCGTCGACGCGCTGCGGATCTGGGAGGGCGGTCTCGGGATCATGGGGGCCGTGGCCTTCGGCGCGGCGGCCGCGTGGTGGGTGTGCCGCCGCAACAACGTCTCCCTGGCCGTCTTCGCCGACGCCGCGGCACCCGGCCTGCTCCTCGCGCAGGCGATCGGGCGCTGGGGCAACTGGTTCAACCAGGAGCTCTTCGGCCGGCCCACCACCGCCCCGTGGGGCCTCGAGATCGACCCCGGAAGCCCGAACTTCCCGGCCGGGCTGCCGGCGGACACCCTCTTCCACCCCACGTTCCTCTACGAGTCCCTGTGGAACCTGCTCGGCGTGGTGCTCCTGCTGGCCCTGGACCGGCGGTTCCGCCTGGACGGCGGCCGCCTCTTCGCGCTCTACCTGGTCCACTACGGCCTGGGCCGGATGCTCATCGAGCTGTTCCTGCGGATCGACCCGTCCCTCATGGTGCTGGGCCTGCGCGTGCACGTGTGGACCGCCCTGGGGCTCGTGCTGCTCGGGCTGGCCCTCTTCGCGGCGGTGGTGCTCCGCCGCCGCAGGGCCCGCGGCGCCGCGGTGGAGGCCTCGCGCGCCTGATACCGCACCGGGGGCCGCACCGGAGCTCCTGGCCGGAGAGTTTTCAGAGCTGTAACATCTGAGTGCTAGATTTTTCCAGCGCCTGACCGGCGGACGGGTGAACCACGTCCACCGCTCCGGTGCACGCCACGATCGTCCATCGTCGGACATTCCTGGAACGGGGCCCTTCCGCCGCCCGGCACCTCCTCGACCACTGCTCGAGGACGCCGGCGGCAGCTCACGATCCGGCGGCACCTCCCGACCGGAGCTCTGCCGCGGGGGCCGCTCCTGTTGACCGCATCCCATGGTGAGGAGACGTCAGTCATGACCTCTACCCCGGCCGGCACCCCCGGTGACACTTCCGCCCAGGGCGGCACGGACCCGCGTCCGGCCGATCCCGCCGAGACCGCGCAGGAGCAGCCGGAGTCCCCGTTCGAGCAGTTCTCCAACGCGCCCGAGGAGCAGGGCCTCTACCACCCGGACGAGGAGAAGGACGCGTGCGGCCTCGCCGTGGTCGCGACCCTCAACGGCGCCCCGAGCCACGAGATCGTCGACGCGGCGCTGACGGCGCTGCGCAACCTGGAGCACCGCGGCGCCGTGGGCGGCGACGAGGGCACCGGTGACGGCGCCGGTCTGCTGACCCAGCTGCCGGACGCGTTCTTCCGCGCCGTGCTGGACTTCGAGCTGCCGCCCCTGGGCGGCTACGCCGTGGGCACCGCGTTCCTCCCGCACGGCGGGGAGAACGCGGAGCGGATCCAGGGCGCCCTCGAGGAGCTCGCGCGCTCCGAGGAGCTGCAGGTCCTCGGCTGGCGGCCCGTCCCGGTCGCCGAGTCCGTGGTGGGCCGGTCCGCGCTGGAGGTCATGCCCTACTTCGTGCAGCTGTTCGTGGCCGAGTCCACGCCGGCCCCCGAGGACGAGGCCGCCCGGCGGCGCCTGGACCAGAAGGCGTTCCGGCTGCGCAAGCGCGCCCAGAACCGGTCCGGCGTCTACTTCCCCTCGCTGTCCTCGCGCACGATCGTCTACAAGGGCATGCTGACCACCCAGCAGCTCGAGCCCTTCTACCCGGACCTGTCCGACGAGCGGTTCACCACCGAGCTCGCGATCGTGCACTCCCGGTTCTCCACCAACACCTTCCCCTCGTGGCCGCTGGCCCAGCCCATGCGCACGCTCGCGCACAACGGCGAGATCAACACCGTCAAGGGCAACCGGAACTGGATGCGCGCCCGCCAGTCGCAGCTGAAGTCCCCGCTGCTGGGCCGCAACCCCGAGGAGCTGTTCCCGATCTGCTCGGAGGGCGCCTCCGACTCGCAGTCCCTGGACGAGGTCGCCGAGCTGCTCGTGCTCTCCGGCCGGCCCGTCACCCAGGCCATGATGATGATGATCCCGGAGGCCTGGGAGAACCACGAGACCATGGACCCCGCCCGCAAGGCGTTCTACCGCTACCACGCCTCCTTCATGGAGCCGTGGGACGGGCCCGCCGCGGTGGCCTTCACCGACGGCGTGCAGGTCGGGTCCCTGCTGGACCGCAACGGGCTGCGCCCCGGCCGGTTCTGGGTCACGGACGACGGCCTGGTCGTCTTCGCCTCGGAGGTCGGCGTCGTCGACGTCGGGGACCGCAAGATCGTGCGCAAGGGCCGCGTGTCCCCGGGCACGATGTTCCTCGTGGACACCGCGCAGGGCCGGATCGTCGAGGACGCCGAGATCAAGGCCCAGATCGCCTCCGCCGCCCCGTGGGAGGAGTGGGCCGACAGCAACATCGTCGACATCACGGACCTCCCCGAGCGCGAGCACATGATCCACCCGCGCTCCTCCATCACCCTGCGCCAGAAGACCTTCGGGTACACGCAGGAGGAGCTGAAGATGATCGTCGGGCCCATGGCGGCCAAGGGCGCCGAGCCCATCTACGCGATGGGCACCGACACCCCGATCGCCGTGCTCTCCGAGAAGTCCCGCACCCTGTTCGACTACTTCGTGCAGTCCTTCGCCCAGGTCACCAACCCCCCGCTGGACGCCATCCGCGAGGAGCTCGTCACGAGCCTGCGCGGCTCCGTGGGCCCCTCCGGCAACCTGCTGACCACCGAGCGGGTCCGAACCCGCCAGGTCGCGGTGGACTTCCCGGTCATCGACAACGACCAGCTGGACCAGTTCCTGCACATCGAGGGCGAGGACGGGATGCCCGCCGCGCTCAAGGTGCGGGGCCTGTACCGCCCCGACGGCGGCGCGGAGTCCCTGCGCGCCCGGATCGCGGAGATCTGCGAGAAGGTCTCCGCGGCCGTGGCCCGCGGCGTCGAGTACGTGATCGTCTCCGACCGCGACTCCAACGGCGCGTGGGCCCCGATCCCGTCGCTGCTGCTCACCTCGGCCGTGCACCACCACCTCCTGCGCTCCGCGACCCGCACCAAGGTGGCGCTGATCGTGGAGGCGGGCGACGTGCGCGAGGTCCACCACGTGGCGTTGCTCATCGGCTACGGCGCGTCCGCGGTGAACCCCTACCTGGCGATGGAGTCCGCGGAGGAGCTGGTCCGCTCGGGCGACCTCACCGGGATCACCACCGAGCACGCGGTGCACAACCTGATCAAGGCCCTGGGCAAGGGCGTGCAGAAGATCATGTCCAAGATGGGCATCTCCACGGTCTCCTCCTACTGCGGCGCCCAGGTCTTCGAGGCCCTCGGCCTGTCGCGCGAGCTCGTGGACGACTACTTCACCGGCACCCACACCCAGATCGGCGGCATCGGCCTCGACGTGATCGCCGAGGAGACGGCCTCCCGCCACCGCCGGGCGTACCCGGCCGACGGCGTGACCGAGCCCCACCGGGACCTCGAGACCGGCGGCGAGTACGACTGGCGCCGGGACGGCCCGCCGCACCTGTTCAACCCGCAGACCGTGTTCCGGCTGCAGCACGCCACCCGCACCGGGCGCTACGACATCTTCAAGTCCTACACGAAGCTCGTGGACGACCAGACGAAGAAGCTGCTGACCCTGCGCGGGCTGCTCGGCTTCACCGCGGACCGCAAGCCGGTGCCGCTCGAGGAGGTCGAGCCCGTCAGCTCGATCGTCAAGCGCTTCCAGACCGGGGCGATGAGCTACGGCTCCATCTCCCAGGAGGCGCACGAGACCCTGGCGATCGCGATGAACCGGCTCGGCGCGAAGTCCAACACCGGTGAGGGCGGCGAGGACGTCGACCGGCTGCTCGACCCGCAGCGGCGCTCGGCGATCAAGCAGGTGGCCTCCGGTCGGTTCGGCGTCACGAGCCTGTACCTGACCAACGCCGACGACATCCAGATCAAGATGGCCCAGGGCGCCAAGCCCGGCGAGGGCGGCCAGCTCATGGCGCAGAAGCTGTACCCGTGGATCGCCCGCACGCGCCACTCCACCCCGGGCGTGTCCCTGATCTCGCCGCCGCCGCACCACGACATCTACTCGATCGAGGACCTGGCGCAGCTGATCTACGACCTCAAGCGCTCCAACCCGCAGGCCCGGGTGCACGTCAAGCTGGTCTCCGAGATCGGCATCGGCACCGTGGCCTCGGGCGTCACCAAGGCCAAGGCGGACGTGGTGCTCGTCTCCGGGCACGACGGCGGCACGGGCGCGGCCCCGCTGAACTCCCTCAAGCACGCCGGCGCCCCCTGGGAGCTCGGCCTCGCCGAGACCCAGCAGACGCTGATGCTCAACGGGCTGCGGGACCGCGTGGTCGTCCAGGCGGACGGGCAGATGAAGACCGGCCGGGACGTGATCGTCGCCGCGCTGCTCGGCGCGGAGGAGTTCGGCTTCGCCACGGCGCCGCTGATCGTCGAGGGCTGCATCATGATGCGCAAGTGCCACCTGGACACCTGCCCGGTGGGCGTGGCCACCCAGAACCCGGAGCTGCGCAAGCGGTTCACGGGGCGGGCCGAGCACGTGGTGAACTTCTTCGAGTTCATCGCCGAGGAGGTCCGGGAGTACCTGGCCCAGCTCGGGTTCCGCTCGATCGAGGAGGCCGTCGGGCACGCCGAGGTCCTCGAGACCAAGGACGCCATCGACCACTGGAAGGCGCACGGGCTGGACCTCTCGCCGATCCTGCACTCCACGGTGCTGGAGCACCGGGGCGCGGCGGTGCGCAACATGCGCGGCCAGGACCACGAGCTGGAGAAGCACTTCGACAACGAGCTGATCCGGCTCTCCCGGGCCGCTCTGGAGAAGCGCGAGCCCGTGCGGATCCAGCAGCACATCATCAACACCGACCGCGCGGTCGGCACGATGCTCGGCCACGTGGTGACGCGGACGTTCGGCACGGACGTCCTCGCCCACGACACCATCGACGTGACGCTCACGGGCCAGGCCGGCCAGTCCCTCGGCGCGTTCCTCCCGCAGGGCATCACCCTGCGGCTCGAGGGCGACGCCAACGACTACAGCGGCAAGGGCCTGTCCGGGGGGCGGATCATCGTGCGCCCCGAGCGGGACGCGGTGTTCGAGGCCTCCGAGAACGTCATCGCGGGCAACGTGATCGGCTACGGCGCCACGAGCGGGGAGATCTTCCTGCGCGGCACCGTGGGCGAGCGGTTCCTGGTGCGCAACTCGGGCGCCACCGCGGTGGTCGAGGGCATCGGCGACCACGGCTGCGAGTACATGACCGGCGGCACCGCCCTGGTGCTGGGCCGCACCGGCCGCAACTTCGGCGCCGGCATGTCCGGCGGCGTGGCCTACGTCATCGACCTCGCCGAGACCTCGGTCAACAAGCAGGCGCGCGACGGCGGCGAGCTGCAGCTGCTGCCCCTGGACGAGGCCGACGCCGAGGTCGTGCTGGCCCTCATCACGAAGCACGCCGAGGAGACGGGCTCCGAGCTCGCGGACCGGCTCCTGGCCGACCCCGTGGCCACGCTCGGGCGTTTCACCAAGGTCCTGCCGCGGGAGTACGCCGCCGTGCAGGGCATCCGCGAAGAGGCCCGGACGCAGGGGCAGGACCCCGACGGCGACGAGGCCTGGCACAAGATCCTGGAGGTGACGACCCGTGGCTGATCCGCGCGGTTTCATGAAGGTGACCGAGCGCGTCGACCGCCCCAAGCGGCCGGTGCCCGTCCGGATCATGGACTGGAAGGAGGTCCAGGAGGCCCAGGACCGGGGGGTCCTGCAGAAGCAGGCCGGCCGGTGCATGGACTGCGGGATCCCCTTCTGCCACGAGGGCTGCCCCCTCGGCAACCTGATCCCCGAGTGGAACGACCTCGTGTGGCGGGGCCTCGACGCCGAGGCGGTCGAGCGCATGCACGCCACCAACAACTTCCCGGAGTTCACCGGGCGGGTCTGCCCGGCCCCGTGCGAGTCCTCGTGCGTGCTCGGCATCAACCAGCCGGCGGTGACCATCAAGCAGATCGAGTACTCGATCGGGGAGATGGGCTTCGACGAGGGCATCGTCAAGCCGTACGTGCCCCAGCGCCTGGTCGGCAAGACCGTGGCGGTCGTGGGCTCCGGTCCCGGCGGCCTCGCGGTCGCCCAGCAGCTGACCCAGGCCGGGTTCACTGTGGCGGTCTACGAGCGCGACGACCGCATCGGCGGGCTGCTGCGCTACGGCATCCCCGACTTCAAGATGGAGAAGGAGGTCCTCGACCGGCGCCTCGACGTGATGCGCGCCGAGGGCACCCGTTTCCGCCCCGGGGTGGAGATCGGCAAGGACATCACCTGGGACCAGCTCAAGCGCCGCTACGACGCCGTGGTGGTCGCCACCGGCGCCACCCGGCCGCGGGACCTCGAGATCCCGGGCCGGGACCTGGACGGCGTCCACTTCGCGATGGACTACCTGGTGCAGGGCAACCGCGTGGTGGCCGGGGACGAGGTCGAGGACCAGATCTCCGCGGCGGGCAAGCACGTGATCGTCCTGGGCGGCGGTGACACCGGCTCCGACTGCATCGGCACCGCCAACCGCCAGGGCGCGGCGTCGATCACGTCCCTGGCGATCGGGCGCAAGCCCGCCGCAGACCGCTCCGACGCCGACCCGTGGCCCATGATGCCCAGGGTCTTCGAGGTCTCGACCTCCCACGAGGAGGGCGGCGACCGCACCTACATGGCCTCCACCGTGGAGTTCGTGGGGAAGGACGGCAGGCTCACCGGCCTGAAGGTCGCCGAGACCGAGTACCTGCCCGACGGCCGGCGCGCGCCCAAGGGCGGCACCGAGCGGGTGATCCCGGCGGACCTCGTCTTCCTGGCCCTGGGCTTCACCGGCAACGAGTCCGAGGACATCACGGAGCAGATCGGCGCCGAGCTGGACGGCCGGACCAACCTGGCCCGGGACGACCGGTACATGACCAGCGTGGACGGCGTGTTCGCGTGCGGCGACGCCGGCCGCGGCCAGTCCCTCGTCGTCTGGGCGATCGCCGAGGGCCGCGCCTGCGCGGCCGCCGTCGAACGGTTCCTCATGGGCTCGACCCGTCTGCCGGAGCCCGTGGCCCCGACCGACCGGGCCATCGACCTCACCCTGTAGGGCGGCACCGGGCCCCACGGTCCCGCGGCGCGGGCCGCCCCCTTCTGAGAGGGCGGCGGTCCGCGCCGTCGCACGTCCGGGGCGGGCGGACGGGCCGGGCGCCTCGACACCGGCGGCGGCGTTGGTAGGCTGGGAACGACCTCCCGCCCCAGGGCGGACATCCAGGCAGTGCGGCCGGGAGCTGCGTCGTGTCCTGCGCGACGGAGCCCCCGGCCGCAGTGCTGTGCACGTCCTCCCCGGTGGCATCCCTCGACCCAAGGCGGCACACATGCGACGAGCAAAGATCGTGGCCACGATCGGCCCGGCCATCTCCTCGTACGAGAACCTCTCCCAGGCGATCCGGTCCGGCATGAACGTGGCCCGGCTCAACATGAGCCACGGCGACCACTCCGTGCACGACGCGTCCTACGAGAACCTGCGGCGCGCCTCGGCGGACGTCGGGCAGACGGTCGCGATCCTCGCGGACCTCCAGGGGCCGAAGATCCGGCTCGGCCGCTTCGCGGACGGTCCGCACGAGCTGCTCCCCGGCGACGTGTTCTCCATCACCGTCGACGACGTCGAGGGCACCGCGAGCCTGTGCTCCACCACGCACAAGGCCCTGCCGGGCGACGTCAACGTGGGCGACCCGCTGCTCATCGACGACGGCCGGGTGGCGCTGCGCGCCACCGCCGTCTCGGACACCACCGTCACCACCGAGGTGGTCGTGGGCGGGGCGGTGTCCAACAACAAGGGCATCAACCTGCCCGGCGTGGCCGTGAACGTCCCCGCCCTGTCCGACAAGGACGAGGACGACCTGCGCTGGGCCCTGCGCCGCGGCGTGGACCTGATCGCCCTGTCCTTCGTGCGCGACGCCAAGGACATCGTGCGGGTGCACGAGATCATGGACGAGGAGGGCCGGCGGCTGCCGGTGATCGCCAAGATCGAGAAGCCGCAGGCGGTGGACTCCCTGCACGAGATCATCGACGCGTTCGACGGCATCATGGTGGCCCGCGGGGACCTCGGCGTGGAGCTGCCGCTGGAGCAGGTCCCGATCGTGCAGAAGCGCGCCATCGAGCTCGCCCGGCGCTGGGCCAAGCCCGTGATCGTCGCGACCCAGGTGCTCGAGTCGATGATCGACAGCCCCCGCCCCACCCGGGCCGAGGCCTCCGACTGCGCCAACGCCGTGCTCGACGGCGCCGACGCGGTCATGCTCTCCGGGGAGACCTCGGTGGGCAAGTACCCGATCGAGACGATCGAGACGATGGCCCGCATCATCGAGGCCATCGAGTCCCAGGCCCTCGAGCGCGTCCCGGCGCTGGGCACGGAGCCCCGAACCCGCGGTGGCGCGGTGACGCGGGCGGCGGTGACCATCGCCCGGCAGCTCGACGTCAGCTACCTCTGCACGTTCACCCAGTCCGGGGACTCCGCCCGCCGGCTCTCCCGGCTGCGCCCGGCCCACCCGATCCTGGCGTTCACCCCGGAGCCCCTCGTCACGGCGCTCATGTCCCTGCTGTGGGGCGTGCAGCCGATCCAGGTCGCGAAGGTCGACCACACCGACGAGATGACCCGGCAGGTCGACCTGCACCTCCAGGAGCAGGGCCTCGCGGGAAAGGACGACCTCGTGGTGATCTGCGCCGGCTCGCCCCCCGGGGTCGCCGGCACCACGAACCTCGTCAAGGTGCACCGCGTGGGCGACGTCGCCGACGCCGGGGAGCTGCTGGGGAGCGGTCAGCGGCGCGAGCGCGTGGGACCGTGGCGGGAGGGGTGAGCAGCCCCCCGGCCATGACCCCCGAGGAGCACTCCCGGGACCTGCGCGAGCACGGGGTCCCCGAGGAGCTGCACGCAGCCTTCCCCGGGCACGGGATGGGCGGTCTCGCCCGGGCGATGGGCATCCGGTTCACGGAGCTCACGCCCGGGCGGGCGGTCGCCACGATGCCGGTCGAGCCGAACACGCAGCCGGGCGGGATCCTGCACGGGGGAGCGCACTGCGTCCTCGCCGAGACGCTCGCCTCGACCGCGGCCAGCGTGCACGCCGGTCCGGGGCGGTACGCGGTGGGTGTCGACGTCAACGCGACGCACCAGCGCGGCGTGGCCTCCGGGACGGTCACCGGCACGTGCACGGCGCTGCACCTGGGCGCTACGCTCACCGTCCACGAGGTCGTGATGACCGACGAGCGGGGGCGGCGGCTGTCCACCGCCCGGGTCACCAACCTGGTGCGGGAGCGGGGCGCCGCGGGCTGACGGCACGGGGGTGGGACGAGAAGACCCCGGACCGAGAGGTCCGGGGTGCTGGTGCCCAAGGTGGGACTCGAACCCACACTCCAGGGGAACCGCATTTTGAGTGCGGCGCGTCTGCCAATTCCGCCACTTGGGCCTGCGGTCGCAGTCCGCGCCGCCTCGGGAGGGCGGCTCCTGCGCTCGACCACTCTACAACAGTTATAGGCTGGGGCTGATCGGACGGAACGCGCGGCGCCGGGCAGTCGGGCGCCGCCGGCCCCGCTGCCCGCGCGGCGCGGGCAACGACGCACCAGCAGCCAAGGAGTCAGCGTGACGGAGCAGCCGAACCCCTCCCCGGCGGAGGAGCCCGAGACCCGCGACGACCTGTCCGGCGAGGCGGCGGAGAACGACCTGCGCCCGGCCCGCCGGGTGGTGGTCGCCGAGGACGAGACCCTGATCCGCCTGGACATCGTGGAGATGCTCCAGGACGCGGGCTACGAGGTGGTCGCGGAGGCCGACAACGGCCAGCGCGCCGTGGAGCTCGCCCGCGAGCACCGCCCCGACCTCGTGCTCATGGACGTGAAGATGCCCGTCCTCGACGGGATCACCGCGGCGGAGCAGATCGCCTCGGACCGGATCGCCCCGGTGGTCCTGCTGACGGCCTTCAGCCAGCGGGAACTCGTGGAGCGCGCCCGCGAGGCGGGGGCCATGGCCTACGTGGTCAAGCCGTTCACGGTGGACGACCTCGTGCCCGCGATCGAGATCGCGATCTCCCGCGCCGAGGAGATCGCCGCGCTCGAGCGCGAGGTCTCGGACATGAAGGAGCAGTTCGCCACCCGCAAGCTCGTGGAGCGCGCGAAGTCGCTGCTGACCACCAAGATGGGCCTCACTGAGCCCGAGGCGTTCCGCTGGATCCAGAAGACCTCCATGGACCGCCGGCTCTCCATGCGGGAGGTCGCCGAGGCCATCATCAACCAGGTCGCCTGAGCGCACCGTCCGGCCGCGCGGGCTGACCCGCCGGGCCCCGGCGGACCGCCGACCCCCGCTCCCGCCCGGCCCTAGGATGGGTCCGTGGAGAAAACGACGCAGCACACGCAGACCGACCCGAGCCCCGAGACCGCTGTCCGCACGGTGACCGTCGGGACCGACACCGACCACCCCGTCGACGTCGAGATCCCCCACCCGGTCTCCCGGCCCGAGCGCAAGCTGCTGCTGGTCGACGGCCACTCCCTGGCGTTCCGCGCGTTCTTCGCGCTGTCCCGCGCCGCGGAGTACGGCGGCGGGCCCGCCTTCGTGACCTCCGACGGCCGGCACACCGAGGCCGTCTACGGCTTCGTGAACACGCTCGTGAAGCTGATCCGCGAGCAGAGGCCCACCCACCTGGTGGTCTCCTTCGACCTCGACGGCCCCACCCTGCGCTCCCAGGAGTACGAGGAGTACAAGGGCGGACGGGACGAGACGCCCGAGGAGTTCCACGGGCAGGTCCCGCAGATCCGCCGGATCCTCGACGCCCTGGGCGTGCCCGTGGTCACCGCCGAGGGCCACGAGGCCGACGACGTCCTCGCCACCCTCGCCCGCCGCGGCGCCGAGCAGGACTATGAGGTGCTGGTCTTCTCCGGGGACCGGGACGCCTTCCAGATGATCGACGAGCACGTCACGGTGGTCTACCCCGGACGCACCCCGTCCGACCTCAAGCACATGGACGCCGCCGCAGTGGTGGAGAAGTACAAGGTGCCGCCCCAGCACTACCCGGACCTCGCGGCCCTGACCGGGGAGCAGGCCGACAACCTCCCCGGGATCCCCGGCGTGGGCGCGGGGTTCGCGGCCAAGTGGATCCTCGCCTACGGCGGCGTCGACGCGATCCTCGCGCACGCGGACCGCGTCAAGGGCAAGAAGGGCGAGGCGCTGCGCGAGCACCGCGCCGACGTCGAGCGCAACCGCCGGCTCAACCGCCTGATCACCGATCTCGCGCTGGACGTCGACCTCGCCGACGCCGGCCTGCCCGTGCCCGACGCCCAGGCGGTGGGGGAGGTCTTCGACGACCTCGAGTTCGGCGACGGCCTGCGCAACCGGCTCTTCGACGCCTTCGGGCGCCCCGCCGAGGAGGCGGCCCCGCCGGCCGACCTCGGCCTGGGCGAGGTCGAGCGTCCCGGCACCGCCGAGGACCTCGAGCAGTGGCTGGCCGGCGGGGAGGGCCCCGTGGTGCTGCACGCCCTGCACCGCGACGACGACCCCGTGCTGCCGGGCGCCCGCGAGCTCTCCGGGGTGGTCCTCGCCCGCGGCGGCCACCAGCCGTCCGCGCTGTTCCTGGACCTCGCGGCCGCCGACTCCGGCCTCGAGTCCGCACTGGCCCGCTGGCTGGCCGACGCGGACCGGCCCAAGATCGTGGACGGGCTCAAGGACGTCTGGAAGTCCCTCGCGGTGCGCGGCCTGCCGCTGGCCGGGGTCGTGGACGACCCCCAGCTCTCGGCCTACCTGCTGCAGCCGGCGCGGCGCAGCTACGAGCTCCCCGCGCTGCTCGAGGACCGGCTCGGTCTGGCGGTGGCCCCCGCCGCGGACGGGCCCGCCGCCGAGGGGCAGCAGCAGCTCGCCCTGGACGCCGAGCCCTGGCCCGCCCCGGCGGTGCTGCGGCGGGAGGCCGAGCTGGCGGTCGCCACCGTCCAGCTCTCCGAGCACCTGCTGGAGAAGCTGGCCGAGACCCACCAGACCGCCCTCCTCACGGACCTCGAGCTGCCCCTGGCCGTGGTGCTGGGCCGGATGGAGCTCGCCGGGATCGCCGTGGACCCCGAGGGGGTGCAGGTCCTGCTCGACGACTTCGCCCGGGTGATCGAGCAGGCGCAGCAGGAGGCGCACGCCCAGATCGCGGAGCCCGTGAACCTCGGCTCCACCAAGCAGCTGCAGCAGGTGATGTTCCAGGAGCTGGGGCTGCCGAAGACCAAGAAGATCAAGTCCGGCTTCACGACCGACGCCGACGCCGTGGCGGAGCTGCTCACCCGCACCGACCCGGACTCCAAGGGGCACCGCTTCCTCGCCGGCCTGCTGGCCTACCGGGACGCCAACAAGCTCCGCCAGACCGTCGAGGGCCTGCAGAAGGCCATCGCCGAGGACGGCCGCGTGCACACCACCTACATGCAGAACGTCGCCGCCACCGGCCGGCTGTCCTCCACCAACCCCAACCTGCAGAACATCCCCGTGCGCACCGAGGAGGGCCGCCGCATCCGCGGGCTGTTCGTGGTCGGGCGCCCGGCGGACGGGCGGGCCTACGAGCAGCTGCTCACCGCCGACTACTCCCAGATCGAGATGCGCATCATGGCGCACCTGTCCGGGGACGAGGCGCTGATCGAGGCGTTCCGCAGCGGCGAGGACCTGCACCGCTTCGTCGGCTCGAAGATCTTCGGCGTGGCCCCGGAGGAGGTCACCGCGCCCATGCGCTCCAAGGTCAAGGCCATGAGCTACGGGCTGGTCTACGGGCTGAGCTCCTTCGGGCTCTCCAAGCAGCTGCGGATCCCCGTGGACGAGGCCCGCACCCTGATGAGCGACTACTTCACCCGGTTCGGGGCGGTGCGCGACTACCTGCGCGGCGTCGTGGAGCAGGCCCGCGAGGACGGCTACACGGCCACGATCGACGGACGCCGCCGATACCTCCCGGACCTCTCCAGCGACAACCGGCAGCTGCGCTCCATGGCCGAGCGCGCCGCCCTCAACGCCCCCATCCAGGGCTCGGCCGCCGACATCATCAAGAAGGCGATGCTCGGGGTGGACCGGCGCTTCGCCGACGAGGGCCTCGGCTCCCGGATGCTCCTGCAGGTCCACGACGAGCTCGTGGTGGAGGTCGTGCGCGGGGAGCGCGAGACCGTGGAGCGGGTGCTGCGCGAGGAGATGGGCGGCGCCGCCGAGCTATCGGTGCCGCTGGAGGTCAACGTCGGCGCGGGCCGCTCCTGGCACGAGGCGGCCCACTGACCGGCCGGACCGGCGCCCCGGCCGGCCCGCTCCCCGACCCCACCGCGAACGAGGAACCCACCATGGACCCCCAGCACGACGCTCCGACGACACCGTCCACCCCCGGCACCGTGACCGAGTCCTACTCGGCCGGCGGGCACGACTACACCTTCGCGGAGTTCGGCGTGGGCCCCGGCGGCGTCGCGACCAACCCCGCCGCCGTGGAGTGGGTGCGGGCCATCCGGCAGGGCTTCCACCAGGCGGAGCCGACCGACGAGACCCTCGAGCGCACCCTGTCCTGGATGCACGCCGAGCGGGTGCGGCTGCGAGCGGCGTACCCGCACGCCGTGCCGGAGGCGGCACTCCCCACCCGGCGGCCCGTGGCGACCTTCACCTCCTGGGAGGGCTCGCTCAACGCGGGCCGCGGCCGGCTGCTGCGGGCCCGGCTCATCTCCGAGGTCACCGTGCGGCCCACGCACAGCCGCCGCGGGCTGCTGCGCCGGCTCATGACGGGGGAGCTCGACCGCGCCCGGCGGGACGGCTACCCCGTAGCGCTGCTGACCGCGACCGAGGCCACCATCTACGGCCGGTTCGGCTTCGGCGCGGCCACGTTCAACCGTGAGGTCACCGTGGACGCCACGACCCGCCTGCAGCTCAAGGCGCCGTCCGTGGGCAGCGTGGAGATGGCCGACGGCGAGGCGGTGCGCCAGCTCGCCCCCGTGCTCTTCCAGCGCTTCCACGAGAGCTCCCACGGATCGGTGAGCCGGGTGGCCTACCACTGGCCCGAGTACACGGGGGAGTACGCCATCACCCCGCAGAAGGCGGACCCCGAGGTGCGCTGCGCCGTGCACTACGACGACGCGATGCGCCCGGACGGCTACGTGACCTACCGGTTCGAGCCCAACACCTCCTACCCGCTGACCCTGACGGTGCTCGACCTCGTGGGCGCCTCCCCGGACGTGTCGATCGCCCTGTGGGAGTTCGTGACCTCCCTGGACCTCGTGGACCAGGTCCGCTTCGGCCGCGCCCCCGTGGAGGACCCGCTGGTGTGGGCGATGGCGGACCGGGCCAAGTACCGCGTCACCGCGGAGTCCGACAAGGTGTGGGTGCGGGTCCTGGACCCCGCCGCCGCGCTGGAGGCCCGCCCGTACACCTTCCGCGGGCGGATCGTGATCTCCCTCGTGGACTCGATGGGCTACGCCGACGGCGTCTGGGCGCTGGACACCAGCAGCGGCAAGCCCGTGGTCGAGCGGCTGGGCGACCGGCCCCGCACCGCCGACGACGACGCCGGGCGCTCGGTCCCCGCGGTGGAGCTGCCCGACGGGGCCGACGTGGCGATGCGGGTGGACGTGCTCGGGTCCCTGTACCTCGGGGCGGTGAAGGCGAGCACCCTCGCACAGGCGGGGCTGATCGTGGCCCGGGACGAGGACGCGCTGCGGGACCTGCAGGACTTCATGGAGACCCCGACCGCCCCGTACGGCGTCACACAGTTCTGAGCCCGCGCGGCGCGGCGGGTCGCGTGTTGCGCCCCTTTTCCTCCGTCCGTAGACTGATCCGGTGCGTGCTCTGCACGTGCCCTGTCCAGCAATCCTTCGGAACGGCCGCGGTCCGGCCGGACAATCTCCGTTCCGACTGATCACAAACTATCCCCATCGGAGCCCCTACTACATGACCACCACCACCCCGCAGGTTGCCGTCAACGACATCGGGTCCGCCGAGGACTTCCTCGCCGCTGTCGACGCGACCATCAAGTACTTCAACGACGGCGACCTCGTCGAGGGCACCGTCGTCAAGGTCGACCGCGACGAGGTCCTTCTCGACATCGGCTACAAGACCGAGGGCGTCATCCCGTCCCGCGAGCTGTCCATCAAGCACGATGTCGACCCGGACGAGGTCGTGACCGTGGGTGATGAGGTCGAGGCTCTGGTCCTCACCAAGGAGGACAAGGAAGGCCGCCTGATCCTGTCCAAGAAGCGGGCTCAGTACGAGCGCGCCTGGGGCGACATCGAGAAGATCAAGGAGGACGACGGCGTCGTCACCGGCACCGTCATCGAGGTCGTCAAGGGTGGCCTCATCCTCGACATCGGCCTGCGCGGCTTCCTCCCCGCCTCCCTCGTCGAGATGCGCCGCGTGCGCGACCTCGCGCCGTACATCGGCCAGCAGATCGAGGCGAAGATCATCGAGCTGGACAAGAACCGCAACAACGTGGTCCTGTCCCGCCGTGCCTGGCTCGAGCAGACCCAGTCCGAGGTCCGCTCCAACTTCCTGCACAAGCTCGAGAAGGGCCAGGTCCGCACGGGCACGGTCTCCTCGATCGTCAACTTCGGTGCCTTCGTGGACCTGGGCGGCGTCGACGGTCTCGTGCACGTCTCCGAGCTGTCCTGGAAGCACATCGACCACCCCTCCGAGGTCGTCGAGGTCGGCCAGGAGGTCACCGTCGAGGTCCTGGACGTCGACATGGACCGCGAGCGCGTCTCCCTGTCGCTGAAGGCGACCCAGGAGGACCCGTGGCAGCTGTTCGCCCGCACCCACGCCCTCGGGCAGGTCGTGCCGGGCAAGGTCACCAAGCTCGTCCCCTTCGGCGCGTTCGTGCGCGTCGAGGACGGCATCGAGGGTCTGGTGCACATCTCCGAGCTGGCCCAGCGCCACGTGGACATGGCCGAGCAGGTCGTCTCCGTGGGCGACGAGCTGTTCGTCAAGGTCATCGACATCGACCTGGACCGCCGCCGCATCTCGCTGTCGCTCAAGCAGGCCAACGAGGGCGTGGACCCGGACTCCACCGAGTTCGACCCGGCCCAGTACGGCATGGCCGCCGAGTACGACGACCAGGGCAACTACAAGTACCCCGAGGGCTTCGATCCCGAGACCAACGAGTGGATCGAGGGCTACGAGACCCAGCGCGCCGCCTGGGAGCAGCAGTACGCCGACGCCCAGTCGCGCTGGGAGGCGCACAAGGAGCAGGTTCGGAAGTCGATCGCCGAGGACGCCGAGGCCGCCGCCGGCGGCACGACGAGCTCCTCGTCCTCGTCCTCCTCGTCCTCCTCCTCGTCCGCGCCGGCCCCGACCAGCTACTCCTCCGAGGCCCCGGCCGCCGACTCCGGCACCCTGGCCTCCGACGAGGCCCTGGCCGCTCTGCGCGAGAAGCTGACCGGAGCCTGATCCGACAGGCACCGCCAGGCCGTTCCGCACGGCGCTGACCACGACGGCCCCCACCCTTCGCAGGGTGGGGGCCGTCGTGCTGTCCCCGGGGCCGCCGGACCGGCCGGGCGCCGCTCAGGGCCGGCTGCCGGCGGGGGTGTCCACCCAGTCCGTGCCGACGGGCCGCAGGACACCGGCGCCGGCGGTCAGCGAGGCCACGCGGGAGTGCAGCGCGGCGACGGCCGCGTCGTCGTCGGGCAGGGCGAGGCCCAGCTCCGCGCCGGCCGCCCCGTAGGCGGTGTCCAGGACCGTGGTCCCGGCCGCGCGCAGCTCGTTCTCGATCCGGCCCGCGTCCGCGTGGGAGGCGGGGAGCCGGTAGAGGCGCTGCCGCCGGCGGACCACCAGGGACGCGCCGTCGAGGGCCTGGGACACGGCCTCGGAGTAGGCCCGGACCAGCCCGCCGGCGCCGAGCAGGGTGCCGCCGAACCAGCGGACCACCACGGCGCTCGCGTCCGAGAGGTCGGTGACGTCCCGGCCGGCGGCGTCCGTGGCGGTGCGCCGCAGCACGAGGGCCTCGAGCATCGGCAGGCCCGCGGTGCCCGTGGGCTCGCCGTCGTCCGAGGAGCGCTGCACGTCCCGGTCCGGGCCCAGGACGAACGCCGAGCAGTGGTGGCGGGCGTCGTGGAATCCGCGCCGCAGCTCCTCGGCCAGGGCCCGGGCCTCGGCCTCCGTGGACGCCCGCCGCAGCACCGCCAGGAAGCGGGAGCGCTTGATCTCCAGCTCGGCCACCGCCTCCGTGCCCGCGGCGAGCGTCGTGTACCGGGTCGCGCGGCTGAGCAGGGGGTCCGGGTCCATGCTCCCCACTCTAGGCCGGGCCCCGCGCGCCCTCGACGGGACTGGGACGGGGTGCTAGACAGGGGAGCAGCCGCGACCGAGGGAGCAGACATGCGCATCGCCGACACCTCCGACCTCTGGTGGAAGCAGGCGGTCGTGTACTGCGTGGACGTCGAGCGGTTCCTGGACACGGACGGCAACGGCGTCGGCGACATCGCCGGGCTGGCCGAGAGGGTGGACTACCTGGCGGAGCTCGGCGTCACCTGCCTGTGGCTCATGCCGTTCTACCCTTCGCCCAACCGGGACGACGGCTACGACATCACCGACTTCTACGGCGTCGACCAGCGGCTGGGCAGCTTCGGCGACCTCGTGGAGCTCGTACGCACCGCCCAGGACCGCGGTCTGCGGGTCATCGCCGACCTCGTGGTCAACCACACCTCCGACCAGCACCCGTGGTTCCAGGCCGCCCGCTCGAGCACGGACAGCCCGTACCGCGACTACTACGTGTGGCGGGCCGACGAGCCGCCGGACACCTCCGGGAAGGCCGTGTTCCCCGACCAGGAGGGCGGCATCTGGACCGGGGACGAGATCACCGGGCACTGGTACCTGCACCGCTTCTACCGCCACCAGCCGGACCTCAACCTCTCCCACCCCAAGGTGCGGGACGAGATCGCGAAGATCGTCGGGTTCTGGCTGCACCTGGGCCTCGACGGCTTCCGCGTGGACGGGATCCCCCAGCTGCTCACGCTGGCGCAGGGCGACGACTTCGAGAACCGGGGCGGGTTCACGGACCCGCACGGGTTCCTGCGCTCGCTGCGCAGGTTCGCCAACCGCCGCAACGGCCGGGCCGCCCTGCTGGGCGAGGTCAACCTGCCCTACCAGCAGCAGCTCGAGCTGTTCGGCACCGAGGACGCGGGGGAGCTGACCATGATCTTCGACTTCGTGGCCATGCAGAACCTCTACCTCTCGCTGGCCCGCCGGGACGCCGGGCCGCTGGCGACCGCCCTGAAGAACCGGCCCCGCATCCCGCAGGACGCCCAGTGGGCCAACTTCGTGCGCAACCACGACGAGCTCACCCTCGACCAGCTCTCCGCGTCCGAGCGGGAGGAGGTCTTCGCCGCCTTCGGGCCCGAGGAGCGCATGCAGATCTACGGCCGGGGCCTCACCCGGCGGCTGCCGCCCATGCTGGACGGGGACCGGCAGCGCATCCGGATGGTCTACTCGCTGCTCTTCTCCCTGCCGGGCACCCCGGTGCTGTACTACGGCGAGGAGATCGGCATGGGCGAGAACCTCGCCGCCGAGGGCCGCATGGCCGTCCGCACGCCCATGCAGTGGACCTCCGGGCGCAACGGGGGGTTCTCCTCCGCCGGCGCCGAGGACCTCTCCGGCCCCGTCGTCGAGGGCGAGTTCGGCCCCGCGGCCGTGAACGTGGCCGACGCCAAGCGGGACCCCGACTCCCTGCTGAACTTCGTCACTGCCCTGGCCCGCCGCTACCGCGAGTGCACCGAGCTGGCCTGGGGGCCTGCCGAGGTCCTGGACCAGCCGCGGCGGGAGGTCCTCGCCCACCGGTGCTCGTGGGAGGGCTCCGGCATCGTGGCGCTGCACAACTTCTCGGCCGAGCCCACCACGGTGCCGCTGCGGCTGCCGGACGAGGAGGAGGGCACCGAGCTGCTGGACCTGCTGGGCAGCGGGACGTGCACCCTCGACGCCGGCTCCTCGGCCGAGCTGGCACTGGAGGGCTACGGGTACCGCTGGCTGCGGGTGCAGCGGGCGCACGGGCCCGGCACGCTGCCGGACGTCATGACCACCGTGGCCGGGGCCGGGGAGGCCTGAGCGCTCGTCGGGGCGCGGCCGGGACCGGCCGATAGCATGGTCCCATGCTGACCATCGGACTCACCGGCGGGATCGCCTCGGGCAAATCCACGGTCTCCCGGCGGCTCATGGAGCTCGGGGCCACCGTGGTCGACGCCGACGCGATCGCCCGCGCCCTGCAGGAGCCGGGCCGGCCCGGTCTCGAGGGGATCGTGGAGGAGTTCGGACCCTCCGTGCTGACCCCGGACGGCCGCCTGGACCGGGCCGCGCTCGGCGCCCGCGTGTTCGCGGACCCGGAGGCGCGCGCCCGGCTCAACGCGATCATCCACCCCCTCGTCCGGGCGGAGGCCGAACGGCTCGCGGCCGCGGCCGGGGAGGACGCCGTCCTGGTCGAGGACATCCCGCTGCTCGTGGAGACCGGCCAGCACGGGCGCTTCGACCTCGTCCTCACGGTCCAGGCCCCGGTGGAGGAGCGCGTGCGGCGGATGGTCGAGGACCGCGGCATGACGGAGGCCGACGCCCGCGCCCGGATCGCCGCCCAGGCCACCGACGAGGAGCGGGCCGCCGTCTCCAGCACCGTGCTGGTCAACGACGGCACCGTGCAGCGCCTGCTCGACCGCGTGGACGCGTGGTGGGAGTGGCACGTGGAGCCGCGCCTGGCGTCCACGCCGTCCCCGGAGTGAGCCTCCACCTCGGGGCGACCACGCGGTAGGGTCGTAGCAACCAGAACGCACCACCGACGCACACAACCGACGCACACAACCGAGACACGGCGGCCGTCCGCTCGTCCGAGGCCGAGGGCAGCCGGGGAAGCACGGCGATGCTGAACAGACTGCACGACTCCCTGCGACTGCGGACCAGTCCCACCATCTTCTTCGGCTCCGCGCTGGTGATCGCCGCGTTCGTGGTCCTGACGCTGGTGTTCACGGAATTCATGGACGCGGTCTTCGCGGACGGCTCCACCTGGGTGATCGAACAGCTCGGCTGGTTCTACATCCTGGGTGTGACCGTCTTCCTGCTGTTCCTGATCTACCTCATGGTCAGCCGCTTCGGTCAGGTCCGGCTCGGGGCCGACGACGAACGGCCCCAGCACACCAACCTGTCCTGGTTCTCGATGCTCTTCGCCGCGGGCATCGGCACGATCCTGATGTTCTGGGCCGTCGCCGAACCGGTGAACCACTTCGCGAACCCGCCCCGGCAGGGCGTCGAGCCGGCCTCCATGGAGGCCGCCACCGAGGCGATGGGCTTCACGCTCTACCACTTCGGGCTGCACACCTGGACGATCTTCACCCTCCCGGCACTGGCCTTCGGCTACTTCATGTACAAGCGCAACCTCCCGCCGCGGGTGAGCTCCATGTTCCAGCCGCTGCTGGGGGAGCGCATCCACGGGCCGGTCGGGCGGCTCATCGACATCCTGGCCATCGTCGGCACCCTGTTCGGCGTGGCCGTCTCGATCGGGCTCGGCACCATGCAGATCAACAGCGGCCTGGCACGGCTCTTCGGCATCTCCGAGTCGGCGCTGTCGCAGATCCTCATCATCGCCGCCGTCAGCCTCGTCGCCTCGGTCTCCGTGGCCCTCGGCCTCGACCGGGGCATCAAGCGGCTGTCCAACACCAACATCCTCATCGCGATCGCCCTGCTGGTCTTCATCCTCGTCTCCGGGCCCACCGTGCTGATGCTCAAGGGCATGGTCGAGTCCGCCGGCACGTACCTGTCGATGCTCCCGGCCCTCGCCTTCTGGAACGACTCGCTCGCGGACACCGGGTGGCAGAGCGGCTGGACCGTCTTCTACTGGGCGTGGACCATCACGTGGTCCCCGTTCGTGGGCATCTTCATCGCCCGCATCTCCCGCGGCCGGACCATCCGCCAGTTCGTCTCCGGGGTGCTCGCCTTCCCCACGCTGTTCTCCGTCATCTGGTTCGGGATCTTCGGCATGGGCGTGTTCGACATCGAGCTCAACGGCGGGGGCGGGCTCGTGGAGGCCGTCGTCGACGAGGGCGACATCCCCGGCGCGATGTTCGTCTTCCTCGAGAACTTCCCGTTCTCCACCGTCACCTCCGCCGTGGGCGTGCTCATCGTGGTGCTGTTCTTCATCACCTCGATCGACTCGGCCGCCCTGGTCATGGACACCATGGGCAGCGGCCACGAGGAGGAGTCCCCGGTGCACCAGCGCGTGTTCTGGGTCGTCGCCATCGGCCTCATCGCCGCGATCCTGCTGACCGCCACCGGCGCCACCGGGCTCGCCGCGCTGCAGAACGTGGCGATCCTCATCGGCCTGCCGTTCTTCGTTCTCGGATACGTGATGATCTACTCGCTGCTCCGGGCCCTGCGCGAGGACGCCGGGGAGGTGGGCGTCCTGCCCACCCGCCAGTGGCGCCGGGTGCTGCCGCCCGAGGAGTTCCACCGCCGCACCTCCACCGGCGCCGCGGTGGACGAGGAGATCGTCGTGGCCCCGGACTACGTGCACGGCTCGGAGCCGGCCAACGCCCCGGCCATCGAGCACCCGGAGCAGCCCGACTACGTGCGGGAGTACCGCACGAGCACCGGCTCCCTCAAGCAGATCCGCGACGTCGAGTAGCCGCCCGGACACCAGGGACCGTACGGGCCCACCGACGTCACACCCGCCGGTGGGCCCGGTCCGTGCCGGCACCCGGGCGCTAGACTGGTGATCACCATCACAGTCGGCAACGGGGGACGTCATGGCGCGGAACAGGCAGAACACCAACCGGGACGGCGAGCAGCAGCACCGCATCCTCGACCGGCTCAACGCCATCGCGATGCGCGTCTACGGGCCGGGGGACCGGCTGGCCCAGGCGCAGGAGGGCGAGAAGATGAGCGAGGCCGCCCAGACCTGGTACCAGGAGGTCCAGGAGCACTTCTACGTCGAGAAGGACGAGCACGGCAACGAGTACCTCTACCACCGGGACGACTCCGGCGAGGGCACGAACACCGGCAGCTCGCGCAACTAGAACTCTCGCGAAGGGCGGGGAGCCTCCGGAGGCTCCCCGCCCTTCTGCGTGCGCTCTCCGGACGGACGGGCGGGCGGAGGCGACGGGGTGGCGCCGTGTCGGGTCAACGCCCCGAGCCCTGGTCCCCGATAGGCTCCGAGAGCGCCGGAACACCCCTGCCCGGGACGCACCCGCCCCTGCACCGAGAGCGAGCACCTGTCGTGACCCCGGACCCCCAGCCCGTCTCCCGGACCGCCGTGACCGGAAGCCCGGTCGTCCACGTCCAGAGCGAGCAGCGGGCGGACCTGTTCTGGCGCGGCGCCGCGGTGGTCGGCCTGTTCTTCGTCGCGGCCATCGTCGCGCTCTTCATCGGCCTCCCTGTCTGGCTGATGATCGCGTTCTGGAACCCGTGGCTGCTGATCACCCTGGTCTTCGTGGCGGCCGGGGTCGTGCTCCTGGTCAGGACGGTGGACATGGTGCGCAGGGGAGCCTGGCACGCCCGCCACCGCTCGACCTATACCCTGCGCGAGGCCGGCATCGAGACGACCGAGTGGAACACCTTCGGCGCCGACGCACCGGTCCGCCGGGCTATCCCGTGGGAGGCCGTGGCCTCCGTCGTGGCCTCCTACCGGATCCTGCGCCGCATCCTCCTGATCGAGAACGGCGGCGGAACGCTGACCGAGACGGCCCCCGTCCTGCACATCCTGTTCGACCAGGACGGGAGCCGCCGGATCACGAGCGTGCCCTTCTCCTCGCACCGGGATCCCGCGGTCGACGTCTGGATCGCGGCGCTGCGCAAGCACGGCGTGGAACTGGGCTACACCGCCCGGCCGCTCTCGTGGAAGGGCGGGGCCTACCTCGGTCCCGAGGCCCAGCTGGAGCACCTCGCGACCACCGAAGAGGTCATCCCCTTCCCCGCCACCGGCGGGTGGCTGGACAACACGATCCGGCTGGAGAACCGCTGGCATCAGAACGCCACGCAGGTCCAGGAGCAGGCGGAGCGCCGGGGCCCCGCGCTGCGGGAGGCGCGTCAGAGGCCCACCGGCCGGCACTGGATCCTCGGTGCATGGTTCGCCGGCATGTACGCCCTGAGCGCCGGCTTCCTGCTGCCCTACCTGGTGCAGCACGGGTGGTTGCCCGCCGCCGTCTGGCCGCTGGAGCTCCTCGTGGTCCTGCCGGCGGCCGCGCTCTTCTTCCTGCCGCTGCGCCGTGGCCTGCGCTGGTTCCACGGGCTGGTGTGCTGGCTTCTGCTGGTGGTCATCTCCTTCTCGGTCCTGGTGGGCAGCGTGGAGATGGGGCCGGCTGCCGAGCGGACCGCGATGATCGGCTTCGGGCTGACCGTCCTCTCCGCGGCCCTGCTGTGGGCCCCGTACCTGCTCGTGAAGCGCAGCGTGCCCCGGCACGACCTCGTCGGCGGCTCCGTGTAGTCCGTTCATCGGGGGACGGGCGGGGTTCCTGATCGGTGCGGAAGGGCCCCGTCCCGCGAGTGCCGCCTGCTCGGTCCTGGGCCGGAGTGGCGAGGGAGCCGCCTCAGGGGGCGGCGGGAACGGGTGCGGTGCTGGTGCGGGTGACCAGCTGGGCGGGGAGCACCACGTGCTCGCCGGTCACCGCGGTGTCCTCAGCCGTCGCATCCAAGCGGCGCAGCGCCAGGTCCACGGCGGTGTGTGCGAGCAGGCAGGGGTCCTGGGCCAGGGTGGTGAGGTCGAGGTAGGGCAGGGACGCCTGCTCGGAGTCGTCGAAGCCGACCACCGACAGGTCCTCGGGCACGCACCGGCCCAGGACGCGGGCCTGGCTGATCACCCCGACGGCGCAGCGGTCGTTGAAGGCGATGACAGCGGTCGGCGCGGGGTCCTGGGCCAGGAGCCCGGTGATGGCGGTCGCGCCGCCGGCCTCCGAGGCGCCGCCGCGCACGATCAGCATCTCGTCGACCAGGCCCGCGGCGGCCATGGTGTCCTGGTAGCCGGCCCGGCGCCGCGCCCCGCCGGCCTCGCGGTCGGCGTCGATGTAGGCGATCCGCCGGTGCCCCAGGTCGAGGAGGTGCTCCACGGCCAGCACCGCGCCGCGGTGGTCGTCGGTGGCCACGCTGTCGAGGGCCGCCGCGTCGAAAGCCCGGGTGACGGAGACGACCGGCAGGGTTGCACTGATCTGCTCGAGGCGGGTCCGCGGCAGGGCGCTGCCCAGCAGGACCAGGGCCTCGCACCGGTCGCGCAGCAGGGCCTCCACCGCGGCGTCCTCCGCCCGGTGCGGTGTGACGGCCGAGAGCACGACGTCGTAGCCCCGCCGCTGGGCGGCGGTGTGGATACCGTCGAGGATCTCCCCGTGGAAGGGCTGCACGGGTTCGAAGGCCACCCCCAGCAGCCGGGAGCGGCCCTGGCGCAGCAGCCGGGCTCGTTCGTCGCGGCGGTAGCCCAGCTCGGCGGCGACCCGCAGGACGTGGGCCCGGGTCTCCTCGCTGGCGCCGGGGGCGTCGCGGAAGACGATCGAGACCAGGGGCTGGGAGACCCCGGCCGCCCGGGCGACGTCGCGCATGGTGACGCGGCGCCCGGACGGGCGGCCGGGGGCTTCCCGCCCCGGGGCGTCCGGGCTCACGGGCAGGGAACGGTGAAGGCGTCCCGGAATCGTCTCAGCGCCAGCTCGGGGTCGGCGGCGGCAAAGGCCTCCATCGCGATCACTCCTTCGTATCCGGCCTCGGCCAGGGCGGTGGCCACCCGGGGGTAGTGGATCTCCCCGGTGCCCGGCTCGCACCGCCCGGGGACGTCGGCCACCTGGATCTCTCCCACGTACGGGAGGGCTCTCCGGCACAGTTCTACCAGGTTCCCCTCCCCGATCTGGGCGTGGTAGAGGTCCAGGTTCAGCCGCAGGTGCGGACTGTCCACCGCCGCGACCAGCGCCAGGGTGTCCTCGGCCGCCCCGAAGGGCACCCCCGGGTGGTCGACGGCGCGGTTGAGGTTCTCCAGGGTGAAGACCCGCCCGTGGCGCTCGCCCAGGACGGCCAGCCGCTCCAGCGTGCGGGCCGCTGCCAGCCAGTCCGCCCCGGTGACCACCTCGTTCGGCACCACGGGGAGCCCCTGGGGGTCCAGGCCGGTGCCGTGGACGTTGAGCCGGGGGCAGTTGATGACCTCCGCGGCGGCCAGCGAGTCCTCGGCGGTGCGCAGCAGTTCCGCCGCCCCGTCCGGGTCCACGAGGGCCCCGCGCACGTAGCCGGTCATCGATCCGAACCGGGCCCCGGTGGCGGCCAGGGAGGGCAGGTCCTTGGTGGTCCAGTCCCAGATCTCCACCTCGAACCCGGCTTCGTGCAGCCGGCGCACCCGCTGCTCGAACGGCTGGTCGACGAAGAGCATCTCCGCACTCGCTGCCAGGACGAAGCCGCTCATCGAGTGGCTCCCACCGGATCCAGGCTCACCGGGGCGCCGGTGCGGCAGGACTCGACGCACCCCAGGGCGATCCGCAGCGCGTCCCGGGCCGCCTCCACCCCCGGACCCGGCGAGCGGTGCCCGAGGGCGGTGTCGGTGAAGGCCTGCAGCTCCGCGGTGTAGGCGCCGCGCATCGACTGGGTGTCGGCGCGGACGGTCTCCGCGGCGAGACCCTCCGGGCCGTAGTAGCGCATGCTCGAGGCCGCCAGGTCCCCGGCGGTGACCATGCCGGCGTTGCCGAAGGCCTCCGCCCGGGTGTCGTAGCCGTAGGCGGCCGAGAAGCTGGCCTCGGCGGTGGCGATCGCCCCGTTGTCGTAGCGGATGGTGACCACCGCGGTGTCCAGCAGCCCGGCGTCCTTGAAGTCCGGGGCCACGAGGGCGTCGGCCACCGCGTGGACCTGTACCGCCCGGGCGGCGGGGTTGAGGAAGTTCAGGGTGTCGAAGTCGTGGATCAGCGTCTCGAGGAAGATCGTCCACGGGGCCACCGCGCCGGGGCTCGCCAGTCCCGGGTCGCGGGTGGTCGAGCGCAGCAGCTGCGGGGTGCCGATCCGCCCGGCCTCGATGGCCGCGCGGGCCTGCGGGAATCCGTCGGCGAAGCGACGGTTGAACCCGATCCGGAACAGCACTCCGTGGGTCTCGACGGCCTGGTGGACCCGGTCGATCTCCTCCAGCGTCATCCCGGCCGGCTTCTCGCAGAAGATCGCCTTGCCGGCCGCGGCGACCTGCTCCACCAGCTCGGTGTGGAACCGGGCCGGTGCGGTGATCACCACCGCCTCCACCTCCGGGTCGGCCAGCAGCTCGGCGATGTCGGTGCAGGCCGCAGGCACGTGCAACGCCTCCGCCAGGCGCGCCGCGGCGCCCTCGACGGGATCGGCGATCGCGACCAGTCGGGCGTTGGGCACGGTGCGGGTGATCAGGTCGGCATGGCTGGAACCGATCCGGCCGGCGCCGATCAGGCCGATGTTCAAGGTACGGGGCTCGGACACGGGATTCTCCTTCAGGTCAGGGATGGAGCGCGGAAGGGGATGCCCGGGAACGATGTCGTGAACATGTCCTGACAAAACCCTTGGCAGAAACACTAGTACGTATTAGTGTGATCGCCAACACCTCTGCCGAACGAGTTTCCGGCAGTGCGTCGAAGGGCCGAGGCCCGGCCAGAAGAGGAGACCTTTCATGACCGCAACGCTGTCCCTGCCGATCGACAGGAACTCCCCGGTGCCCCTCTACCACCAACTCGCCCTCCTCCTGGAAGGGGTAATCCACAGAGGGGCTCTGGCGCCGGGCACCAAGCTGGACAACGAGCTCGAGCTCGCGTCCCGACTGCGCATTGCCCGGGTCACCGTGCGCAGCGCTCTGCAGCATCTGGTCGAGGCCGGCCTGGTGGTACGCACGCCCGGATCCGGCACGCACGTCACCCCGCCCCACCGGTGGGCGCGGCCTCCGGCGCACTCCACGTCGCAGCAGTCGCTGTAGACGTTTCGCGACCGTCGCACCGGATGTCGGGTGCGGCAACCGACCGGAAGCCGCGACCCCGTCCGGGCGGCGAAGCGCATTCCGCCTGCACGCCCGCCGGCCCCGAGCGGCGTCCTTCCTTCTCGGCCGCTCCCCGATCCACCCGCACGAACAACCCACCATCCGACCGGTGCCGCACACGGTTCGACCGTGCTCCACGAGGTCATCACCCAAGGAGTTCCCATGTCCCACCAGTCTCCGAGCGACAGCAGGGTCGCCCTTCCACCGTTGACCCAGGGGCCGCACCGGAAGCGGCTCGGACTGATCTCGGTCGTGGCCTGCCTGGGCGGGCTGCTGTTCGGCTACGACACCGGCGTGACCAACGGCGCCGAGGGGCCGATGGCCCAGGACCTGGGGCTGAGCCTGCTCCAGCTGGGCGTGGTGATCAGCTCGCTCATCTTCGCCGCCGCCGTCGGCGCCCTGGTCTGGGGCCGGGTCTCGGATGCCTGGGGGAGGCGCCGGACGATCATCCTGCTGGCCGTGCTGTTCTTCCTCGGCACCGCGCTGGTGGTCTTCACCCCGACGCCTCCGGAGGAGGGAACGTTCTCCCTGACCGGGTTCACGGTCCTGGTCTGTGGCCGGATCATGATCGGCCTCGCCGTCGGTGGAGCCTCCACGGTGGTGCCGGTGTACCTGGCCGAGCTCGCCCCCTATGAGATCCGCGGGTCGATCACCGGACGCAACGAGCTGGCGATCGTCACCGGACAGCTGGCCGCCTTCGTCATGAACGCCATCATCGCCGTCACGCTCGGCGACGTCGTGGACGGGGTGTGGCGGATCATGTTCGCCGTCTCCGCGCTGCCGGCGATCGGATTGTTCATCGGGATGCTGCGCATGCCCGAGTCCCCGCGCTGGCTCACCGAGAAGGGCCGGTACGACGAGGCTCTGGCGGTGCTGGAGACGGTCCGCCCGGCCGACCGGGCCAAGGCCGAGCTGCAGGAGATCGAGCGGATCGCGGCCCTGGAGGTCAAGACGCACCAGGTCGGGCTGAAAGCGGTCCTGACGAACAAGTGGCTGCTGCGGATCATCCTGATCGGCATCGGGGTGTCCATGACCCAGCAGCTCACCGGCATCAACTCCGTCATGTACTACGGCACCCGCATCCTGGAGGAGTCGGGGATGACAGCGCAGCAGGCCGTGCTGGCCAACATCGCCTTCGGCGCCGTGGCCGTGATCGGCGGACTCATCGCCCTGTACAACATGGACCGGCTCGACCGGCGCAAGACCTTCATCATCGGCCTGAGCCTCACCACCACCTGCCACCTGCTGATCGGGATCGCCGGCAACCTCCTTCCCGAAGGCAACCCGGGCCGCCCGATCGTGATCCTCGTCCTCGTGGTCGCCTTCGTGCTCTCGATGCAGACGTTCCTGAACATCGCCGTCTGGGTGTGGCTGGCAGAGATCTTCCCGCTGCACATGCGTGGACTGGGCATCGGCATCTCGGTGTTCTTCGGCTGGACCATGAACGGTTTCCTGGCCCTGTACTTCCCGACCCTGGTGGGCACGGTCGGGATCTCGGGCACGTTCTTCCTCTTCGCCGGCATCGGCGTGCTGGCCCTGATCTTCGTCATCACCCAGGTCCCCGAGACCCGGAACCGCTCCCTCGAAGACCTCGAGGAAGACGTCTCCACCGGGGCCATCTACCAGGTCGCCAAGCCCGCCGACGCCCACCGGTCCTGATTCCTGCAGCGTGACCCCGCGCAAGCCGTGGGTCAGGGGGTGGTGATGGCTGCTGCGACGGCCCTGCCCAGGTCCTCGGTGGTGGACCTGCCGCCCATGTCGGGGGTCAGGGCCTGGGGCCCGCTGGCCAGCACCTTTTCCATGGCGGTGGTGATGGCGGCGGCGGCGGCGGCTTCGGCTTCGCCGAGGTGGTCCAGCATCATGGCGGCGGCCCAGATCTGCCCGACGGGGTTGGCGATGCCCTGGCCGGCGATGTCGGGGGCGGAGCCGTGGACGGGTTCGAAGAGGCTGGGGTGCTTGCGCCCGGGGTTGATGTTGCCGCTGGGGGCGATGCCGATGGTCCCGGTGCAGGCCGGGCCCAGGTCGGAGAGGATGTCGCCGAAGAGGTTGCTGGCCACGACCACGTCGAACCAGTCGGGGTGCATGACGAAGTTCGCGGTGAGGATGTCGATGTGGTACTTGTCCACGTCGATGTCGGGGTAGGCGGCGGCCATGGCTTCCACGCGCTCGTCCCAGTACGGCATGGTGATGGAGATCCCGTTGCTCTTCGTCGCCGAGGTCAGGTGCTTCTTGGGGCGGGTCCGGGCGAGGTCGAAGGCGTACTCGAGGATCCGGTCGACGCCGGTGCGGGTCATCACGGTCTCCTGCATCACGGTTTCACGCTCGGTGCCTTCGAACAGTCTCCCGCCGATGCTGGAGTACTCGCCTTCGGTGTTCTCCCGGACGACGTAGAAGTCGACGTCGCCCGGTGTGCGGCCGGCCAGCGGGCTGGGCACCCCGGGCAGGAGCTTGACCGGGCGCAGGCTGACGTACTGGTCGAAGTGGCGGCGGAACTGCAGGAGGCTTCCCCACAGCGAGACGTGATCGGGGACGACCTCGGGCCAGCCGACGGCCCCGAAGAAGATGGCATCGAACTGGTTGAGCTGCTCGAACCACCCGTCGGGCAGCATCGTGCCGTGCTGGGTGTAGTAGGCCGCCGAGGCGAAGTCGAAGTGCTCGTACTCGAGGTTCAGGTCGAAGGCGGCGGCGACCGTGTCCAGGACGCGCAGTCCTTCGGGCACGACCTCGGTGCCGATGCCGTCGCCGGGGATGACAGCAATGCGGTGGGTGTTCGACATCAGGATCCGTTCCTTGTTCTGTGCTGGTGACGTTGCGGGGTTGACGGTGGGGGTCAGCGGTCCACCGGGTGGGCCGGTTCGCGGCCGGCGAGGACGTCGATGACGGCCTGGGCGGCTGTGCGCCCGGCGCGCGCGCGGGCTTCGACGGTCTGACCGGCGAGGTGGGAAGTGACGATGACGTTGTCCAGTGCCCGCAGCGGGCTGTCCTGGGGCAGCGGTTCGGTCTCGAACACGTCCAGGGCGGCGGCGGCGATGCTGCCCTCGCGCAGGGCGGCGGCCAGGGCGTTCTCGTCCACCAAGGAGCCGCGGGCGGTGTTGATCAGCACCGCGGTGGGCTTCATCGCCTGCAGCCGGGGGGCGTCGATGAGCCGCCCGGTGGTGCCACCGGCCCGGGTGTGCAGGGACAGGTAGTCCGCGGTGGCGACGACGGTGTCGAGATCGGCGAACTGCACCGACGAATCGTCCGGGTCCGGGTGAGAGGTGCTGACCATCACGGTCATGCCCAGGGCGATCCCGAGCCGGGCGGTGGCCCTGCCGCTGGGCCCGTAACCGATGATGCCCAGGGTGGCGCCCCGGAGCTCGTGGCCGGCGTCGCGGGGCCATCGGCCGGCCCGGACGGCGGTGGTGACTTCGGCCAGGCGGCGGGCGGTCATGATGATCAGCCCGATGGTCAGCTCGGCCACGGAGTGGTGGTTGGTGCCCGGGGCGTTGCACACCCGGATGCCGGCGGCGGTGGCGGCTGCGACGTCGATGGAGTCGTACCCGACGCCGCTGCGGGCCAGGACCTTGAGACGGTCCGCGCCGGTGAGCATGTCGGCGGTGACCGGTTCGCTGGCCAGGACGGCCCCGTCGATGCCGTCGAACAACCCCGTCCGATCGCCGGGCTGCCGGGCCCCGGTGGCCGGGGCGTAGACGGGCTCGTGGCCGTGCCGGCGCAGGAGCCGGTCCACGTCGTCGCCGGGGACGAGGTAGTCGGTGGTGATCAGGATGCGTCCCACGATCGGGTGTCCTCCATGTGTGGTGTGGTGAGTGGTGTCTCGGTCATTCTCGGCGCGGTGCCCTCGGGCGGGGAAGCTCGAGCGCCGTCCCGATCCCCTCGTCCATCCGGGCCGTGCTCCACCCCCGTCGGTCAGGGTCTCTTCCAGCACCGCAGGACTCCCGGCGACCTCGGCGCCCGGGGTGCCGGGCGCCGAGGTCGTGGAGCACAGGATCACCGGGCGCTTTCTGCGCAGCCGTCGCGCAGCGGCCGTGCGTGTGCGGGGGCGGACGGGTGGGTCACTGGAAGGCCGCCGGTGTCGACATCAGGTCGATGCCCCACAGGGCCGGCAGGACGTAGAGCACTGCGGCGACGATGAGCAGGAGCGCGGCGATGTTGAGCCAGAAGCCGGTTTTGACCATTTCCATGATCGTCACCTTCCCGGTGCCGAACAGGATCGCGTTCGGGGGTGTGCCCACGGGGAGCATGAAGGCGCAGTTGGCGGCCATGGCGCAGGGCACCATCAGGGCGTAGGGGTGGACGCCCAGGGCGATCGCGAACGCCGCCATGACCGGCAGGATCATGGTCGCGGTCGCCGCGTTCGACGTGATCTCGGTCATGAACAGCACCAGGGCGGTGGCGAGCAGGATGATGAGGACGACGTTGGCCCCGTCGAGGGCGCGCAGCTGCTCGCCGATCCATCCCGACAGGCCGGTCTCGACGAATCCTGCTGCGATGGCCAGGCCTCCGCCGAAGAGGAGAAGGATCCCCCACGGGATCTTCTTCGAGTCCTCCCAGTGCATGATGCGCTTCTCGTCGGCACGGCGGGTGGGCAGGGTGAACAGGACCACGGTGGCGATGATCGCGATGATGCCGTCGCTGATGCCCGGGAGCACGTCCTCCCAGATGAAGGAGCGGGTCACCCACAGGAAGGCCACGCCCAGGAAGACCGCGAGCACGGCCTTCTCCTCGTGCGACATCGCGCCCAGTGCCTTCTTCTCACTGCGGATCAGTTCTGCACCGCCGGGAAGGTGCTTGAACCGCACCTTGAACGAGACGTTGGTGAGAAAGAACCAGGTGAAGGCCAGCAGGAGGATGACGATGGGAACCCCGAACATCATCCACTGGCCGAACGAGATGGTCTCCCCGAACAGTTCCCCGGTCGTCGCGGCGAGAATCGCCAGCGGTGGGGTGCCGATGAGAGTGCCGAGACCGCCGATGGTCGCCGCGTAGCCGATGCCGAAGACGATGGACTTCTCGAACTTCGGCAGTTCGGCGGCATGCTCTCCACCGCGGAGCGTGTGGGCTGCCTGGTACACCACGGCCAGGCCGACGGGGATCATCATCATCGTGGCCGCGGTGTTGGAGACCCACATCGACAGGAACGCGGTGGCGACCATGAAGCCGAGCACGATGCGCTTCGGGCTCGTACCGATCGCCGAGACGATCGAGAGGGCGATGCGCTGGTGGAGGTTCCACTTCTCCATCGCGATCGCCAGGGTGAAGCCTCCGATGAACAAGAAGATGATGTCGTTGCCGTAGGCGGAGACGACGAGGTCGCCCTCCAGGGCCCCGGTCAGGGGCAGGAGCACCACGGGCAGCAAGGAGGTCACCGGGATCGGGATCGCCTCGGTGATCCACCAGGTCGCCACCCACAGGGTGACGGCGAGGACCGCCTGCCCTTCCGGGGAGAGCCCTGCCGGGTTGAAGAACAGCATGGCCGCCACGAACAGTCCCGGGCCGAGGAACAGACCGGTGAGGCGTGCGGGCGTGTAGCCAGGTCCGGGGTTGCCGGAGCCTCCCGGGGCTCCGGGGCCCTTCTGTGCGTCCGGGACCGTTGTGGCGCTGGGCTTCTTGTCCTGTTCGGTGGTCGTCGGGGTGCGCCCCGAGGACTGCCTGATTCTCGATAAGGTCAGGAGACGCTTGGTCTCGCGGTGCGATGTCCACAGGTTTCCCCATAGGGAATGCAGGGCAGATGTTGCCATGGCAGCACTTTCTGGGTTGGTTGACTCAGCAGGGTCGACTGCAGAAACACGGTGTGGATGTCGCACGGGTCGACATCGGTCGCGAATCACTGGAGGGTTGCGGGCACTCTGCAGGAGGAGAAAAGCTGACGATCTCGGTCATGGGACCGGTACCCCTAGGCGGCAGTCACGCAGAGGACTTGTCGGTGCGCCATGGTCGGGGTGAAGTGGTGGTGCCGTGATCGGCAGCTCCCGTGTCCGGGATCGGTGCGGGAACTGCCGATCTGCGGTGGTCAGTGGTGCAGGGCGCTCAGGACCTTGTGGAACTCGGCCTTGCCTTCCAGGCCGATACCCGGCAGGTCGCCGGGGGCCACACGGCTGTCGACGACGACGGCGTCGTCGGTGAAGCCGCCGGTGGGCTGGAACTCCCCGGGGTAGGACTCGTTGCCGCCCAGCTTCAGGGCCGCGGCGATGTGCAGGGAGAACTGGTGACCGCCGTGCGGGATGCACCGGCGGGAGGACCAGCCGTGCTGGGCGAGCATGTCCAGCACCCGGCGGTACTCGGTGAGCCCGTAGCTCAGGGCCGGGTCGACCTGGATGTAGTCGCGGTCCGGGCGCATGCCGCCGTAGCGGATGAGGTTGCGGGCGTCGTGCACCGAGAACAGGTTCTCGCCGGTGGCGATCGGGTTGGCGTAGTGCTCCGACAGGGCGGCGTTGAGGGCGTAGTCCAGCGGGTCACCGACCTCCTCGTACCAGAACAGACCGTACTGGTCGATGGCCTTGCCGTACTCCAGGGCCGTCCGCAGTTCGAACTTGCCGTTGACGTCCACCGCCAGGCGCGACCCGTCGCCGCCCAGGCACTCCAGGACCGCCTCGATGCGGGTGAGGTCATCGGCCAGATCGGTGCCGCCGATCTTCATCTTCACCACGTCGTAGCCGGCGTCGAGGAAGCCGCGCATCTCCTGCTGCAGGTCCTGCAAGGTCTTGCCCGGGGCGTAGTAGCCGCCGGCGGCGTAGACGAAGACGTCCTGGTCCGGGTCGCCGTCACCGTAGTGGTCGGAGATCCAGCGGTAGAGCGGGACCCCGGCGATCTTGGCGGCCAGGTCGTGCAGGGCCATGTCCACCACGCCCACGGCGACCGACCGTTCCCCGTGGCCGCCGGGCTTCTCGTTGCGCATCATCAGCTCCCAGGCCTTCTCCGGGGAGAGCTCACCGTGCTCGTCCAGGAGGTCCTCGGCCGGGGCGTCGAGCACGCGCGGGAGCATCCGCTCCTTCAGGATGCCCGTGGCGTTGTACCGGCCGTTGGAGTTGAAGCCGTAGCCGACCAGGGGCTTGCCGTCGACGACCACATCACTGACCAGCGCGAGGATGGTGCAGTCCATCTTGCTGAAGTCGATGTAGGCGTTGCGCATCGAGGAGCTGATCGGGATGGTGTCGACGTGGGCGGAGACGATTCTCATGGTCCTCTTCCTGACGATATGGATCTTATAAGACGCTTATAAGATGGTCAGGACACTACACTGGGCGTGATGCAGGGCACAACCCCTGTGGAGAAGAACCTGGGAGCGATGCGGCAATGAGCACTACGAAGGTCTCCTCGAGCAAGGGAGCGATCGCCTACACCGAGCTGCGCCGCCGGATCCTCTCCGGCGATCTGGCCCCGGGGTCACGCCTGTCGCAGTACGACCTGGCCGAGGAGATGGGCATGAGCATCACCCCGCTGCGCGAGGCGGTGCGGCAGCTGGCCAGTGAGGACTGGGTGGAGGTGGACACCCACCGGGATGTGCGCGTGGCGCCGATGAGCGCCTCCGAAGCACGCCAGCTCCTGGAGGTCCGCCTCTCCCTGGAGCCCTCCGCCACCGAGCTGGCCGCCCTGCGGCGCACCGACCAGGAGGTCGCCGTGATGCGGGCGGCGGCCGAGAAGCTCCTGCCCGTCACCCGCACCTGGGGTGAAGACGCCGTGACCGCCCACCGGGCGTTCCATCGGGCGATCTACCTCGCCTCGCACAACACCGTGATGATCCGGCTGCTGGACGACCTGTGGGACAAGTCCGACCGGTACCGCCGGATCGGACTGGAGCTGCCCGCCGGCGATGAGCCACGCACCATCGACCTCAACCAGCACCACCGGCTCCTCGAGCTGGTCATCGCCGGAGACGGGCCTGCCGCTGCGGACCTGGCCCGCGCGCACATCCTCAACAGCCTCACGGCCTCTGTCACCGGCGCCCTGGAAGCCCGCGAGAGCGGACCGCTCCAGCTGTCGTACCGCTCCTACGCCGGCTGATCCGGGCGTGGAAGGCCGTGGGGATCGGAGAGCCGTTTTCAGCATGATGTCTGGTCTGCCGGAGATGCTTGTGGTTAGGCTGAGGTGTGGTCGAGCAGCCGGCCCGCAGTGCGCTGCTGTCGATGGAGGAAGCTCCTGTGGACCACACCCTGCTCGTGCCTGCCCAGGCCGCCCGCCGCGATGATGCCTCTGCTGAGGCGACTCCGGGCCGCCTCCGCAGGAGCACTCCTGTTCCCGGCCTCCTGGCCGATGCCCGGTACGTCCTGCCGCTGAAGTGGTCCGACGACACCGGTCTGGCCGAACTCGCCCGCTACCTGGCCGAGGTCGTGACGTGGATGCCCGTCACCGTCGTCGACGGCTCCGCCGAGAAGCTCTTCGCAACCCACCGCGAGGCGCTGCCGGAAGCGGTCGAGCATGTGCGCCCCGATCGGTGGCAGGGGGCCAACGGCAAGGTGGCGGGGGTGATGACCGGTGTCCGGCGGGCGGCCGAGGAACGGATCGTGGTGGCCGACGACGACGTGCGCCACACCCGGTCCACCCTGGAACGAATCGTGGGGCTGCTGGGGGAGGCCGCGGTGGTCCGCCCGCAGAACTACTACCTGCAGCTGCCCTGGCAGGCCCGCTGGGACACCGGGCGTACCCTGCTCAACCGCGCCCTGGGCGGGGACTGGCCCGGCACCCTCGGCGTGCGCCGGTCGAGCCTGCTCGCGGCCGGTGGCTACGACGGCGACGTGCTGTTCGAGAACCTCGAGCTCGTGCGCACCGTCCGGGCGGTCGGTGGGAGGGAGATCGTGGCCATGGACGTGCTGGTGGGCCGGGTGCCGCCCACCGCGTCCCACTTCCTCGGCCAGCGCGTCCGTCAGGCCTACGACGACTTCGCCCAGCCCGCCCGTCTGCTGGTCGAGCTGTCGCTGCTGCCCCTGCTGAGCTGGGCGGTGCGGCGACCGGGGCGGTGGGCGGGCGGAGCCCTGGCCGTGTGTGCGGTGGCCGAGTTCGGCCGGCGCCGGGGCGGGGGTGCTGCGGTCTACCCGCGGAGCACGGTGCTGTGGGTTCCGCTGTGGGTGCTGGAGCGGTCGGTGTGCGTGTGGGCGGCCGTGGTCGTCCGGGCGCGCGGCGGGGTGTCCTACGCGGGCTCCCGGCTGCGCACCGCCGGGCACTCCCGGGCCGCCCTGCACCGGCGCCTGAGCCGCCCGGGCGAGGACTCGCTGCGGGTCGACGCCGGCACCGGACGGATGAGGGGGCGGCGGTGAGCGTGGGGACGGGGGCAGCGGGTGCGGGTCCGGTCATCGAGATCGCCGAGGACGACCTGTACGGGCTGATCGCGACCCTCACCCACAACGACTGGCAGCCCTCGGGCGGGAGCCTGCGGATCAACGTGGTCTACCGCGGCCACGCGGTGTCCGACCGGGACCTGGACACCAGTCTCTTCCGGCTCCGGGGCGCCTCGAGTGGGCAGATCGAGCCCCACATCCTGCGGAACTTCCGCAAGTACGCCGCCCGGGACACCTCCCCGGGGGACTCGGACTGGAACTGGCTGTCCGTCGCCCAGCACCACGGGCTGCCCACAAGACTGCTGGACTGGTCGAACTCCCCCTATGTGGCGCTGCACTTCGCCACCGCGGACCCGCGCTGCTACGAGGCGCCCGGAGCGGTGTGGTGCGTGGACTACGCGGCAGTCCACGAACTCCTCCCCGACGAGTTGGGCCGCGAGATCACCGCCCACGCCGCGGGTCTGTTCACCACCGGCATGCTGGAGCGGGTCGCGTACGCCATGGCCGACTTCGACCGGTTCCGGGACGCCCACGGGCGGGCGGTGCCGCTGTTCTTCGAGCCTCCGTCGCTGGACGAGCGGATCGTGAACCAGGCCGCGGTGTTCTCCGCCATGTCCGCGGCCACGGGCTCCCTGCACGACTGGCTGGGCGAGCACCCCGAGCTCTACCGGAAGGTCATCATCCCGGCGAGTCTCAAGTGGCGGATCCGCGACCACCTCGACCAGGCGAACATGACCGAGCGCGTCCTCTTCCCCGGCCTCGACGGACTGTCCCGCTGGCTGACCCGCTACTACGGGCCGCGCCCGGAACAGGGCCGTTGGGCGGATCCGACATCACCGGCGATGGGCGAAGACCCGGGTTCTCTCCCGGGCTCTGCCCCGGCCGGCTGAGGACGGACCTCTCGAGTGGTGGTGAGGGCGGGCCAGGGTGTGTACTGGCTCCATGGCTATCGACCCCACCACCGCGAACCACCCGCTGGTGCTCCAGGACGACGAGCGCCCGGTCGACGGCTGGCACGACGAGCGGGGGCACCTCACGTGGCGCACCCTGTTCTCCGCCGGCACGACGCCCACCGACACCCTGGTGACCGGGGTGGCCGAGCTTCCCGAGGGCGGGTTCCTCGCCCTGCACCGTCACGACCAGGCCGAGACCTACTACGTGCTCTCCGGGGAGGGCGTGGTCACCCTCGACGGCGTCGAGCACCCGATCCGTCCCGGGTCCAACGTCTTCATCCCGGGCGGCCGCGAGCACGGCGCCAGGAACACCGGTCCCGGGGTGCTGCGCGTGTTCTACGTCCTAGCCGCCGACGACTTCACCGAGGTCGAGTACGTCTTCTCCTGACCACACCCCTGTGACGCCGGGGGACTGAGCCCGGCCACCGGACCTTGTGGGGGAGCGGCTCCCCGCCGTCGGCGGAGGGCCGCTCCCCACGGAACGCGGACACGTCCGCTGCTCAGCGGCTGACCTCAGGTGCGGGTCCTGCGGTCCAGGAAGGACAGTCCGACCATGGTCAGGCCCAGGAGCAGGTGCAGCCAGTCGTCGGCGGTGTTCAGCGGCACGAAGTTGGCCCCTGAGTCCTTGTCGATGAGCAGGCCGTAGAGCCACAGCAGCAGGTACACGGCACCGCCCCAGCGCAGGTAGTTCCGCGCCCCCGTCACGGTCCGGGCCAGGGCGATGCCGGCGATGCCGTAGAGCAGGTGGACGAGGTTGTGCAGGATGGAGACCTGGAAGACGCCCATGAGCATGGCCTCGGACTGGTGGCCGGCGACCATGAGCTGGTCGTAGTTCGTGGTGAGGCCGGGGATGAATCCGGCTGCGCCCACGAGCAGGAAGACGGTCCCGTAGAGCAGGGCCGCCGTGCGGACGGGTGAGCGGCGGGTCGTGCGGTCGCCGGGTCGGGCGGCGGGGGTGGTCATGGTCTTGCCTCTCGCCAGCTTGGAGCGGGCAACGAGCGGGAGTCGCCCGGGTCCGTTATGGCGGTGGATCATGGTGGCGGGAGTCGTTGCGACGGCCGGTCGTGTCCAGGCGGTGGATCCGGTGCGGTGCACCCGGCAGGCCGGGGACAGGAAGGGCCTGTCGGGCGGTGGCGGTTCGGCCAGGGCGAAACGTACCGGGTGCGGGGAGCAGGTCGTGTCCTCGTGCTCGACCTCCCAGCACAGCAGGTCCAGGGCAGCGTCCTCGAGGTGGTCGACCGTGGTGAGATCGACGAGGACCTCGGTGTCCGGGGTGAGAGCCCGCAGGCGGTGGATCAACGGGTACAGGACCTGTTGATTCGTTTCCGTCAGCCACCCGGCGGTGATCAGGTGCACGCGTCGTCGGTCCGGGTCGACCCGGACGAGAACGGACAGTTGGCGATCCACGGCAGGACTCCCGGGCTACGAGAGGGGAGGCGCGGCCGGCTGCTGGACCCGTGCTCTCAGGCTAGGCGCGCTTCCTCGGGCGCACCAGAGTTTTCTTGGCCTGATTCCTCTTGATTCCTCGACGCGCAGCGGGACAACTGGTGTCGGTGACTGCGCCGCCGTGCGGCGGCGTGCGGCGGCGACCGGCGCACAGGGCAGGCTGAGGACGGGCTGCTGGGTGAGGCCGGTCTGGAGACAGCGGGCCCGCCGGAGTCGGTGCTGTTCTCCCCGGGCCGGTCGCGGAAAGCGTCGTCGAGGTGCTGGCGGGGACCGAGGTTGCGGTGCGGCAGCCGGGCGACGAGGCCGGTGCAGCAACCGATCGCGTGCGCGGCGGTGATCGAATCGTTGATCTCCGGGGAGATCGCTCTCACCGCGATGTCGGTGAGCCGGCGCAGCCCCAGAGCCGCACTCCACGCAACCCGGTCAACGAGATCACGAAGGTGGAGATCAGCGTGGCCGGCACTACCTGGGTCTTGGTGTCCCGGGCGAACTCCCTCAGCAGCCTCGGGGGGAACTGCTGGGAAGCCGTCTGAAGGGCCACCACGGTCAGGGAGAAGGTCAAGGTCGTGGCAGTCATGATCGAGGTCGCCACCACCTGCAGCATCGTGACCACCAGCGACGCAGCCGCGGCCACGGCCGGCCAGAACCACAAGCTCGCTCTCAGCGCCTCACCCCTGCCACCTCTGCTGGCGCTCATTGCACGCTTCTCCACTCACTCGTTGCACGCTTCTCCACTCACTCGTTGCACGGACAGCCGCCGGCGACCCGGCGGTGATTTCTGACTCAGCAGGCTTACTATGGCACGGAAGAAACTGGCAGGGGAGGGCGTGCTGCCCCGGCGTCGTCCGCCGGGCGCCCGCACCGCACTGTGCGTTCACCGGACTCCGGGCCGGTGGGTTTTCGAGAGGACATCATGATGCGATCCATTGCCGAACAGAAGGTCGACGAGCTCGGCGGGCGGTTGAGCGTACTGACCCGGCAGAGACGGGACCACGTGAAGCTGGAGAACCTGCTGGAGGACCTCGAGGGCACCACCGGTGCGGCCCAAGGGCAGGTGCTGCTGCGGATCTACCGGCTGGTCTTCCCGCACGCCTTCGCCGAAGAGGCCGTGCTGTGGCCGGTGATGCGCCGGGTCCTGCCGGACGGGCACGAACTGACCCTGGAGGTGGAGCGCGAGCACCAGGAGGTCAACGAGCTCGTCACCGCCCTGGAGACCTTGGAGGAGGCCGATCCGGCGCGGAAGCCGGTGCTGGCCCGGTTGATCGACGTGCTGCGGGAAGACGTGCGCGACGAGGAAGACGTGCTGCTCCCGCGGCTGCAGGAGAAGCTGGGCCGGACCCGGCTGCGCGGACTGGGCCTGGCGTGGGAGGTGGTCCGGCGCACCGCGCCCACCAGGGCGCATCCGGTGGTGGCGCGCAGGCCACCGGGCAACGCCGTGGCGGCCGTGCCGCTGTCGGTGCTCGACCGGGTCCGGGACCTGGTGGACGCCGCGGTCCTGCGCGGCCCCGGGCGCGGGGCGCCGGTCTTGCGCTCGGTCAGCACCCACCTCGGTGGCCTCGCCCACCGGATCGAGCACCTGCCGGTGATGCGCCGGGGAGAGGACCCCTCCACGAAGTCCCCCAGCGACTGATTTCCCGTCGACCCGCGGACGAGGAACGAGGCCACCGAACCGACGTGGAGGAGGAGATCCGAGTTCCCTTCGGTGCGCCTGGTCGTTTCTCCGCGGGGACGGTTGTGGCTCTCGTGCGGCTCGTGGCGGGGATCCTTGCCGGGCGGCAGAGCTTCGGTTTCGTCGACTCCGGCGGGTGGTCCGGCGCGGCAGCTTATGGTCGCGCTCGCGGTGGGGATGGCGACGACGCTGGAGAGATGTCCCTCGAGGGGTGCGGCCCTCAGCCGCAGGTAGGCCTGTTCGGGGGAGTGGCCGAAGGCGCTGAGGCAGTCGATGGCGTGCAGGCACACCCGCTGGTAGGCCTGGTAGGGGTCCAGGTGTGTCTGGTGATCGTCGACGGTGACCGAGATGCCGGAGAAGGAGGTCCGTCCCTCGGAACGGGGGATGCGGTCGAGGGGCTGCTCCAGGCAACCGCCCATCTCGACCGCTCCGCAGAAGGTGATGGCCCCGTCGCCCTGACAGAAGTGCAGGTCCCCGACCGAGAGGTTCGCTCCGTCGACGAACACCGGGCAGAACACCCGGCTGCCCCGGGCGAGGTCCTTGATGTCCTGGTTGCCGCCGTTCTCCCGCGGTGGGGCGGTCTGGGCGGCCTCCAGCGCCACGCGGGGGGAGGTCCGCCTGAGGGACGCTTCCCAGGATGGGGGACTCATGCAGCCACCCGGACACGACAAGTCGGAACCGAGGCGGTGAAGTGACCCCCATCGTCCCGGACTCCTTGCCTCGGGACTGACTGCGGCCGGCCTCAGCGCTGTGGGTCGCTCCACTGGTGACTGCCGGTGATCATCCTGTGGTGAACCGGTGGGTGGGTGGGGCCGGATCGGGCGCCCGGTCGGTGGTGCCGTGACCACGCAGGGAGGTGGCGCAGGCGACTCCGGCGGCTACGCCCTGGGCCATGGCAATGGGCACGAGCTGCAGGCCCGGGGTGATGTCCCCGGCCGCATAGACCCCTTCGACACTGCTGTGCTGGCACACGTTGACGACGACGTGGCCCTCGTCGTCGAGTTCGCACCCCAGGCGGGCGGCGAGGCTGTTGGTGGGGTGGTGGGCGTAGGAGAAGAACACCGTGGTGCCCTCCACCAGGCTCCCGTCGGCCAGCCGGAGGCCCTCCAACGCCCCCGGCGCCCCGAGCAGGGCCTCGGCCACGCCGTCCACGACCTCGATCCCGTGCTCGTACAGAGACGCGCGCTGGTCCTCGGCGAAGGCCCGGTCGGTGGTGTCGGTGACGACCCGCACGGTGTCGGTCCAATCCAACATCTCCGAGGCATAGGCGGGCATGTGGCTACCCGTGCCCAGCGCGATCACCGCCTCGCCCCGGACGTCGAATCCGTCGCAGGCCGGGCAGTGGTAGACATCCGTGCCGTAGTGGTCCTCGAAGCCGGCAATGCGCGGGAACTGGTCCCGCACCCCGGTGGCCAGTACGACCCGCTGGGCAGTGATCTCCTTGCTGTCGACGGTGGCCAGGAACTGGCCGTCCTCGGTGCGCTCCAGGGCGACCACCGTTCCGTCGTGGAGGATCACGTGGGGGTACTGGTCGAGTCCGGCGTGGGCCTCGGCCAGCAGCGTGTGCGGGCTGATAGGGTCCCGGCCCAGCAGGCCGTGGGTGTGGTCGGTGAAGCGGCTGCGGTGCTGCCCGGCATCGATCACCAGGGTGGAGCGCTGGTACCGGCCCAGCCAGGTAGCCGCAGACAGGCCCGCGACACCACCACCCACGACCAGGGCATCCACAGCGGACGGCAGATCATGGCTCATCGCTTCTCCTCAGTACGCAGCCGGGCGCCGGTCGGGCGCTGGTCTTCTTCTGGCCGGTTGCCGCCGTGCCGCGCGGCCAGGAAGTCCTGACGCTGCTGGACCTCGCCCTCAGGCTGGAGAGGCAGAACCGCCTCTGACCAGGGCTCTGCACGGTTTGCACCCGCTGGGGCCGGGAGCGGGACGGCAACCTTGCCCCTGGGGGGCTGTCGGCGTCTCGACAGGCACCTATCTCACCGACGCCGCTTGCCCTACTGGGGGTCATGGGGTCGCCCCCGTGACCGCCCGGGGACGGCCCGGGGTGGCGGTGGGCATGGGTGGGAGTCGATGGATCTCGGTGTCGGCGACCTCGGCGGCGATCTCGGCCACGGGCCGGTGGGAGTCCTGTGCGGCGGCGCGCAACATCTCCAGGGCCTCCGGGCGGGGGATCCCGTAGCGGGCCATCAGCACGCCCACCGCGGTGCCGATCTCTCGGGCGGGGGCGAGGGCGCGATCCAGGTGCTTGGCTCGCTGGCGGTGCAGCTGGGCCGACACGGCCAAGGCCCCGTGGGCGGCCAGCAGGCCCCCGGTGGTCAGGGCGTCGTCGCCGAAGGCCTTCGGGGCGTCGGAGTAGAGGTGCAGGGCCGCGACCGTCTCCGGCTCCCCGACCAGGTGCAGCCGGAAGCTCATCAGGCTCGCCAGTCCCAGCCGCTGGTGCAACCGGGCGCCCAGCACGGGCCAGCGGCACCGCTCCGCCAGGTCCCCGCAGCGGTAGACGTCCTCCCCGGGCGCGGGGTCCACCCCCGGTCCTGCACCGAGTTCGTGCTGGAGAGCGTCGGCGTGCTGGGCTACCGGGGCGGTGGCGGCCAGGGTGCGGAAGTGCCCGTGGTGGGTCACGGTCACGCTGGCCCACCGGGCGCCGCGGACGTGGTGGGCGCCGGCCCGGGCCACCGCCACCAGCACCGACCCGTCGGTGCCGGTGCGCATCCCCCGGCCCAGTCCGATCAGCACCTCGGCGATCTCGGCCAGCCCTGCAGAGCTGGTGACCTCAGGATGCGGCATGAGCGGACACCACCTGGTGGTACCTCGGCGACCTCAGGTCACCGAAGGAATCCGGCAGAGGATCCGGGAACAGGAACTCGACCGGGCGCAGCATCTCCGCGGCCTCGTCGTGGTCGGTGGCCGCGCGCAACAGCTCCACCCCGGCGGGCTCGACGTGATGGGCCCCGGTGCAGTCCACGGTGACGTGGATGCCGGGAGTCAGCGTCCGGGCCCGGCGGATCAGCGGGTGCAGGGCCCGCTGGCTGGCTGCCGTCAGGCACCCGGCGGCGAGAACCCGGAGGGATTGACCGTCCAGATCGATCTGGACGGTCACGGAGAGCTTGTGGGTCACAACAGCAGCTTTCGGCGCGAAGGGGGTCGCGGCCTGTTGCTGGACCGGAGCTCCAGAATAGTCGATCCGCGCACAGGTGACCAGCAGGCTTACTATGCGACGAGTCGTCCTTCCGCTGCTCCACCGAGGCGCAAGCCGTGACGGCCCGTGACGACCCCGCTGGCCGGCTTTCGCCCCGGCCGCGGCCGAGGCAAAGGCGATGTCCATGCTCTGCTCCCAGCTGCGGATCGGGGCCGACAACCTCGGGGCGCTGAACCTCTACGGATCCCGGGCCCATGCTTTCGACGCTCAATCGGAGGAGATCGGGCTGCTGGTGGCCGCGCGGACCTGTCCTTGCCGGGCGGAGCAACGGGAACACTGGGCCCCTGGGATGCTCCGCCGTTCTCCTCAGGCGTCGAAGTGGGTGCTGGCCGGGCCTTTGCCCACGGTGGCGACCAGATCGGCGGCCACATCCCGCAGTTTGATGTTGCGGTGGCTGGAGGCGGCCCGCAGGATCTCGAAGGCCTTCTCCTGGGTGCATCGGTTCTGGCCCATGACGATGCCCACGGCCAGATCGATGGTGGTCCGCGAGGCCATCGCCGCCTGCAGATCCGCCTCGGTGTCGCGGTGGCGGGCCAGGCGCACCGCCAGCCGCAGGATGGTGGAGACCTCGACCACCTGACGCCGGATGACCTCGAGGATCGCCTGGTCGTAAGCGTTGGGGGTGTCGGCGTAGACGTCCAGACCCGCAGCAGCCTCTCCGCCCAGCTCCATGGGCACCCCCAGGGCCGAGAGAATCCCGGCTTCGGCGGCGGCCTGCCCGTAGGCCGGCCACCTCGGGTCGGTGCGGGTGTCCCGGACGTAGACCAGCCGGTGCTCCCGGGCCGCGGTCAGGCAGGGGCCGTCGCCGTAGTGGTACTGGATCTCGTCCAGCGCCTCGGCGTGCGGGCTGGAGGCGGCCACGGTGGTCGAGCGCTTCGGGCGCAACAGGGTCACCGCGCACCACACCTCGTCCCCGTCCGTGGACAGGGCCTGGGCCATGGTGGCGGTGAAATCGTTGAGGAAATCGGTGATGTCCTCGGTGGCCAGCAGCTGATCCTGCAACTGGGCCACGGGCGAACCGCCCGTCGGGGGATCTGTCATGGTCGTTCCTTCGTGTCGGTTCGGCGCAACCCCCCGTGCCCGGTGGGCAGCGCGCAGGTCTAGCGCTCGGGGGGTCCGGGGTCGTCGTGGTCGGGCACATCGCAGCCCTGAACCGGGGAGCTGTGCTCCGTCGCAGCACGGTCCCTGCCCAATGAGGTGTGGTCGTCTGCCAGGTCCGCAGCGTACGGGGCCTGCGGTGGGGCCAGATCGGCCAGGATCTCGTTGGCGGCCTGGGCCAGCAAATCCCGCTGCAGCCGCGGCAACAGCATGGAGTGGTGCAGGTAGGCGTCGAGTTCGAACTCGCTGACGTTCCCGCCGACGCCGAAGTAGTACAACCATAATCGGGGCCGGTCGATGCCGGCGGCGACCATCGTGGCTCGCAGACGCCGGGCCTGCTCATAGCCCACCGCCGCCTCGTCGTCCTGGTTGTCCTCGCCCACCGGCCTCATCGGCCTCGGTCCTGGGCGTCCTCCGGCCCACGGTCCAGAATCTCGGCGGCGACCTCGGCCACCCGCCGCCCCTGGGCGTGGGCTTGCCCCAAGAGGAGCGATCGGGCGGCCTCAGGGTCCAGGTGCTCCCGGGCCATCAGGACACCGGCGGCCAGCCCGACCGTCTCCCGGGTGGCCAGCGCTGCCTTGAGGGACGCACTCAGGCGCACCGGGGCGTCGGTGGTCTGGGCGGCACCGAGCAGGGTGGCCGCCGCATCGGCGAACAGCCCCAGCAGCCGCTCCTCGGCCTCCCCGAAAGCGGCAGGGGCGGTGGCGTAGACCTTCAACGCCCCCAGAGCATGGCTTCGGTACACCAGCGGGGTGCTCAGCACCGAACGGATCCCGGCCTCCGCGGCCGCGGATTCCCAGGCCGCCCACCGGGTCTCGGTGGTGGTGTCAGCGATGCGCTGGGGCATCTGCGTGGCCCACGCGCTCAGGCACGGACCCATCCCCAGCTCGTACTGCAGGGCATCAGCGGTCTCCACGACCTTGTCGGTGGAGGCGGAAGAAACCCGGGTGCCGTGCTCGTCCAGCAACGACACCCCGGCCCCGGCCGCACCCGGGATCATCTGGTGGGCGGCCCGGGCGAGTTGATGCACCGCGGTGGTGGCATCTTCCTCGGACAGGAGCATTCCGTGCAGGTGGGCGAAGACGGCGATCAGTTCACCGGGAGAGGATTCGAAGGAGGCAGAAGACATGGGGTGCTCGCGGTTCGGCGGGGTGGTCGGACTGGCGCGGTAGCCGCTGCCGACTCCGTCAGCGAAGAGAGCGTCAAGGCCGGCCAACCCTCTCTTATCCATCAGTCTACTGCCTATGGCGCGGCCCGGGCGATCCGGCTGGCCCGCCGAGCAACTGCGGCAGTGGCAAGACCAGGGGTCAGCTGCCTCCGGCTCGCGTCCGGAGCGTTTCGGCAGTGGTTCCCTGCAGATGTCCCGCACGAAGTGTCCCCCTCTACTTTCATCGGGATGACGGGGCAGCTGGAGGACATGCGCTTTACACAGGGCACGGCTGGCGGCAATCCACTCGGCTGGGGGTCGGCGCCGAGTCCCTGGGTCGGGGTGCTACTCGTCGGGTGTGGTGTCCGCGCCGTGGAGCAGGTCCCGGGTGTAGGGCAGTGGGCGCTGGTGGTGGGCCTCGAGCAGGTGGTTGGCGGCGTGGATGAGGATGTCGCGCTGGAAGGCCGGTAGGTGCAGGCACTGATGCAGGTAGGCCTCGATCTCGAACTGCTCCACGTTCCCGCCCTGCCCGAGGTAGCCCGACCACAGGGCGTCCAGGGTGAACCGCTCACGATCCATGGCCTCGATCAGCAGCCAGGCCTGGGTGAACCCGGCAGTGGTGTCGTCCATCTGCTCCTCCCACGATGTCGGTCCGAGATCCTGTGCTGGTTCTTATCCGGTGGTGTGTCCGGTGCCGTGGCGTCCCAGGTCTTCCCACAGGTGGGCCAGGGTGGCGGCCCCGGCGGTCAGCAGGTCGGTGCGTACGCTTTCGTCACTGTCGTGCCAGTTGTCCTCGACCAGCCCGGCGCCGAAGAACACCACCGGCGCTTGAAGGGTGGTGGCCAGCAGTTCGGCGGGCCCGCCACCGGCGTTGCCCATCCGCCCGACCTCGCCCACGCCGAAGCCGGCGGCCATGGCTCGGTCCAGGGCTCCGATGGCCGGGGTGTCGGGGGTGCGGTAGGCCTCCTGGGCGGTCTCGACCGAGATCGACAGGTCGTACCCGTAGCCCTCCCCGACCCGTTCGCCCACCCAGTGGCGCAACTGCTCGGCCACCTCGTGCACCTTCTGCCCGACCACGGTGCGGATGCTCAGGTCCATGGCCGCCATCGAGGGAATCGTGGCCCGTGAGACTCCGACCGGGTCCCCTGCGACCAGGGCGATGACTTCCAGGGCGGGGCGCTCCCACAGCCTCTCCAGCACGGTGTAGCCGGCTTCCCCGCCGATGCTGCGGGTGTGGGAACGCGCCAGCCAGTCGGCCTCGTCGAAGGGCAGAGCGGCCAGCTCCGCCCGCCGGGCGGCGGTGATCTCGGCGACGTTGTCGTAGAAGCCGGGCAGCGTGATCCTCCCGTGCTCGTCGTAGAGCTGGGCCAAGAGCCTGCTGATCTCCAGGGCCGGGTTGGGGCGACCCCGGAGACGGCCCCGCTGTGGATGTCGGTGTAGGGGCCGTAGACCTCCAGGTGCGCCCCGAGCATTCCGCGCACCCCGGTGCACAATCCCGGGTGGTCGGTGCGCCACAGCAGGGTGTCGGAGAAGATCACCACGTCCGCGGCCAGCTCCTGGGTGTGGTCCTCCAGCAGGGCGGCCAGGCCGGGGGAGCCGGCCTCCTCCTCGCCCTCGACGAGGACCTTGAGGTTCACCGCCGGGACCTCGCGCCCGGTGGTGGCGAGGTGCGCCCGCACTCCCCACAGGTGGGCGGTGACCTGGCCCTTGGCGTCGGAGGTCCCGCGGCCGTAGAGCCGCCCGTCACGGGCCACCGGGTCGAAGGGGGAGGTCTGGTCCCAGTTCTGCTCCTTGACCGCGCGCACGTCGTGGTGGCTGTAGACCAGCACGGTCGGCGCCCCGGGGGACTCGCACCAGGACCCGTAGACGGCCGGGCCCTGGTCCCCGTCCCAGATCTCCGTGGTCGGGAACCCGATGTCGCGCAGCTCCCCGGCCAACCAGTGGGCCGAGCGCACCAGGTGGTGAGCCCGTTCCGGGACCCCGGCCACCGAGGGGATCCGCACCCACTCCACCAACCCGGCCAGCAGCTGATCGGTGTGGGCCCCCAAGTAGGCTTTGATGGCCTCTTCAGCGGACATGGCCGGGTCCTCTCCGGCTCGCCCCGACCCACAGGGATCGGGTGCTCAACCCCCGGACCCGTTTCGCCAACAGGAACAGGGCCTGGTGGTCGGATGCGGCGAGGTCGCCGGTGACGATGGGGCGCACCTGGGCGCCCTCCGGGGCGGCCTCCACGGTCACGCACAGCTGCAGTTCCATGAGCATGGCTCCCTCGCCACGAGATGGTCCCGGCTCGCTGCTGAACCTGCCCTCAGGCTACGGGCCCGCCCCTGGCCTGACCAGGGCCGGCCGGGTCAGGTGATGCCGGACCGGCGCATCATGGCCGGATGGGATCCGGCCGCGGTCGGAGCACCCGTGGTCGGACTCACCAGCTGACCCTCGACCCCCGAGCGGGCGGCCCGCCAGGACCAGGCCCGCAAGCGGCAGCCAACGGTCTCAGAGTCACCGCATCGACGAGCAACAGCTCCTCTTCCACACCGAAAGACCGCACCAGACCACTCCTTGTCGACCGTGTTTCCACCATCGTGGGCCCCACAGGGGAAACGCCGAAAGCCGCAGACCGCGACCAGGAAAACAGCAGGACGCAGACACCTGAGACTTCTGCCGCAGGTATCGCAGCAGGGACTTTCTGCGCGGACAGGGCTGGCGGGTGCTGGGCCACCGCCGCCGAACCGTCACATCTGCCTCAGCGCCCTTGCTATATCGGTGAGGGACGCCGTCCTGCCGGAATTCAGGGGTTGACCCCGACGGGGCGCGGTGGGACGCTGTCGTGCATCGGAAGTCCACTGATGAACCAGGTCAACGAGCCGAGGTGGCGCGGATGCGAGCGATGGTCTATCGGGGGCCGTACAAGATCCGGGTGGAGGAGAAGGACATCCCGCGGATCGAGCACCCCAACGACGCGATCGTGCGGGTCACGCTCGCGGCGATCTGCGGATCGGACCTGCACCTCTACCACGGGATGATGCCGGACACCCGGGTCGGGACGACCTTCGGCCACGAGTTCGTCGGGGTGGTCCACGAGGTCGGCCCCTCCGTGGAGCACCTGAAGCCCGGGGACCGGGTCATGGTGCCGTTCAACGTGTACTGCGGGTCCTGCTGGTTCTGCGCCCGGGGCCTGTACTCCAACTGCCACAACGTCAACCCCAACGCCACCGCCGTAGGCGGGATCTACGGCTACTCGCACACCTGCGGGGGCTACGACGGAGGTCAGGCCGAGTACGTGCGGGTGCCCTTCGCCGACGTCGGACCCTCGATCATCCCCGACTGGATGGACGAGGAGGACGCGGTGCTGCTCACCGACGCCGTGGCCACCGGCTACTTCGGTGCCCAGCTCGGGGACATCGTCGAAGGCGACACCGTCGTCGTGCTGGGGGCGGGTCCGGTCGGGCTGTACGCCGCGAAGTCAGCGTGGCTGATGGGTGCGGGACGGGTGATCGTGGTCGACCACCTGGAGTACCGGCTCGAGAAGGCCCGCCGGTTCGCCCACGCCGAGACGTTCAACTTCGCCGAGCACGACGACATCGTGGTGGAGCTGAAAAGAACCACCGACTACCTGGGCGCGGACGTCGTCATCGAGGCGGTCGGCGCCGAGGCGGACGGCAACTTCACCCAGCACGTGAGCGCGGCCAAGCTCAAGCTGCAGGGCGGGTCGCCGGTCGCGCTGAACTGGGCCATCGACTCCGTGCGCAAGGGCGGGACGATCTCGGTGATGGGGGCCTACGGGCCGATGTTCAGCGCCGTGAAGTTCGGCGACGCCCTCAACAAGGGGCTGACGCTGCGGATGAACCAGTGCCCGGTGAAGCGGCAGTGGCCGCGGCTGTTCGAGCACATCCGCAACGGCTACCTCACCCCCAGTGACATCGTCACCCACCGGATCCCCCTGGAGCACATCGCCGAGGGGTACCACATGTTCTCGTCCAAGCTCGACGGCTGCATCAAGACACTCGTCGTCCCCGGCACCGGGTGAGACGGCCAAGGAGGGGAACCGAGACCATGGCGAGCACACCTGAGCACACCCCGTACATCGCTGGTGAGGCCCGGCGCACCGTCTCGCGCGAGGCGCTGCGGGCGCGCATCCCCGGTTGGGGCGCGGACCTGGACCCGGCCGACCGTCCTTCGGTGCCGAAGTTGCGCTACGACCCGGCGGGCACAGGAGCGCATTGGGAGTACCCGGAGGCGCAGCCCGAGCACCGGCCGCGCGAACGGTCGATCGAGCACGCGCACCTGACCCCCGTCTTCGGCACCGCGTGCCCGTCGAAGGGCCTGCCGGGAGCACTGCGCCGGCACGCCTACCAGCGCTACAGCGAGGCACGGGCGGCGCACTGGCTCATCCTCCTCGCCGCCGACCGCGTCGACGCCTGGCAGAGCCACTTCACCTCATGGGTCACCTTGCGCCCGGACAACCCGGTCACCGAGACCGGAGTGCTGGCCGAGCCCGTCCGGCACGGCTTGTCCTCACGGATCGGGACCCGCCGCGCTGATCTCTCCCACCAATGGCTGGACCCGATCATCGTGGGAGGCCCCTGGGTGCTGGGCGCTGGAGCGGCCGTCGCAGTGATCAGGACGCTGATCCACCGCGGGCGAGGGAGCTGATGGAACCGGGACGGTCGTCCGCCGATCGGCACCAGCAGCATGGGTATGGTCACCGGCTTGCCCTCGGCCAGCGCCCCGGCGGTCACGGTGCGGCGGTCTCCGCCGGTGGCCAGGCACTTGAGGACGATGTCGCGGTCGGTCACCACGCCACTGAGCCGGTTGTCCTCCCCGCAGATCGGCAGGGCACCGACGTCGAGTGCATCTTCTCCTGACAACGTGCCTGGACCCAATGGGTGTGCGGCTCGGTCGCCGGACCGGTGAGAAGCGGCTCCCCGCCCGTGGTGGGGAGCCGCTTCTCGTCGGTTCATGGGCGCGAATGGTGTCCGTCGGTGGGACTCAGGTGCGGGTCCTGCCGGCGGTCCGGTCGTGGGTGTTCCGGTCCAGGAAGGACAGCCCGACCATGGTCAGGCCCAGGAGCAGGTGCAGCCAGTCGTCGGCGGTGTTCAGCGGCACGAAGTTGGCCCCTGAGTCCTTGTCGATGAGCAGGCCGTAGAGCCACAGCAGCAGGTACACGGCACCGCCCCAGCGCAGGTAGTTCCGCGCCCCCGTCACGGTCCGGGCCAGGGCGATGCCGGCGATGCCGTAGAGCAGGTGGACGAGGTTGTGCAGGATGGAGACCTGGAAGACGCCCATGAGCATGGCCTCGGACTGGTGGCCGGCGACCATGAGCTGGTCGTAGTTCGTGGTGAGGCCGGGGATGAATCCGGCTGCGCCCACGAGCAGGAAGACGGTCCCGTAGAGCAGGGCCGCCGTGCGGACGGGTGAGCGGCGGGTCGTGCGGTCGCCGGGTCGGGCGGCGGGGGTGGTCATGATCGCTCCTCTCCTCGAGCTGGTTCAGGGCCGTGCGGTGGGCCGCCGGCTATTCCTTCTTGAGCTTGTCCTGGATGGTGCCGGCGGCCTTCTCCATGATGTTGGGCTGTTCGGTGGTGCCGTAGAACCGGGCGTCGGGGTGGGTGGGCGGCGGCATCGGCACCCCCGCCATCGGCGTGTCCTGGTACCCGAACTGCCCGTGCCCGTCCGGGGTCGGCCCCGAGGCCCAGGAGCCCTCCGCGGCGGCTGCGCCGTCGGAGAAGTTGTAGTAGTCGTAGGAGAACTCGGTGGCCTCCTTGGCCTGCGGGAAGTTGGAGGGCACCGGCATCTGCTCCAGCCCGTCGGCCTGGAGCTCCTTCACCGCGGCCATCCACTGGTTCTGGTGCATGGTGTCGCGGGCCAGCAGGAAGGACAGCATGTCCCGGATCCCCTTGTCGTCGGTCATGTGGTAGAGCCGGGCGACCTGGGTGCGGCCCTGCATCTCCGCGTTGACGTTGGCGGTCATGTCCGCCAGGAGGTTCCCGGAGGCGGTGACGTAGGACCCGGACCAGGGGTTGCCCATCGAGTCCACCGGACGGGCTCCGGCCCCGGCCACGATGGCGTGCTGCAGGTCGGTGCCGCCGATCACCGCAGCCACCGCCGGGTCGGCCTGGATCGCGTCCTCGGTGATGCCCAGCGGGGCCTTCTCCAGCAGCTGGGCGACCATCGTGGCGAGCATCTCGATGTGACCGAACTCCTCGGCGGCGGTGCCGAAGAGCAGGTCCCGGTACTTGCCCGGGATGTGGGCGTTCCAGGCCTGGAAGCTGTACTGCATGGCCACGGTGATCTCCCCGTACTGACCGCCGATCACCTCCTGGAGCTTGCGCGCGTAGACCGCGTCCGGGGCCTCCGGGGTGGACTTGTACTGGAGCTTCTGCTGGTGCAAGAACATGCTGACCTCCGTCATCGACTGCTGTGGCCGGCGGTGGCGCGGCACTCCGCGCCCGTGATTCCCGGCTCTGATCTCCACGCTAGTGATCCGGCCCCGAAAAGGGAAGCGTGCTTACTGAATGAACGGGGCATCAGATGAGCTGAGGCCGGGCGCTCGGGGACGTCCCGCCCCGGGGTCTGCGGGCGGTGCGGGGTGGGAGCGGGGTAGGCCCGTGGGTCGGCAGGCCGTTGGGGATCAGCAGTTCGACCGGGCTGACCCCCTGCAGGGTGTCGTCGTGGTCGATCGCCCAGCGCAACAGGTCCAGAGCGTTCGGCTCCACGTGGCCGGCGGCGGCGAGATCAACGCTGACGGTCACCGGGGGGATCAGCGTCCGGGCACGGCGCACCAGCGGATACAGGACGTGCTGGTTGGCCTCGGTCAAACACCCGGTGACGATCAGTCGCACATAGGCGCCGTCCAGGTCGATCTGGACGAGGACGGAGAGCTTGTGGTCCATGAGAGCATCCTTCGTCGCATGCAATCTGTCTCATGGCCACCTTCTGGACCACTCCCCACGGTACTCGCCTCGTCGCACGTGGGCCAGGGATCTGCTGAATTCGTACCGTCAGCTCGTGCGCCCCTCGTGCTGGAGCAGTTCCCCGGCCGCTCCCGCGGGCCGGGGCACGACAACCCGGCCGCGAGCATCTAAAGTGGACAGTGTGCTGATCATTGGGGTAGCTCGGTGAGCAGCGCGTGCACCGTCCGGACCACTCGACCACGGAAGGACCACGCCATGAGCCAGCCAGAGCAGCAGCAGGAGGTCCCCGGCGTCCAGGCCGCGATGACCCCCGTCCCGGACTGCGGCGAGCACAGCTACCGCGGCTCCGGCAAGCTCGCGGGCAAGGCGGCCATCATCACCGGCGGAGACAGCGGCATCGGCCGTGCCGCCGCGATCGCCTACGCCCGCGAGGGCGCCGACGTCCTGATCGCCTACCTCGAGGAGGACGACGACGCCCAGGACACCGCCCGCTGGGTCGAGGAGGCCGGGCGCCGCGCCGTCCTGGTCCGCGGAGACCTCTCGGACCCGGCCCACTGCCGGGCTGTCGTCGACAGGGCCGTGCAGGAGTTCGGCCGGATCGACGTGCTGGTCTCCAATGCCGCCTACCAGATGAGCCGCGACAGCCTCGACGAGATCAGCGACGAGGAGTGGGACTACACGTTCCGGCTCAATGTCGGCGCCATGTTCCACCTCACCAAGGCCGCCGTGCCCCACATGCCTCCGGGGTCGGCGATCATCGGCAGCTCCTCGGTGCAGTCCGACCAGCCGTCCCCGCAGCTTGCGCCCTACGCGGCCACCAAGGCGGCGATCGCGAACTTTTCCGCCGGGCTCGCACAGATGCTGGGCGAGAAGGGCATCCGGGTGAACAGCGTGGCCCCGGGCCCGATCTGGACGCCGCTGATCCCGGCGACCATGCCCGCGGAGAAGGTGGGGGCCTTCGGCGACGACGTCCCTCTGGGCCGCGCCGGCCAGCCCGCCGAGCTCGCGCCCGTCTACGTGCTGCTGGCCTCGGACGACGGCAGCTACATCTCCGGCTCGCGGGTCGCCGTCACCGGTGGCAAGCCCATCCTCTGAGCCCGGATCCTCCGCTCGCGAGACCGGCGAGGCGCTTCACCCCGGCGGAAGGACAGGGTTTCCGCCCGGGGCGGGGGTGGGGCTGATCACTCGTCGTCCACGATCTCGCGGGCGGTGTCCTCGATGTCGTGCCCGCTCTGTCGGGCATGACCCACGGCGTTCTGTGCCTGGCCTTCGGCCTGCAGTCCGGGTTTGTCGGTGGCGGCGCCGATCTTGTCCTTGGCGGCACCGGCAGCCTTGTCCGCGGCGGCACCGGCCTTGTCCCTGAGTCCCACAGGTGCTCCCTTCTCCCGGTCAGGGGGCCTCCTCGGCCCGGATGCCTGGTCGGCGGACGTCGTTGACGCTCCGGGGCCGTCCAAGTGTCCGGGCCCAGTCGGGCATCTTCCGGAACGGGTCCTCAGTACTGGTCGAAGGAGATGAGTTCCACGAGTTCTCCGACGCGGTCCTCGGGCATGGACCGGGCGATGTCCGCCTGGCTGAGCATCCCGACGACGTCGTGGCCGTCGATCACCGGCAGCCGCCGCACCTGGTGCTCGCTCATCGTCTTGATCGCCTCCTCCACGCTGTCGTCGGCGCCGATCGTGACCGGTTTGCCCTCGGCCAGCTGACCGGCCTTCACGGCCCGGGGGTCGGTGCCGATCGCCAGGCACTTGATGACGATGTCGCGGTCCGTGACCATGCCCATGAGCCGGTTGTGCTCCCCGCAGATCGGCAGCGCGCCGACGCCGAGGTCTTTCATCTTCCGGGCGGCTTCCTCCAGGGTCTCGTTCTCCCCGATGCACTCGGCGCCGCCGGTCATGATCTCGCGTGCCGTGGTCATAGCTGGTCCTCCTCCGAGGTGGAAAGTGACTCGAGCACCGGTGTGCTCAGGTTGCGTGTGCCTGTGACGACCCGTGCGCCCGGGCGGTGACGGGTCGGTGTTCGTTGCGGGTCTCCCGCCCCGTTCCCCGGGGCGCTACTGCTGGGTGTCCGGGCGGGGGGCGCGTTCGCGCTCCTCCACCGCGGAGCGCACCTCCGGGTCGTCGGTGTCGTCGACCCAGGGCTCGGTCTGGCGGTGCTCCTCCACGTGGTCGGGTTGGATGCCGGCCACCTCGCCGGCGACCTCGTGCTTCATCTGGTCGTCCAGTTCCGCGCTGTGCTTGGTGTTGCCTCGCTCGGCCATGTCGATCTCCTTGCAGGGATGGGACGGCGTACTTCGGTGGGACGGCCCGTCAGGCGTTCCCGTCCTCCTCGAGCAGACCCCGCTGGGCGCGGTCGGCTGCTTCGGAGGCGTCTTCCGGCAGCGGGTCGGTGGCCGGTGGGACCTGCCCGGGCGCGTAGTCGGTCAGCCCGGCGGCCACCCGCTCCTGTTCGGTGGCTGCGGCCAGTGCCTCGTCGTCGAGATGCTCGGGCATCCCGGCGTGGCCCTGGTAGATGGGGTCGGGCAGGGCGTCGCCCTCGGGCTCGATGACGTCGTCGAGGTCCGGGGCGTCGTCGTTGTTCGGGGTGGTCATGGAGAACCTCCTGTGCTGAGCCGTGCCTCCCACCTTAGTGACCTGACTCACGGAGCGGAACCACCCTGGGACCTGGGAGAGGGGCCTGTGGAGGTCCCGCACGTGCTCCTCCCGGGCCGCGTTGAGCAGTCGATCGTAGGCTGTTCGTGCGCATCGCCTGCGGGTTCCGAGTCCGCAGGCGCCGATGCGTTCCCCGACATGAGGACTGCCTGATGACTGACGTCGCTCCGGACCGACCGGCGATGCTGCACCCCGTACCAGCCCAGCGTTCGATCGTCGTGATTCCGAGGGTGCACGACGGCTCCGGCGCCCGGACCCGCTACGGGCTGGTGCAGGCCGAACTGGACCCGGGCGGGCAGATGCTGATCTTTCCGCAGGGCCCGGTGGTCGACCCCGACGAACTGCGCGCCGGGGCGGCGGTGCTGCTGGAGGAGGAGTTCGGGCAGGGCATGTCCGCGGCGGTGATCGCTCCGCTGGGGATCCTCTACGCCGATCAGCGCAAGGAGGAGCGGATCGACGTGCTGCTCGCAGTGGCGCGCCGGACCGATGCCGAGTACGGAGAGGCGCTGGAGCCGGCCGGCATCCCCGGGGTGGAGTGGGCCGATGAACAGCAGCTGCTCCAGCACCTGTGCTCCGGGCGGATCACGGACACCACCACCGCCTCGGCCCTGGCACTGCTGCAGGCCTGTGGTGAGTTCACCCGCTGACCTGCGCACCTGCAGCACATGTCGGACTTCGCCGCCCGGCTCGAGGGCACCGGCGAGTTCGTCGACGCGCAGGCGCTGTCCCCGGAGGGCACGTTCGTCCGCTACGGCGGCGAGGGGCGGCTGCCCGTCACCGACGGCCCGTTCCCCGAGACCAGGGACCTGATCGCCGGCTGGATGGTGATCGACGTCGAATCCAACGACCGAGCGCTCGAGCTGGCCGCCGAGCTGTCCGCGGCCCCGGGGGCGGGCGGGAGGCCGATCCACGAGCGCGACGGCGACCCCGTGACCGCGGCGCGGTTCTACGCCGCGGCCGCCCGGTCGGCGTCCGGCCTCCCCGAGCGCGACCACCTCGTGCTGCAGGCCGCACGGCTCAACGCGGGGCTGCCCGGTGGGGCGACCGGGCCGCACCGGTCAGGGCCCCCCCGGAGCGGTTGACTCCTCGGGGCGCTCGCCGGTGAGGACGCCGGTGGTGGCCAGCCGCTCGGCGACGTCCCGGAGCTTGGTGTTCGTCTGGGAACTGGCGGTCGCGAGGAGGACGAAGGCCTGCTGGGGCGTGATCTTGAACCGCTCCATGAGCACGCCCTTCGCCTGACCGATGAGGTCCCGGGTGGCCAGAGCCTCGTGGAGGTGGCCGACCTGCTGGGCGTCGGCGAAGGCCACCGCGGCGTGGGCCGCCACCAGCAGGCCGATCTCCTCGGACTCGTCGGTGAACGCGGCGAAGTCGGCGCCGTAGACGTTGAGCGCCCCGAGGACGTCGCCGTCGGTGTAGAGCTGGAACGCGAGCATCGACGTCGCTCCCGCCTCCAGGGCGGCCGGGGCGAACCGGGGCCACCGGTCCTCGTGGCGGAAGTCGGGGACGTGGACGATCCGCTCCTCGTAGGCCGCGTCCATGCAGGGTCCCTCCCCGGTGTCCTGCTGCAGCCGGTCCACCCGGCGGGGGAGCGCGCCCGAGGCGGCCCGGGACTCGATGCCGCGGTGCCGCCGGGCGACCGAGATCGAGGCCTCCACCACCCCGGGGATGAGCTCCACCGCCGCGCGGACCATGGCCTCGAGGGTGCCCTGGACGTCGGTCTCGCCCTGCAGGGTGCGGGCCAGGTCGCTCAGCCGCCGGGCCAGGTCCGCGTCCACGGCCCTCGTCCGGTCCCGGCGGGGGTCCGACCTGGTCGTTCGTCCCGTGTCCGTGCCCATTCCCCCAGTCTCCACCTCGATCGGCCGTCAGGACCCGGGACCGGAGGAACTCGTTGCGGACGGGAACGAGCGGGCCTGTCGAGGGCGGCGGACGGCCGTCTCCGCACCGGTCCGTGCTGCGGCCCGCACAGGATCCCGGCGGGGGCGCCCGCTGCTGCGACGGGTGGGCTCAGCCCGTGCTCAGGGCCGCGCACGCGGCCTCGATGGACTCCGGGGACAGGACGTGGTCGATGGCCAGCACCGCCGCCCCCATGACGCCGGCGCGCTCGCCGGCGACCGAGGGCGCCACCCTCAGGTGCTGCGTGGCCAGGGGCAGGGACCGCCGGTAGACGACCTCCCGGATGCCGGCCAACAGGTGCTCCCCGGCCTGGGCGAGGCTGCCGCCGATCACGATCACGGAGGGATTGATGAGGTTCACGCAGGTGGCCAGGACGTCCCCGATGTCCCGCCCCGCCTGGCGGATCACCCGCACGGCCAGCGGGTCCCCGGAGCGGACGAGGTCGATCACGTCCTGGCTGGTGGACAGCGTGCCGGCGGTCTGCTCGTTGAGCGTCCGCACGAGGGCGGGAGCGCCGGCGAGCGCCTCGAGGCAGCCGGTGTTGCCGCAGCGGCAGAGCAGCTCGTCGCCGCGCGGAACCCGGACGTGGCCGAGGTCCCCCGCGGTGCCCTGGGCGCCGCGCTGCAGCGCGCCGCCGGAGATGATCCCCGCACCGATGCCCGTGGCCACCTTGACGAACATCAGCTCGGTGGTCCCGGGCCAGAAGAAGCTGCGCTCGCCCAGGGCCATGATGTTGACGTCGTTGTCCACCAGCACGGGCACGTCGTAGTGGGCCCGCACGAGGGCCGGGACGTCGACACGGTCCCACCCCGGCATGATGGGCGGGTTGATCGGCCGGCCCGTCTCGTGCTCCACGGGGCCGGGCAGCCCGATGCCGATGGCGGCGAGGTCCGCGGCCGGGCGGTCCGCGCGCTCGAGCAGCGCTGCCACCGTGCGCACGAGCCAGCCCAGGACCGCGTCGGGGCCCTCGCCGATCGCGAGCGCCTGGCGCTCCTCGGCGAGCTCCCGGCCGGAGAGGTCCGCGAGGATCGCCCGGGCGTGCGTCGCCCCGACGTCCGCGCCGACCACCACCCGGGCGCCCGGGTTGAGGGCGAAGAGCGAGGGCGGGCGCCCCCCGGTGGAGGCGGCCCCGCCGTAGGGCGCGACGAGCCCCAGGGTCATGAGGGTGTCCACGCGGGACGCCACGGTGGAGCGGGCCAGCCCGGTCAGCTGGGCGAGCTCCGCCCGGGTCCTCGGGCGGCCGTCGCGCAGCAGCTGGAAGACTTCGCTCGCCCCCGGGGCGGGCGAGTCCGAGGAGCGCGGCGACGGCGCCGACGGAGGACTCTGTAGCACTTTTTTAGTAGAGCACGCCCCCTTAGGGGGGTCAAGCACGTCACAAACGCACAGTGAGGGAACAACTTTTGCAGGACTGTCGACAGAACTCTGTGGTGCGTGTCACAGTGACCGCATGAACGAGCGCACGAGCTCCCCGGTGCTGGACGTCACCGGCCTGTCGAAGTCCTTCTTCGGGGTGCCGGTGCTCGAGGACGTGGACCTCAGGCTGCACGCCGGCGAGGTGCACGGGCTCGTCGGCGAGAACGGCGCCGGCAAGTCCACCCTGATGAAGGTGCTCGCCGGGGTGCACGAGCGGGACGCGGGCACCGTGCAGATCGGCGGCACCCCCGTCGAGTTCCACCACCCCACCCAGGCGCACGTGGCCGGGCTGTCAACGGTGTTCCAGGAGTTCAACCTGCTGCCCGACCGCACCGTGGCCGAGAACGTGTTCCTCGGCCGCGAGCCGCGCCGGGGCCTGCTCGTGGACCGGCGGGCCATGAACGCGAGGACGAGCGAGCTGCTCGAGGACCTGGGCATCACCAGCATCCAGCCGACCACGACCGTGAGCTCGCTGTCCGTGGCCCAGCAGCAGATCGTGGAGATCGCCAAGGCCATCAGCTACGACGCCCGCATCATCTCCATGGACGAGCCGACCGCGGCCCTCGCGGGCCCCGAGGTGGACCTGCTCTACGCGATCGTCCGCCGGCTCCGGGCGCGCGGCACCGCCATCCTGTACGTGTCCCACCGGCTGAAGGAGATCTTCGACCTGTGCGACACCATCACCGTCCTCAAGGACGGCCGCGTGGTGGGCACCGAGCCCGCCTCCGCCATGGACGACGCCGCCCTGGTGCGGATGATGGTGGGCCGCCCGATCTCCGCCTACTTCCCGGAGGCGGTGCCCGGCACCGGGGTGGGGCGGGAGCTCCTGAGGATCGACGGCGGCGGCAACGACCAGCTCGACGACATCGACCTGACGCTGCGCGCCGGGGAGATCGTGGGGGTCGCCGGGCTCCAGGGCTCGGGGCGGACGGAGCTGGTGGAGGCCGTCTTCGGCGTCCACCCCTTCACCCGCGGGTCCATGACGCTGGACGGCAGGCCGTACACGGCCACCTCGCCCCGGCAGGCCGTCCGACAGGGCGTGGCCCTGATCACGGAGGACCGCAAGTCCCAGGGGCTGAGCCTCGACCAATCCATCCTGGACAACGCCCTGGGCGTGATCCGCTCCGTCTTCCCGCGGCGGACCGCCGCGGCCCGCAAGGACGTCCCCGGGGTCCTCTCCTCGCTGGAGGTCGTGGCCCGGGACCTGGACCAGGAGGTCCAGTACCTCTCGGGCGGGAACCAGCAGAAGGTCGTCCTCGCCAAGTGGCTGGCCGTGGACCCGCGGGTCGTGCTGCTCGACGAGCCCACCCGGGGGATCGACGTGGGCGCCAAGATCGCCGTCTACAACCTCATGCGCATGCTCGCCGCGGAGGGCAGGGCCATCCTCATGGTCTCCAGCGAACTGCCGGAGGTCCTCGGCATGTCCAGCCGGATCGTGGTCCTGCGCGACGGCCGGATCGCCGGTGAGCTCCCGTCGGACAGCACCGAGGAGCAGGTGCTGCGGCTGGCCACCGGCGCCCGCACGGACGGGGCGAGACCGTGAACGCGTTCTCGAGGCTCACGTCCACCCACATCGTCTACCTCGTGGTGCTGCTCACCATCATGGTCGGCACGGTGCTCGTGGGCGCCACCGGGCGCAGCTTCGTCAGCGCCGGCAACATCTCCGCGATCCTCACCGGGACCAGCGTCCTCGGCTTCATCGCGATCGGCCAGACGCTCGTGATCCTGGTGGGGAGCCTCGACCTGTCCGTGCCGTACGTCATCAGTCTCGCGAGCCTGCTCTCGGCCGGCCTCATGGCGAACCAGCCCGGGAACATCCTGCCCGGCGTGGCGCTGGCCCTGGTCGTCTCCGCGGGCATCGGCCTGGTCAACGGCCTGGTGGTGTCCGGGCTGAAGGTCCACGGGTTCATCGCCACGCTGGGCACCGGCCTCGTCGTCAGCGGCTACCTCGCCACCAACTACAAGGGCAGCTCGGGGCAGACCCCCGTCACCTTCCGCCTCATCGGGGCCACGGGCATCGGCCCGGTCCCCATCTCCACGCTGATCATGCTGGTCTGCGCGGGCGCGGTGCTGCTCATGCTGACCCGCAGCCGCCTGGGCCACCACATGTACGCGGTCGGCGGGGACATCCGGGTGGCCCGGATGTCCGGGATCCGGACCGCCACCCCGATCGTGGCCGCCCACGTCATCTGCTCCGTCATGGCCGGTCTCGCGGGGCTGCTGCTCGCGGCGCGGCTCGGGGTGGGCAGCCCCACGATCGGGTCCCAGGGCGGGTACGACCTGCTCTCCATCGCCGCCGTGGTCCTGGGCGGGACGCTCCTGGCGGGCGGCAAGGGATCGCTGGTGGGGACGCTGGGCGGGGTCCTCATCTTCGCGATGATCGACAACATCATGAGCGTGATGCAGATCAACCCGTTCCTCAAGGACGTGGTCCGCGGCATCGTCATCGTCGTCGCCGTGGCCGTCTACGCCCGGCGCCGGGTGGTCAGCCGGCCCGCGCGCTTCGACGACCGGAGCGGACGGACCGCGCAGGAGGTCACGGCATGAGCGCCACCGTCACGGACCGCACCGCGGTCCTGCAGCAGAACCGGTCACCGCGGCACGAGCGCGTGCTGCGCGGGCTGCGGACACCCGGCGGGGCCGTATTCGTGCTCCTCCTGGTGCTGCTGGTCGCGGCCGTCGCCGTCAACCCGTCCTTCGGCGAACCGGGCTCGCTGATCCGGTTCGTCGGCCGCACGGCGCCGATCGCCATCGCGGCCATCGGGCAGTACTTCGTGATCGTCTCCGGGGAGTTCGACCTGTCCATGGGCTCGGTGGTCACCGCCCAGGTGTTCGTGGCCGGCAACCTCATCGGCCAGGACGACAGCCGGACGGTGCCCGTGCTGGTCCTGATGCTCGTCCTCGGCGCCCTCGTGGGCCTGGTCAACGGGCTGGTCACCACGCTCCTGAAGGTGCCGAGCTTCATCGTCACCCTCGGCACCATGCTCGCCCTGCTCGGGCTGGTGCTCTACTGGACGGGCGGCGCCGCGACGGGGAACCCCGCCGACAGCTTCCGGCAGATCGGCCGCGGCGGCATCCAGGACGTCCCGGTCCTGGGGATCCTGCCCTACCCGGTGGTCCTGGTGACGGTCGTCGCGCTCGCCGCCCTCTGGCTCATGCGCCGGCCCTACGGCCGCACGCTCGTCGCCGTGGGCGACAACCCCCGGGCCGCCGCGCTGACCGGGGCCCGGGTCTGGTGGGTGCGCACCCGGGCGTTCATGCTCTCCTCCCTGGCCGCCACCGTGGCGGGGATCATCCTCGTGGGCTACGCCGGCGTGCACCCGTCCGTGGGGCGCGGCTACGAGTTCACGGCCATCACCGCCGTGGTCCTCGGCGGGGTCGTGCTGGGCGGCGGGCGCGGCTGGGTGCTCTCCGCGGCCGCCGGCGCCTTCGCCCTCGAGACCCTCTTCGCGCTCCTGAACTTCCTGGGGGTCCAGTCGACCTGGCGGGACACCGTCCAGGGCGCGATCATCATCCTCGCCGTCGCCGCCGGCACCCAGACCTGGAAGCGCCGCCGGCGCGGCCGGACCGCGGCGGCGCAGGAGCCGAGACGTGCCATCGCAGCACCGCCCACCCCGGGCACCGACGAGGAAGGAACATGATGCGCCGAAGCATCCAGTCAAGGATCACCGTGGTGGCAGCGGCAGCGCTGCTGGGACTGACCGCCTGCACCACCGACCAGTCGATGGAGGAGCCGCCGCCCGCCGAGACGGGGGGCGCGGAGGCCGCCGCCACGCCGGCCCCGGAGGGCGGTGACGAGTGGTTCGACCAGGCGGAGTACGACCGGCAGCTCGACCAGCGCTCCGCCTCCTTCGAAGGGGACCCGGAGCAGCCCTGGACGCAGTACATCGACGGGGAGACGACCGCCACCGGGGAGTTCGCCGCCGACGGCCCGCAGAAGGTGTGCTTCTCCAACGCCTCCATCTCCAACCCCTGGCGCCAGACCGGGTGGATCACCATGAACGAGCAGCTCAAGGTGCTCCAGGACTCCGGGGTGATCTCCGAGATGGAGACCCGCGACGCCCAGGACGACGACAACACGCAGATCGCCGACATCGACTACTTCATCGCCGAGGGCGAGTGCGACGGGTTCATCATCTCGCCGAACTCGACCGCCGCCCTGACGCCCGCCGTGGAGCGCGCGTGCGAGACCGGCAAACCGGTGGTGGTCTTCGACCGCGGGGTGGAGACCGACTGCGCGACGACGTTCATCCACCCCATCGGCGGCTTCGCCTGGGGCATCGACTCGGCGAACTTCCTGGTGGACAACCTGCAGGAGGGGGACAAGGTGGTGGCCCTGCGCATCCTCCCGGGCGTCGACGTCCTGGAGCAGCGCTGGGCCGCGGCCGAGCGGATCTTCGAGGAGAACGGGATCGAGGCGACGGACTACTTCACCGGCGCCGACCCCACCGAGATCAAGAAGATCATCTCCGACGAGCTCGCCACCGGGGACGTGCAGGGCGTGTGGATGGACGCCGGCGACGGCGCCGTCGCGGCCATCGAGGCGTTCGAGGACGCCGGCGCGGACTACCCGGTGATGACCGGAGAGGACGAGATGAGCTACCTGCGCAAGTGGGAGGACACCGGCCTGACGGGCCTCGCCCCGGTGTACTCGAACTTCCAGTGGCGCACCCCGCTGCTGGCGCTCGAGCAGATCTTCGCCGGCGAGGAGGTCCCCGCCGAGTGGGTCCTGCCGCAGGAGCCGATCACCGAGGAGCAGCGGGCGGACTTCCTCGCCGACAACGAGGGGATGCCCGACGGCCACTACGCCAAGTTCGGCGGCGAGGACCTGCCGGGCTACCCCGACGTCTGGCGGGACCGCGTCATCCCCTGACCCGCCCGACCGCGCCCTGCCCGCCACCGGCCCGGCCCCGGGAGACCCCGGCGGCGGGCGGGGCGCCATCCAGCCCACCGCACCGAGAGGAGGCAGACCCGTGCAGCGCCCGATCGCCGTCAACACCTGGGTGTGGGAGTCCCCCCTCACCGACGCGAACCTGCCTGCGCTCCTGGCGAGGATCGCGGACATGGGCTTCGACGCCGTCGAGCTCCCGCTGGAGAACGTCGGCGACCTCTCGGCCGGGGTGGTGCGGGACGCCCTCGGCGGGCTCAGCCCGCTGCTCGTCGGCGCCATGGCGCCCGGGCGCGAGCTCGTCCTGGCGGACGACGCCGTGATCGCCCGCACCCAGCACTATCTCAGCGCCTGCATCCGGCTCGCCCACGACATCGGCGCGCCGGCCGTGTGCGGGCCCTTCTACGCGCACACGGGCCGGGTGTGGCGGATGGACGCGGCGGAGCGCGCGGACGCCTACGCGCAGCTGCGGCGCCGTCTCGCCCCGCTGGCCGCCGAGGCCGAGGCCGCCGGGGTGGTCCTCGGCATCGAACCGCTCAACCGCTACGAGACGTCCCTGCTCAACACCACCGCCCAGGCGCTCGAGGCCCTCGGGCCGCTGCTCGGCCACGGCGTGGGGCTGGCCCTGGACACCTACCACCTGAACATCGAGGAGCGCTCCTCCGCCGACGCCGTCCGGGCGGCCGGCCCGCACCTCGTCCACGTCCAGGTCTGCGGCAACGACCGGGGAGCCCCCGGCGGGGACCAGACGGACTGGACGGGCATCTTCGACGCCCTGGACGCCGTCGGCTACACCGGCGCCCTCAGCATCGAGAGCTTCACCGCCCGCAACGCCAGCATCGCCACCGCCGCCTCGATCTGGCGGCCCCTGGCCGAGAGCCAGGACCAGCTCGCCGAGGACGGACTGGCGTTCCTGCGCTCGTGCGCCGCCCGGTCCCCAGGAGGACACCCATGACCACCACCGTGCCCGACCCCGCCGCTCCCCCCGCCCACGGGAGCGCCCTCCTGGGCGTCGCCGTGCTCGGCCACTCCTTCATGGGCAAGGCCCACTCCAACGCCTGGCGCAACGTCAACGCCTTCTACCCCACGCCCCGCGTGGCGCAGAAGGTGCTGGTGGGCCGGGACGCCGGGCACGTGGCCGAGGCCGCCCGGCGGTACGGCTGGGAGGAGAGCGGCACCGACTGGCGGTCGGTGCTGGAACGGGACGACGTCCACGTCGTCGACATCTGCACCCCCGGCCACCTGCACGCCGACATGGCCGTGGCCGCCCTCGAGGCCGGCAAGCACGTGCTCGTGGAGAAGCCGCTGGCCAACACGGTGGCCGAGGCCGAGCGGATGGCGGCCGCCGCGGCCGCCGCCCGGACCCGCGGCGTCCACTCCATGGTGGGCTTCAACTACCGCCGGGTGCCGGCCCTGGCACTGGCCCGGCAGCTGATCGCGGACGGCCGCGTGGGCCTGGTCCGGCAGGTCCGGGTCAGCTACCTGCAGGACTGGCTCGCCGACGAGCACGCGCCCATGACCTGGCGCCTGCGCCGGGAGACCGCCGGGTCCGGGGCGCTCGGCGACCTCGCCTCCCACGCCGTCGACCAGGTGCGCTTCCTCCTGGACTCGCCGGTCACGTCCGTCTCCGGGACGCTCACCACGTTCGTCCCCACCCGGACGGGGGAGGACGGCCCCGAGCCGGTGACGGTCGACGACGCCGCCTGGGCCACCCTGCGCACCGCCTCCGGGGCGGTGGTCGGCCTGGAGGTCTCCCGCTGCGCCACCGGCCGCAAGAACGCCCTCGGGATCGAGGTCTACGGATCGCTGGGCGGGCTGCGCTTCGACCTCGAGCGGCTCAACGAGCTGCACCTGTTCGACGCCACCGCGCCGCCGGACACCCAGGGCAGCAGCCGGATCCTTGTCACCGAGGCCACCCACCCCTACGTGGGGGCGTGGTGGCCGGCCGGGCACGTCCTGGGCTGGGACCACACGTTCACCAGCCAGGCCGCCGAGCTCCTGCGGTCCATCGACACGGGGACCCCGGCCGCCCCCGGGTTCGAGGACGGCCTGGAGGTCCAGCGGGTGCTCGCCGCCGTGACGGACAGCGCGGCGCGCTCCGGCGCCACCGTCCACCTCTGACCCCGGACGAGCGGAGCACCGCTCTCCCCGACCCGAAGGACCGACGATGGGACACCACCCCTACACGCTGTTCACCGGCCAGTGGGCCGACCTCCCGCTCGAGGAGGTCGCCGAGCTGGCGGCCGGCTGGGGCTACGACGGCCTGGAGATCGCCGTCTCCGGCGAGCACCTCGACGCCTGGCGGTGGGACGACGACGCCTACGTCCAGGACCGGCTCGACATCCTCGAGCGCCACGGCCTCGGGGTCTGGGCCATCTCCAACCACCTCAAGGGCCAGGCGGTCTGCGACGACCCGATCGACTTCCGGCATGAGTCCATCGTGGGACCCCGGGTCTGGGGCGACGGCACGCCCGAGGGAGTGCGCACCCGCGCCGCCGAGGAGCTGCAGCACACCGCACGGCTCGCGCGGAAACTGGGCGTGGACACCGTGGTCGGCTTCACCGGGTCCTCCGTCTGGCAGTACGTGGCGATGTTCCCGCCCGTCTCCCAGGACGTGATCGACGCCGGGTACCAGGACTTCGCGGACCGGTGGAACCCCATCCTGGACGTCTTCGACGAGTGCGGGGTGCGCTTCGCCCACGAGGTCCACCCCTCCGAGATCGCCTACGACTACTGGTCCACGCACCGGGCGCTGGAGGCCATCGGCCACCGCCCGGCCTTCGGACTGAACTGGGACCCCAGCCACTTCCTGTGGCAGCAGATCGACCCGGTGGCGTTCATCTCCGACTTCGCGGACCGGATCTACCACGTGGACTGCAAGGACACGAAGATGCGGACCGGCGGTGGGCGCAACGGCGTCCTGTCCTCGCACCTGCCCTGGGGCGACCCCCGCCGCGGCTGGGACTTCGTCTCGACCGGACGGGGGGACGTGCCGTGGGAGGACAGCTTCCGGGCCCTCACCGCCATCGGCTACGACGGACCGATCTCCGTGGAGTGGGAGGACGCCGGCATGGACCGCCTCCGGGGCGCCCCCGAGGCCCTGGCCTTCCTGAAGCGCTTCGACTTCGCCCCCTCCGGCGCCTCGTTCGACGCCGCCTTCCGGCAGTAGCCGGCCCGGGGCGGCACCCCGGCGGGCCCCGGTCCGGGGCGTACCCCGGTGTCAGCCGAACGGCGTCGTGGACACCGGCGGTCCGCAGGCGCACGATGGAGACCCACACCGCAGGAGGAACCATGGGCGAGGTCGGCCGGCAGGCCACGAGGGCGGCCGACGCCGCGGACGACGCGACGGACTCCCGCGGGTTCGTCCTCGCGGCCCGCGCCGGGTACGTGGCGGCGGGTCTGCTGCACGTCATGATCGGGGTCATCGCGCTGCGCGTGGCCACCGGCGGCTCGGGCTCGGCGGACCAGTCGGGGGCGGTCGCCGCGCTCGCCGGCAGCCCGGGCGGCACCGTCCTGCTGTGGGCGTGCTTCCTCGGCTGCGCGGCGCTCGCCGTCTTCCTGTTCAGCGAGATCTTCTTCGGCGCGACGCAGCGCTCGGACCGGGACCGGCTCAAGCACCGCGTCAAGATGGGCGGCCAGGCGGTCGTCTACGGCGCCATCGGCGCCGTGTTCGGGACCTACGCCCTCGGCGGCACGAGCGACAGCAGCGGGTCCACCCAGTCGCTCAGCGCCCGGCTCATGGCGCACCCGGCCGGCACGGTCCTGCTGATCGTCGTGGGGCTGGGCCTCGTCGTCGCCGGCGCCTTCTTCGTCCACCGGGGCGTGACGAGGTCCTTCCGGGAGAACCTGAAGCGCCTGCCGCCGGGCACGGCCGGCAGGGCGGTCATGTGGCTGGGCACGGCCGGCTACGCGGCCAAGGGCGTGGCCCTGGCCGTGCTCGGGGTGCTCGTCGTCGTCGCCACGGTGCGCAGCGACCCGGAGCAGTCCTCGGGGCTGGACGGTGCGCTCAAGGCCCTCCAGGAGCAGCCCTTCGGGGCGTGGATCCTCGGGGCCGTGGCCCTGGGCCTCATCTGCTACGGCGTCTTCATGGTGGTCCGGGCCAGGTACCAGCGGATGTGACCGCGCGCTCCCGGCGGGCCCTCCTGGCGCGCCGCCCGGGCGTCCGGAGCTGCCGGCCGACCGGCCTTCGCGGGGCGCGGCACGAGGAATAGAATGGTCCCATCCGCACCGCGGTCACCTGGGGGACGCCATGTCTGAAGAGCAGCACACCGTCAACGAGGACGCGCCGTCGTCGGGCTACCGCCTCCTGGACCGGTTGAACCAGATCGCGCTCAAGATCTACGGCGCGGCCGATCGCGTGGCGCCGGAGACCCACGGCGCCGGGGAGAGCGAACGGGCCCACGCCTGGTACGAGGAGTGCCAGAAGCACTTCGTGATCGAGCGGGACGAGCACGGCAACGAGTACCTCTACCACCGCGACGACTCCCGCGGCGGCCCCCGGGCCGGGACGTCCCGCAACTGACGGCCCCGCGCGTCAGCGCATCGCGCGCAGCGCGTCCACCAGCGCCGTGGTGCGCCGGCCGAGCAGCCGCGACAGGTCCCCGGTGACCAGGTCCAGCGCGCCGTCCTCGATGTTGGCGTCCAGGGCCACCAGGAACCGCGCGGTGCTCTCGTCCACGCCGGTCCGCTCCAGCTCCGCCAGGTGCTGCTCGGGCGTGAGCCGACGGTAGGTCACCTCCCGGTCCAGGACCTCGGTCAGCGCGGCGGCCAGCTCGTCGAAGCTCCACGCCACGTCCCCCGAGAGCTCGTAGGTCTGCCCCGCGTGGCCGTCCTGGGCGAGGACCGCGGCGATCGCCTCCGCGTAGTCCTCGCGGGTGGCGCTGGCCACCCGGCCGTCCCCGGCACTGGCCAGGACCACGCCGGTGGTCTCCGCGTGCCGCAGGGCCGGCTCAAAGTTCTCGGTGTACCAGCCGTTGCGCAGGATCGTGAACGGGAGCCCGGACGCGGCGATCGCCTCCTCCGTGGCCAGGTGCTCGTCGGCGAGCAGCAGCTTCCCGCGGTCGGCGCCGAGGGCGCTGGTGTAGACGAGGCGGGACACCCCGGCCCGGACGGCGGCGTCGACCGCGTTCCGGTGCTGGGGAACCCGGATCCCCACCTCGCTGCTGGAGATGAGCAGGACCGTGTCCGCCCCCGCGAACGCCTCGTCGAGGGTCGCGGGCTCGGTGTAGTCGGCCCGGACGGTGGCCAGGCCCAGCTCCCGGAGGGCGCCGAGCTTCTCCTCGTCGCGGCCGGCGGCCACGAGGTCCGGCAGCTGCACGTCCAGGCGCAGCAGGGAGCTGATGACGTGGCGGCCCAGCCGGCCGGTCGCGCCGGTGATGACGATGGACACGGTGTTCCTCCCGGTGGTGGCCCGGCCGCTGCCGACGGTGGCCGGCGGGGCCCGCCGGCACCCGCCCGGCGCGGCGGTGTGTCCTGTGCAACGGGCGGCGCCCGCGGCGTATTTCCGGCGTGCGGTCCCGGCGGCCGCGGGGCCGATCGCCTCCGGAGGAACCCGGCCTCCGTGTCCGGGGCGGCGCGTAGCCTGGTGCCATGAGCCTCGCCCAGAAGATCAACCGTGTCGTCGCCCCCTTCGAGGTCATCTCCGACTACGTGCCCGCCGGCGACCAGCCGAGGGCCATCGAGGAGCTCGCCGCGAGGATCGAGGCGGGGGAGAAGGACGTCGTGCTGCTCGGCGCCACCGGCACCGGCAAGTCCGCGACCGCCGCGTGGCTCATCGAGCGCGTCCAGCGGCCCACCCTCGTCATGGTGCAGAACAAGACGCTCGCCGCGCAGCTCGCCAACGAGCTGCGGGAGCTGCTGCCCAACAACGCCGTCGAATACTTCGTGTCCTACTACGACTACTACCAGCCCGAGGCCTACGTGCCGCAGACGGACACCTTCATCGAGAAGGACTCCTCCATCAACGAGGAGGTCGAGCGGCTGCGGCACTCCGCGACCAACGCGCTGCTGACCCGCCGGGACGTCGTCGTGGTCGCCACCGTGTCCTGCATCTACGGCCTGGGCACCCCGGAGGAGTACGTGGCGCAGATGGTCACGCTGCGCCGGGGGGAGGAGATGGACCGCGACGAGCTGCTGCGCCGGTTCGTGAACATGCAGTACGCGCGCAACGACGTCGACTTCCACCGCGGCACGTTCCGCGTGCGCGGGGACACCGTGGAGATCATCCCCATGTACGAGGAGCACGCGGTCCGGGTTGAGTTCTTCGGCGACGAGATCGAGTCGATCTACACCCTGCACCCGCTCACCGGGGAGATCATCCGGGAGGAGACGGAGATGTACGTCTTCCCCGCCTCCCACTACGTGGCCGGCGCGGACCGGATGGCCACGGCCGTGAAGTCCATCGAGGACGAGCTCGCCGCGCGGCTCAAGGAGCTGGAGTCCCAGAACAAGCTCGTCGAGGCCCAGCGGCTGCGGATGCGCACCACGTACGACCTCGAGATGATGGAGCAGATGGGCTACTGCAACGGCATCGAGAACTACTCGCTGCACATCGACGGCCGCCCCCGCGGGTCCGCCCCGCACTGCCTCATCGACTACTTCCCGGACGACTTCCTGCTGGTGGTCGACGAGTCCCACGTGACGATCCCGCAGATCGGCGGCATGTACGAGGGCGACATGTCCCGCAAGCGCACCCTCGTGGAGCACGGCTTCCGGCTGCCCTCGGCGATGGACAACCGCCCGCTGAAGTGGGACGAGTTCCTGGGGCGCATCGGCCAGACCGTCTACCTCTCGGCCACTCCGGGCAAGTACGAGCTGTCCCAGGCGGACGGCTACGTGGAGCAGATCATCCGGCCCACCGGGCTGATCGACCCCGAGGTGGTCGTCAAGCCGACCAAGGGGCAGATCGACGACCTCCTCGACGAGATCAACGCGCGGGTCGAGCGGGACGAGCGCGTGCTCGTCACGACCCTCACCAAGCGCATGGCCGAGGACCTCACCGAGTACCTCATGGAGCACGGGGTCAAGGTCCAGTACCTGCACTCGGACGTGGACACCCTCCGCCGCGTGGAGCTGCTGCGCGAGCTGCGGATGGGCACGTTCGACGTCCTCGTGGGCATCAACCTGCTGCGCGAGGGCCTGGACCTGCCCGAGGTCTCCCTGGTGGCGATCCTCGACGCCGACAAGGAGGGCTTCCTGCGCTCCACGACGTCCCTCATCCAGACGATCGGCCGTGCCGCCCGCAACGTCTCCGGCCAGGTGCACATGTACGCGGACCGGATCACCGACTCGATGGCCACGGCCATCGAGGAGACGAACCGGCGCCGGGAGATCCAGGTCGCCTACAACACGGAGCACGGGATCGACCCGCAGCCGCTGCGGAAGAAGATCGCGGACATCACCGACCAGCTCCAGCGCGAGGAGGAGGACACCCGGGAGCTGCTCGCCCGCCGTGCCGCCGCCGGCAAGAAGACCGCGCCGACCGGGGCGAAGGGCGGGCGGGACGCCGTGGCGGCCGCGGAGGACAAGCTGCGCCGGGACGGGTTCGCGGCCGCGCCGGCGGAGGACCTCACGGACCTCATCGCGCAGATGACGGAGCAGATGCAGGCCGCGGCCGCCGAGCTGCAGTTCGAGCTCGCCGGGCGGATCCGCGACGAGCTCGCGGACCTCAAGAAGGAGCTGCGGCAGATGCAGCAGGCAGGGCACGCCTGAGCCCGCTCCGGCCGGGACCGGGACCCGGGGCCGCGTCCGTTCCCGGCGTTCTCCCAGGTTCGGGTAGAGTGCTCTCCGCGTAGGGGAGTATCCCTCAGCGCTGCGGTCGTCAGCACGCCGGGCAACGGAGCCGGGCCGGTCGCAGCGACCGCACCTCGGCACCCGGGCCTCCAGCCCGCCGGGGACGGTGGAGAGACTTGCGGCTCATCGTGATGCCCCGGTCCGCCCCGTTCCCCGGACGACGCCGGCCCGCGGGCTCACCCATCTCCAAGCGAAAGAACTCGCGTGCACACACAGCTACCTGCGTGGTTCGAGATCGGCTCCTTCGTCGTTCTCGGCTGCATCCTTCTCTTCGACCTGATCATGGTCGCCAAGCGCCCCCACGAGCCCTCCATGAAGGAGGCCGGCATCTGGGTGGGCGTCTACGTGGCCCTCGCCCTCGTCTTCGGCGCCCTGATGTTCGCCTTCGCGGGCGCCGAGCAGGGCACACAGTTCGTGGCGGGCTGGATCACGGAGTACAGCCTCAGCATCGACAACCTGTTCGTGTTCATCGTGATCATGACCCGGTTCGCGGTGCCGCGGAAGTACCAGCAGGAGGTGCTGATGGTGGGCATCATCATCGCGCTGGTCCTGCGCGGGATCTTCATCCTGCTGGGCGCCACGATCATCGCGAACTTCTCCTGGGTCTTCTACCTCTTCGGCGTCTTCCTGCTCTGGACGGCGTACCACCAGGCCAAGGACGACGGCGAGGACGAGTCGGAGGAGAACGGCCTCATCCGCAGGCTGCGCACCGTGGTCCCCATGACGGACCGGTACGACGGCAACAAGCTGCGCACCACCGTGGACGGCAAGAAGCTCTTCACCCCGATGCTCGTCGTCTTCGTGACCATCGGCGTGACCGACCTGATGTTCGCCTTCGACTCCATCCCGGCGATCTTCGGGCTGACCCAGAGCCCGTTCATCGTCTTCACGGCCAACATCTTCGCCCTCATGGGCCTGCGCCAGCTCTACTTCCTGCTCGGCGGGCTCATGGAGCGGCTCATCTACCTCAAGCACGGACTGTCGCTGATCCTGGCGTTCATCGGCGTCAAGCTCATCCTGCACGCCATGCACGAGAACGAGGTGCCCTTCATCAACGGCGGCGAGCACATCGGGTGGGCCCCCGAGATCCCCACCTTCGTGTCCCTGGGCGTGATCGTGGCCATCATCGTGGTCGCCACGGTCGCGTCGATGGTCAGCCCGAAGGGCCGGTCCGCCCACGCCGTCGCCGAGCTGCACCGGGCCATCGAGGTCTACCGGGGCATCCCGGAGGGCACCCCCACCCAGGAGATCCGCATCGTGCAGGCCGAGCTCGTGCAGAAGCACCGTGCGGCCCGCGGCGCCGCGGAACGCTCCGCCGTGGAGCTGCCCGACCTCCACGAGCACACGGGCAAGTCGGCGGAGGAGCACCACAGCGAGAGCCGGCACCTGGAGCACGCGGAGCACCGGGAGGCCCGGCACTGAGCGCCCCCGCGGGCTGAGCGCTAGGGACCGTCCTCGACGGCCCGCGCGGGCAGGGGCCCGGTCCGCCGCGCGGCGGACCGGGCCCCTGGCCGTGCCGGCCGGGACGTCCGTATAGACTGGGCCGAGCCTAGGGGAGTATCCCTCAGCGCTGTGGACGTCAGCACGTCGGGTGCCACAACCCGGCCGGACGCAGCGGTCGAGCCCAGCACTGGACCGGAACGGTCCGGCGGGAACGGCGGAGAGACTTACGGCTGTCCCGTACTCGACCCCGAAAGCAGAACCATGGAAGTCTCACTCACCGTCTGGATCGTCACCATCGCGGCCATCATCGGCCTGCTGCTCTTCGACTACGTGTTCCACGTGCGCAAGGCCCACGAACCGCAGCTCAAGGAAGCCGCGATCTGGTCCGCGATCTACGTGGGCATCGCCCTCCTCTTCGGCCTGTTCGTCCTCGTCCAGTGGGGCGGCCGGTACGCCGGCGAGTACTACGCCGGGTACATCACGGAGAAGGCGCTGTCGGTCGACAACCTCTTCGTCTTCCTCATCATCATCGCGTCCTTCAAGGTCCCGCGCGAGGACCAGCAGAAGGTCCTGCTCTTCGGCATCACGTTCGCCCTGATCGCCCGCACCGCCCTGATCTTCGTGGGCGCCGGGCTGATCAACCAGTTCGCCTGGATCTTCTACCTGTTCGGTCTCATCCTGCTGCTGACGGCCGGCTCCCTGATCAAGGGCGAGCTGTCCGAGTCCGCCCACGACGAGGCGGACAACTTCATCATCCGCACCGCCAAGCGCTTCATGCACACCTCCGACGAGTACGACGGCGACAAGCTGTTCACCATGGAGAACGGCAAGAAGGTCATGACGCCGATGCTGCTCGTGATGGTGGCCATCGGCGGCACCGACGTGCTCTTCGCGCTGGACTCCATCCCCGCGATCTTCGGCCTGACCCAGCAGACCTACCTGGTGTTCACCGCCGTGGCGTTCTCCCTCATGGGCCTGCGCCAGCTCTACTTCCTCATCGACGGGCTCCTGGACCGCCTCATCTACCTCTCCTGGGGCCTGGCGATCATCCTCGGCTTCATCGGCGTCAAGCTCATCCTGCACGCCCTGCACGAGAACAACCTGGGCTTCATCAACAACGGTGAGCACGTGGAGGTCGTCGAGGTCGGCATCAGCCTCTCGCTGACCGTGATCGTGGGGGTGCTGGTCATCACCGTCCTGGCCTCCCTCTACAGCCCCAAGGGCCGGGCCCTGCGCGTGCTCAACGGCCTGCAGACCGTCGCCGAGCGGTACGTGACCCTGCCGCAGGACGCCCCCGCCGGGGAGCGCCAGAAGCTGGCGGAGAAGGCCGCGAAGTACCAGCGGCAGATGCCGAAGATCTCCGACAAGCACCGCCAGGAGCTGCTCGAGTCCGAGAAGCAGTTCCACGAGCTCCTGGACCGCGCCCGCGGCAAGCACCGCGAGTTCGAGCGCACCGGGGTGGGCCCGGAGCCGGACGCCGTGCCGGCCCCGGAGGCCGAGGCCCTCTCCGGTGCCCGGGCCGAGACCCAGGAGGCGGCCGGCACCACGACCCCGGACGCCCCCCGCGGCGGCGGCAGCTCCGCCGTCTGAGCCACCCCTCCCGGTGCCCCGCGCACCGGGAGCAGGAGCCCCCGGCGCGCACCGAGCAGGTGCGCATTGGGGGCTCCGTCGTCGTGGGAGGGGCCGCCGGGCGGCCCCGGCTCAGCGGCCCGTCTCGGTGATGGGCCCGACGTTGTCCACGACCACCGCGGGGAAGCCGTCCGCGTCCGAGACCCGCAGGTCGATGCGGGCGTTGATGCCCCAGTCGTGGTGGCCGTCCGGGTCGTCGAAGACCTGCACCACGGTCCAGAACCCCGGCAGGCCCTCGGGCTGCTCATCGATCCGGATCAGCCCCGGCCCCCTCGACTGGGGGTCCGTGTAGATGTCCTCGTGCTCGCCGAAGTACGCGTCCATGGCGTCCGCCCACCGGTTCCGGTCCCAGCCGTGCTCGCCGTCGAGGGCGCCCAGGACCTTGTCCTTCTCGTCCGCGAACAGCTCGACGCGCTGGAACAGGGCGTTGCGCACCATGACCCGGAACGCCCGCGGGTTGGACGTGATCACGGGGGGCTGCTCGTCGATGAGCTCCTCCAGGGAGTCCGCGGAGGTGCCCATGGGGGACTCCTCCCCGGCGGCCAGCTTCTCCCACTCGTCGAGCAGCGAGTTGTCGGTCTGCCTGATGAGCTCGCCCAGCCACTCCACGAGGTCCTCGAGGTCCTCCCGGAGCAGGTCCAGGGGCACGGTCTGGCGCAGCGCCTTGTAGGCGTCGGAGAGATAGCGCAACAGGATGCCCTCGGACCGGGCCAGACCGTAGAACTGCACGTAGTCGCCGAACGTCATGGCTCGCTCGTACATGTCCCGCACCACGGACTTGGGCGTCAGCTCGAACTGCGCCACCCACGGGGCGCCGGTGCGGTACGTCTCGAACGCCTGGGTCAGCAGCTCCTCGAGCGGCTTGGCGTAGCTGACGTCCTCGAGCTCCTTCATCCGCTCGTCGTAGTCGAGGCCCTCGGCCTTCATCGACGCCACGGCCTCCCCGCGGGCCTTCTTCTCCTGCATGTTCAGCACCTGGCGGGGCTTCTCCAGGGTCGCCTCGATCACGGAGACGACGCCCAGGGCGTAGCCCGGGTCCTCCCGGTCCAGCAGGGTGAGGGCGGCGAGGGCGAAGGGGGACAGCGGCTGGTTGAGGGCGAAGTTCTCCTGCAGCTCCACGGTCAGCCGCCAGGTGCGGCCCTCCTCGTCGGGCTCCGGGAGCTTCTCGACGACGCCGGCGGCGCGCAGCTCCTTGAGGATGCCGATGGCCTGCTTCAGCAGGGCGCGCTGCCGCGGCCGCGTCTCGTGGTTGTGGGTCAGCAGGTGCCACGCCGCGAGCACCGGGTCCCCGGGGCGCTGCAGGAGGTTGAGCAGCATCGAGTGGGTCACCGTGAAGGACGAGGTCAGCGGTTCCGGATCGGAGGCGACCAGGGTCTCGAACGTCGGCTTCCCCCAGGACACGAAGCCCTGCGGCGGCTTCTTCCGCACCACCTGCCGCAGCTTCTTCTGGTCGTCGCCGAACTTCGCGTGGGCCTTCTTCATTGCCTTGTTGTTCTCGATGACGTGCTCGGGCGCCTGGACCACCACGGTGCCCGCGGTGTCGTAGCCGGCCCGCCCGGCCCGGCCGGCGATCTGGTGGAACTCGCGGGCGTTGAGCCGGCGAGTGCGCTCGCCGTCGAACTTGGACAGCGCCGTGATGACCACGGTGCGGATGGGCACGTTGATGCCGACCCCCAGGGTGTCGGTGCCGCAGATGACCTTGAGCAGCCCCGTCTGGGCGAGCTGCTCCACGAGCCGGCGGTACTTGGGCAGCATCCCGGCGTGGTGGACCCCGATGCCGTGGCGGACCAGGCGGTTGAGGGTCTTGCCGAAGCCGGCCGAGAAGCGGAACCCGGCGATGAGCTCGCCGATGCGCTCCTTCTCCTCCTTGGTCAGCACGTTGACGGACATCAGGTTCTGGGCCTGGTCCATGGCCTGCAGCTGGGAGAAGTGCACCACGTAGACCGGGGCCTGGCTGGTGCTCAGCAGCTCCTCGAGGGCCTCGTGGATGGGGTCCTCGGACCAGTAGTGGTGCAGCGGGATGGGCCGCTCCGCGGAGGACACCGTCGTGGTCGGGCGGCCCGTGAGCTCGGTGATCCCCTCCTCGAAGCGGGAGACGTCCCCGAGCGTGGCGCTCATGACCAGGAACTGCGCCTGGGGCAGCTCCAGCAGGGGCACCTGCCACGCCCAGCCGCGCTGCGGGTCGGAGTAGAAGTGGAACTCGTCCATCACCACGGGCCCCACGTCCGCGTCCCGGCCCTCGCGCAGGGCGACGTTGGCGAGGATCTCCGCGGTGCAGCAGATGATGGGGGCCGCGGCGTTGACCGCGGAGTCCCCGGTGACCATGCCGACGTTCTCGGCGCCGAAGATCTCCACGAGCGAGAAGAACTTCTCGGACACGAGCGCCTTGATCGGGGCGGTGTAGTACGAGCGCTGCCCGGCGGCCAGACCCGCGAAGTGCGCCGCGACGGCCACCGTGGACTTCCCGGACCCGGTCGGGGTCGCGAGGATCACGTTGGACCCGCTCGCGAACTCGAGCACGGCCTCGTCCTGGGCGGGGTAGAGCTCCATGTCCCGGGAGGCGATCCAGCCGAGGAACCCCTCGTAGACCTCGTCCCCGGACAGGGCGTTGGTGGCGAAGTCGCCGCGGTAGTACGGGTGGCCCGGGGTGCCGAGCTCGGGGGAGAGGGCTTCGAGGAGTTTCATCGTCCTCCACTGTATCGGGACGGCGCGTCCCGGCCCGTGCCGGTTCCGCGCCGCCGGGGCCCGCGCGAGGACGGCGGGGCACTGGCCGGGACGCCCCGGGTCCAGCAGACTGGGCCCATGACGCACGTCACCGACCCGATGCCCTCGGACCTGGAGATCGCCCAGGCCGCCCGGCCCCGCCCCGTGAGCGAGATCGCGGCGGCCGCCGGGATCGCCGCCGACCGCCTGGAGCCCTACGGGCGCTTCGTGGCGAAGGTCGACCCGCGCCCGGACGAGGTGTCCACCCCCGAGGAGGCCGCCGCGCGCAAGCACGCCCGCGGCGTGCGGTACGTGGTGGTCACGTCGCTGACCCCCACGCCGCTCGGCGAGGGGAAGACGGCCACGGCGGTGGGCCTGGCTCAGGGCATGGCGGCCACCGGCCGCTCCGCCGCCCTGACCCTGCGCCAGCCGTCCATGGGCCCCACGTTCGGGATCAAGGGCGGGGCGGCGGGGGCGGGGTACGCCCAGCTGCTGCCGATGGACAAGCTGAACCTGCACCTGACCGGGGACTTCCACGCCGTGACGGCCGCCCACAACCTGCTGGCGGCGATGATCGACAACCACCTGCACCACGGCAACGCCCTGGGCCTGGACGCCCGCTCGATCACGTGGCGGCGGGTCCTCGACGTCAACGACCGGGCGCTGCGCACCGTGGTGGTGGGCCTCGGCGACCACCAGGACGGTGTCCCCCGCCAGACGGGCTTCGACATCACGGCCGCGTCCGAGGTGATGGTGATCCTCTCGCTCGCCACGTCCTTCGCCGACCTGCGCCGGCGCCTGGGCCGGATCGTGGTGGGCGCCACGTACGACGGCGAGCCGGTCTCCGCCGAGGACCTCAAGGCCGCCGGGTCCATGGCGGTGCTGCTGCAGGACGCCTTCCAGCCCAACCTGCTGCAGACCCTCGAGGCGACCCCGGCGCTGGTCCACGCCGGACCGTTCGGCAACATCGCGACCGGCAACTCCTCCGTGGTCGCCGACTACGTGGCCATGGCCCACGCCGACTACGTCATCACCGAGGCCGGGTTCGGCGCGGACATGGGCCTCGAGCGGCTGGTCAACGTCAAGGCCAGGGCCTCCGGGCTGACCCCGGACGCGGCGGTGCTCGTGACCACGGTGCGGGCGCTGAAGACCCACTCCGGCCGCTACAGCGTGCGCCCGGGCAGGGCGCTGCCGGCGGAGATGCTGCAGGAGAACCCCGGGGACGTGGAGGCGGGGGCGGCGAACCTGCTCCACCACCTGGCGATCGCCCGGTCCTTCGGGATCTCCCCGGTCGTGGCGATCAACGCGTTCCCCGGGGACCACCCCTCGGAGCACGAGGCGATCCGCCGGATCGCCCGGGCGACCGGGGCGGAGGTGGCCGTGTGCACGGCGGTGTCCGAGGGCGGCGCCGGGGCGGCCGAGCTCGCCGACGCTGTGGCCGCGGCGTGCGAGCATCCGGCCGGGTACACCCCGACCTACGGGCTCACCGAGTCCCTCGAGGACAAGCTCACCGCGGTCGCCACCCGCGTCTACGGCGCGGACGGCCTCGAGATCACCCCGGCCGCGGAGCACCAGCTGGCCCGCTACGAGGAGCTCGGCTACGGGGGGCTGCCGGTCGTCATCGCCAAGACCCACCTGTCCACCACTGCGGACCCGGCCCGCAAGGGAGCGCCCACGGGGTGGTCCCTGCCCGTCCGGGAGCTGCGCGCCGCCGTGGGCGCCGGGTACCTCTACGCGATCTGCGGGACGATGCGCACCATGCCGGGACTGGGCACCTCCCCGGCGGCCGAGCGGATCGGGATCGACGACGACGGGCGCGTGACCGGCCTCTTCTGAGGTCCGTCCCTCCGGGACCCGCCTCGTCCCGGACCTGTCCGGTCCGGGACCCGCCCCGTCCGAGCCCTGTCTCGTCCCGGACCTGGACTCGCCGGCTCACGGGCGGGGCAGCAGCTCCTCGCCGGGGCCGTGCCGCCGCAGCATGCCCTCGGCGGGCGCCCACCACAGGACGGCCGCCCAGGCGTAGGCGGCCCCGGCCACGGCCGCCAGGTCGGTCCACAGCGACCCGGGGCCGCCGGCCCAGGTCCACAGCACCCAGGACGCGGCGCCGCCGACGGCCGCCGCGGCCGGCACGACGGCGAGCGTCCAGGCGGGCCGCACCCACCCGGCCAGCAGCAGGACGCCGACCGCCAGCAGCGCCAGGGCCAGCGCGGCGGCCCGCGCTCCGGCGCCGTCCGGCACGAGCCCCGGGAGCCCGGCCAGGGCCGCCACGGCCCAGACCGCCACCGCGGCCGGCACCACGAGGACCGCCCGGCCGACCTCGTCCAGGCCCTCGCGGCTCGGCACGCGCCCCGCGAGCACCGCACTCAGGCGCTCCAGGACGAGCACGCCGAGCACCAGCAGCAGGACGGCGGCCGCGCGCCCGGACGGCACAGCCGCCCCGAGCGGGAGCAGCAGGGACAGGGCGGCCGCACCCGCGAGGGCGGACCGCCGCAGCGCACCGCCGCGGGCGGCGGCGACGTCCTCGGCAGTGACCACCGGGACGGCCGATCCCGCAGGCACCCCGGGGGTGGCCCGGGCCCGGGGAGGCGGCCGCTCCCCGGCGGCTTCCCGGACGGCCGCCCACCGTCGCAGCGCGCGCCGCCCCGTCCGCAGGAGGGACAGCACGAGCACCGTGGCGACCGCCGCGAGCAGGGCGGCACCGGGCCAGGACCACGCCCGTGCCTCCGCGCCGACCGGGCCCGCGGCCGGCCACAGCCCGGCCATCAGCGCGACGGCGACCAGGGCGGCGCGCACCGGGGTCACCACCGCGGGCACGAGCACGAGCAGGGGCTGGAGGACGAGCAGCAGGACCTCCCAGACGGGGCGGGGCAGGTCCGGGGTGCCGGCCAGGGCCCGCCCCAGCACGCGCACCCCGCGCGAGGCCAGCGAGAGGCGGTGCCCCGGCGCCAGCCGGTCCAGCCCGTCGGCGCTCGCGCCGACGGCCGCCCGGCCGCGGGCGGGGCAGCCGTGCCCGGCGTCGCGCAGCAGGGCGTCCTGCAGGCCGGCGACGACGGGGTCGACCGTCGGGCTGCTCCCGGCCGGGGAACCGCCGGGCGCGCCCGGCAGGGTCGTCGAGGTCGGCGGTATCGTTGGGGTCGTCGGAGACGTCGGGGGCGACGCCGGAGCGGCCGCCGGCAGCCCGCGCAGGAACCCGGCGACCCCGGCCGCCGCGTCGAGGCGTCCCCACCACCAGTCGTGGGCCCGCCAGTCCGCGGCCAGGAACCCCCGGAAGTTCAGCAGCCCCGCACCGGCCAGCTTGGCGCCCGCCGGCATCCGCTCCTCGGCGTCCGTGAGCAGGCGGGCGAGCTCCCGGCGATCGGCCCCCGGTGCGTCGAGGGCCTGCTGGAGGCGGTTCCGGGCGAGCGCCGCCCGGAGCGCGGGGAACGCGTCCGGCGCCGCGGGGGCCTGGTCGCCGCGGATCTCCCCGTAGGCCACGGGGGACACCGCGGCGGGGATCCCGGCAGCGGCCAGGAGCGGGGGCAGGTCGGCCGCGGCCGGCGCCCGGTCCCCGGCGGGGATCCTCGACCACGGGGACGCCTCCCAGACCGCGCGGCGGGCCGCCCGGCCGGGGACGTCCGCGTCCAGGTGCTCGTCCACCGCGGCGCGCAGGCCCCGGAGCCCGTCCACGACCGCGTCGAGCTCGGCCCAGGAGGCGTCCGCCGGCCGGTGCCCCGCGCCGGCCGCGCCGAGCCAGGGGTCCACGGCCTCCGTGAGGTCTGCCGCCGGGTCCGCGACGGCGGCCAGCACGGCGTGGAAGCGCCGGTCGCGCTCGTGGCGGGCCCGCGCCAGCACCCGGTAGGCGCGCTCGCGGGCGAGGGACCGGTCGAATCGCCCGGCCGGTCCGGCCGGCCCGTCGAGGCCCAGCTCCTCCAGCACGCGCACCCAGGACAGCACGCAGGACGCGGCGTCGAACAGGGCCTGTGCCCCGCGCAGCACCGCGGCGGCGGCGGGGTCCTCCAGCGGGCCCCGGGAGAGGGCGTCGTAGCGCCGGAGCAGCTCCGCCCGCAGCGGGTCGAGCGCACGGGGCGGCCGGGCCCGCAGGGCGTCGCGCCGGGCCAGGGTCGAGGTGAGCTGCCACTGCGCCGGGCGGGTCAGGAGGCGGGACAGCAGGTCGGCGTCGGTCCGGGCCCGGTAGCGCAGGTAGGCCCGGCGCCGCTCATCGACGGAGGCCTCGTCCCAGCCCCCGATCAGCGCCGCGAGCGGGTGCAGCCGGCCGCCGGCCACGAGCTGGGCGTCCAGGTAGTCGGACAGGGCCAGGACCTCGTCGTCGTCGGACTCCCGCCGCGGCAGCCGGGAGACCGTGGCGGCGAGCGTGCCCACGAGCCGCGGCAGGTCGCGCACGAAGGGCACGGCACGCTCGCGGTGCGGCGGGTCCGGGTCGAGGTACAGCAGGGCCCGGTCGGCGTGCCGCAGGGACGTCCTGGTGCGCGCGGCCTCCAGGGCCCGGTCGATGGGGATGTTGTCGAACACCCCGCCGTCGACCACATGGTAGGGCAGCTCCGCAGGGTCGCGGTGGGCGCCGAACGCATGGCTCAGATCCGGGCGCCCGGCCGCCGGGGCCGGGGCGCCCCGCGGGCCCGGGGTCGGGGCGGACCACACCGAGGCCGGCTCGAAGGCGCCGGGGAAGGAGGACGTCGCCCGGGCGGCGTAGGCCAGCCGGGACAGCGCGGCCGCGGCCTGCTCGGGGGCCGTGTCCCGCCCCGGGATGTCGTTGTCCAGGGACGGGCCGGGGGAGCCCGGCTCCGGGGAGGAGAAGTGGAAGTCGCTGCGCCCCTCCGCCGACGCGCTGTAGGGGGAGGGGTCGCTGTCCAGGACCGTCGCGGAGAGCTCGACCGTGACGTGCTCGGCCACCAGCTCCGGGTGGTGCTCCGGGCTGCCCCGGAGCGCCAGGAGCGCCTCCAGCAGCCGTGGCCACAGGTAGTCGTCGCCGCGCAGCAGGGAGTCCACGGGGTGCCGTCCGAGCGGGCGCAGCAGCCGGCCGAGGGCGCCGTGCTCCGTCCAGATCCGGCCGAGGGCGTCCAGGTCGGAGCCCGCGCGCTGGGCCACGGCGTGCACCACGCCGTTGAGCCCGCCGGCGCTGGCCCCGGCGAGCAGGTCGATGTCCACCCGGTCGTAGCCGGCGTCCGCCAGCAGCTGCGCGTACACCGCCGCCCGCTCCTCGAGCGCCGGGTCCGGGGTCTCGGCGGGGTGCAGGAGGTAGGCGTGCAGCGCTCCGCGGCCGTCCCGGTGGATCCGGATCCGGCGCAGGATGTCCAGTTCGGCCACCGCGCCGCCGATCCACACGGCGAGGCTCACGCCGCCGCGCATGGCGAGGGCGAGGCGGAGGGTGCGGCCGAACGCCGGCGCCTGCCCGGCGGTCGCCCCGGCCAGCCCCCGGGACGGCGGCAGGAGGGTCAGCGGCAGGCCCGGGGGCTCACCCGACAAGGGCCGCGAACGCCCGCCCCGGCCCGGGCCGGCGGGTCAGGTCGTGCCGGAGGTCCTCGAGCGCCCCCCGCCGCTCGTGGCCGTCGTCGAGCAGCTCGGCCACGGCGTCCCGCACCTCGGCGGCCGACAGGGCGTTGGGGTCGAGCACCGTCCCGAGCCCCGCCGCCTCGAGGGCCGCCGCCCCGGCGAACTGGTCCGTGGACATCGGCAGCAGCAGCAGGGGCACCCCGGCGGTGAGCGCCTCGGTCACGCTGTTGTTCCCGCCGTGGGAGACCGCGACGCTCGCGCGGCGCAGCAGGGTGACCTGCGGCAGGGTGCCGCGCACGAGCCAGGACTCCGGGACCGGGCCCAGCTCGGCGGGCCGGGTGGCCCCGGCCGCGAGGGCGACCCGCACGTCCAGGCCGCGGAGGGCCTCCGCGACCCGGGCGAGCACGTCCCCGCGCACGGACAGGAAGCTGCCGAGGCTGATGTAGACGATCGGGCGGTCCGAGCCGGCCAGCCACGCGGCCACCTCCGGGTCCTCGGCCTCCTCCCGGACGGCCGAGCCCAGGAACGTGTGCTCGGGCAGCGCCCGGGTCCGGTGCTCGTCGTGGAGCTCGCCCGGATAGTTGAGCAGGAGGTCGTCGCCGGTCTCCGCGAAGGCGTCGGCGCTCGCCGGGGTCCCGGGGGCGATCTGCTGCAGGGCCTCGTTCCACTGCTCCGTGAACTCGTCCCGCACCGAGGAGCACAGCCGGTGCAGCGCCTCCAGCTCGGCCGGGGACGGGCGCAGCCGGCCGGGCCAGACGGGCGGGTGCCCGTAGACCTCGCCGGCCACCGTCAGGGCCGAGGGGTGGCCCAGGACCACGTCGGCGTGCCGGATCCCGGACCCGGTCAGGGCCAGGCGCGCCGCGAAGGCCAGGTGGTCCACGACCACCTGGTCCGGCCGGACGCGGTCCACCACGTCCTGCACCCGCCGCGCGGTGCCCAGCGGGTCCCAGAGCAGGTCGTCGCGCCGGGCCCGGGCCTGGAAGGCCAGGGTCTCCGCGGGGCCGCGGCGGGTGGCGGCGAAGAACCCGCGCAGGGCGTCGTCCTCCCCGGGCGGCTGCTCCTCGGCCCGGATGACCCCGGGGTTGGAGCCGCGGCCCAGCGGCAGGATCTCGACCTCGAAGCCGAAGCCCCGGGCGATGGCGGCGGTCGCGGGACCGGTGGCCACGACCACCCGCTCCCCGGCGTCCCGCCACGCGGTGGCCAGGGTCGCGAGGGGGAACAGGTGGGAGGCGTAGTCCGGGCTGATCACGAGCAGGGTCACGGGGTGGGGCTCCTGTCGGCCGTGTGCGCCACGGCGTCGTCGTAGACGGAGGTGAGGGCGGTCGCCATCCCCTCGATGCTGAAGCGGTCGCGGACCATGGCGCGGGCCGCGTCGGCGGTGCGCTCCGCGTCGGGGCGCGCCGCCAGGTCGAGGGCCAGGTCCACGGCCCGGGCCAGCGCGGCGGGGTCGCCGGTGTCGACGAGGACGCCGGTGACGCCGTCGGCCACGAAGGTGGCCGGCCCGCCGGCGTCGGGTGCCACGACCGGCAGCCCGGTGGCGAGGGCCTCGACCAGCGCCACGCCGAACTCCTCCTTGAGGCTCGCGCAGACGTAGACGCCGGCGGGGGAGGACAGGCCCGGCCGCCCCCGCCGCACCGCGGCGAGCCAGGCGGCCACGGTGGCGTGGGGGCGGTGGCCGGCCAGGAGCAGGCCGGCGCTCGCGGCCTCGTCCCGGGGGAGAACGGCGTCGATCCGGGTGAGCTGCTCCCGCTCGTCGGCGGAGGGGGAGACGAGGTCCCCGCCGACGACGAGGAGGTTGCAGCGGTCCCGCAGCCCGGCGTCCCGGGCCCACGCCTCGACGAGCGTGCCCGTGCCCTTCACCCGGTGCAGGCGGCCCACCGTGACCACGAGCGGCAGTCCGCGCCGGGCGGCGGGCAGGGCCGCGAGCACGGTGTCGAGCTCCGCGAGGTGCGCTCCGGCCCCGGTGCGCACCTGCGCGGCGGCACGGTCCACGGCGCCCAGGTCGATGCCCTCCGGCACCACCGTGCACCGCCCGGGCTCGTCCAGGTCCACGTCGAGCAGCGCGCGGGCGTCCCGGGCCAGGTCCGGGCGGGGGAAGAGCACCAGGTGCTCCGCCCGCGCCGCGAGGTCGGCGAGCAGGCGCACGCGGAACCACAGGTGCTCCACGCGGTCGGCCGCGCCGAAGCCGGCCCGGGTCAGGGTGCCGGCGCGCTCGCGGGCGGCGACGAGCGCGTGCGGATCGGGGGCCATCGTGAGCACCCACGGGATGCCGAGCTCCGCGGCCACCGCCGCGGCCGCCATCGAGCCGACGTCGGCCATGCGCAGGTGCAGCACGTCCACGGGGCCGGCCCGGCGCAGCACGCGCCGCAGCCCCCGTTCCGCGGCCACCCGCCGCGGCCAGGCGTCCGCCATGTGCACCGGGGGGCCGGTGAAGGGGACGACGCCGAAGACGTGCCCCGCCCCCGCCGGACGGGCCGTCGCCGCCCGCGCCTCGTCGTGGGTGCCGCGGGACACCGTGAGCACCCGGGCGACGCCGCCGGGGCCGTCCGGGGCGCTGAGGGCGTCGCCCAGCTGGGCGAGCAGCGTGGCGATCCCGCCGTTGTCCCCCCGACCGGAGAAGGTGAGGTCCCGGTCGATCTCCGCGTGGAGGAACGGCTGCAGGACCGTGAGCCCGTCCCGGCCGGTCGCCGGGTCGGGCTCCGCGGCGGCGTGGAGGTCGGCGAGGGCTAGCCGGGCCACGGCGGCGAGCGGACCGTCGGCGTCGGCGCACGTCCCGGCCACGTCCGCCAGGTCGGCCACGGACTCGGCGCCGGTCTGCCGGCGGTCCACCAGGGCCTCGAGGGCGGCCCCGCGGACGTCCTGCTCCTCGCCGGGACTGCCGGCCAGGGCGCGGAGCCGTGCGGCGGGCCCGGCCCCGGGGACGAGCCCCAGGGTCTCGGCGAGCCGTGCGCGGGGTCCGGGGGCGACGGCTCCCGCGAGGGCGTGCTCGAGAGCGGTCCCGACCGTGTCCGGTGCCGCCGGGGCCCAGGCCTGCAGGGTGCGCTGGGCCAGCATGCCGGGGAAGCCGCCGTCGGCGACGAGGTCGGCGAGGTGCGCTGCGGCGCGGGGGAGGGGCGCGCGGTCGGTGAGCACCCATGCGGTGTGCTCCCGCAGCCACGGCTCGTCGTCGAGGAGCGCGGTGAGGAGCGTGTCCGCCCGGGACCCGGGCACGGAGGCGAGGGCATGGACGGCGGCGATCGCCGCGACGTGGTCGTCGCGCCGGCGGATCTCCTCCGCGAGCACGGGCAGCGCCCCGGCTGGATCCCCCCGGACCGCCTGCAGCAGGTCGTCGGCGCGGCGGATGCCGTCGAGGATCGAGGGGGCGCGGCGGACGGCCTCGAGGGCCTCGTGCGTCGCCGCGCCGGTGCGCTCTGCGCTCGTTGACGGGGCGCGGGGCGCGGCGAAGGTCATGGGCCTCACCGTAGCCGAGGCCCGGTCCCGCGCACAGCGGGTCGCAGGGATTCTCAGGCTCCTGGGAGCCGGCGCGCCGCCCGCGCGTCGGCACGGCGGCAGAGCAGGGCGAACAGGGCGCCCGAGAGGTTGTGCCAGACCGAGAACACCGCGGCAGGCAGGGCGGCGAGGGGGTTCATGTACTGGGCGGCGAGCCCGGCGGCCAGCCCCGAGTTCTGCATGCCCACCTCCACGGCGGTGGTGCGGCGCACGGCGATCGGCTGCCGCGTCACCGCCCCCACGAGGTGGCCGAGGACCAGGCCCAGGACGTTGTGCAGGGCCACGGCCGCGAGCACGAGCAGGCCCGCCTCCACGATCCGGTCGGCGCTGCCCGAGACGACGATGGCCACGATCACGGCGATGGCCGCCACCGACACCCACGGCAGGGCGGGCAGGGCGCGCTCGACCAGGCGGGGCGCGAGCAGTCGGACGGCGAGGCCCGCGACGACGGGCAGGAGGACGATCTTGGTGATCGACCACGCCATGGCCCTACCGTCCACGGGCAGGTACTGCCCGGCCAGCCACAGGGTGAGCAGCGGGGTCAGCAGCGGTGCGAGCAGCGTGGAGATCGAGGTCATGGCGACGGACAGGGCCACGTCGCCGCGGGCGAGGTAGGCGACCACGTTGGAGGCCGTCCCCCCGGGCGCGCAGCCCACCAGGATCACGCCCGCGGCGAGCTCCGGCGGCAGCCGCAGCAGGAACACCACGAGCAGCGCCACGAGGGGCATGATCACGTACTGGGCCGCGACGCCGAGCAGCACCGGCAGCGGCCGCTTCGCCACGAGCGCGAAGTCCACGGGCCGCAGGGTCAGGCCCATGCCGAACATGACCACGCCCAGCAGGGGGTTGATCCACCCGGACAGGCCGCTCACGGCGCCGGGGGCGAGGAAGCCCACGAGCCCGCCCGCGAGGACGAGCACGGGGAAGAGCAGGACGGCGGTGTAGGCGCCGCGGTCGGGCGCGGCGGTGACGGCCGCCGCGGGCCCGGGACCTACCACCCGCGGGCCCGCCACTCCTCGAGGTGCGGGCGCTCCGCCCCGAGCGTGGTCGGCTTCCCGTGGCCGGGGTGGACCACGGTGTCGTCCTCGAAGCGCGCGAAGACGCGCTCGGTGACGTCGTCCATCAGCTGCCGGAAGTCCTCGGGGCTGTTCGTCTTGCCCACGCCGCCGGGGAAGAGGGAGTCGCCGGAAAAGATGTGCGCCGGGCCCTGCGGGTCGCGGTAGACCAGGGCGATCGAACCGGGGGTGTGCCCGCGCAGGCCGATGACCTCGAGGTCGAAGCCGTCGAACTCCGCCGTGTCGCCGTCCTCGAAGGTCAGGTCCATGGGCACGGCGATGTCGGACTCGTCGTCGGCGCCGCACGCCGTCATGGCCTCGGAGCGGGAGCGGACCTCCTCGAGGGCGCGGACGTGGTCCCAGTGCGAGTGGGTGGTGATGATGAGCTGGAGATTGCCGTAGGCCTGCGAGCAGTCGCCGTTGCCGGCGCCCACGAGGCCGGCGATGGCCCGGGCGTCGTCGGCCGCGTCGATGAGGACCTGCGTGCCCTCGTCCTTGGACGTGAGGAGGTAGACGTTGTTGTCCATCTCGCTCACGGAGATCCGGCGAATCGTGACCTCGGAGAGGTCGGTGACCTCCGTCTTCGTTGCGATCATGAGGACGAAGGTACTCCCGACTCCTGACACTGGCCAATCGCGGGCGCTCCGGGGCGCCGGGCGATGTGTCCGACGGCACGGGCGCCGGGGTTGGCTTCCCCGCGCCGTCCGGATAAAGTTGCGTGAGGCAACAAATTATCAGGGCATCGGGTGGCACCACGCCCGCGTCGTCGTCGACGCGGGACCCCGCGAGGAGCGGGGCGTGCGGACCGGGTGCCCCTTCGTCGTTGTCGCCCCGAATATCCCCCCCGATCCCGGAGGAGCCTCCGTTGCCCGTCTCCCACGACACCGCCGTGGAGCTCGTGCGCGACCTGCTGGAGCTGCAGCGCGTTATGAAGCGCGTGACCAAGACCGACGCCGGCCCGCGCCGGCTCAACCCCACGGCGATCGCCCTGCTCTACTACCTCGACGGCAACGGACCCCGCCGGGCCACCGTGATGGCCGCCGAGACCGGTCTCGGGCCCTCGGGGCTGAGCCGCCAGCTGGCCGTCCTCGAGGAGGAGGGCCACGTGGAGCGCACCCCCGACCCCGACGACGGGCGCGCCGCGCTGGTCGCCATCACGGATCGGGGCCGCGAGCAGGTCCGGGCCGTGCTGGAGCAGGACGCCCAGCGCCTCGCCGCGCGGCTCGAGGGCTGGGACGAGGAGCAGGCCCGCACCAGCCGCGGGGCCATCAACGAGATCACCACCGTCTTCCTGGACTCCCTCGGCGTGGAGCGCACCACGTCCTGCCGGGACCAGCCGGACCGGGACCACACGGACCGAGAGCACGCAGACCGAGAGCACGAGGAGCAGACCGCACCATGACGTCACAGCAACCGACCACCGCACCGGGCGGGGGGACCGGCGCCTCCCACAAGGAGGTCATGCGGGCGCTCACGGGGATCCTCTCGGTGTTCTTCATGGCGATGGTCACCCTCACGATCATCGGCACGGCCCTGCCCGTGATCATGGCCGACCTCGGCGGGGACCAGACGTCCCTGTCCTGGACGGTCACCGGCACCCTGCTCGCCAACGCCGCGACCACGCCCGTCTGGGGCAAGCTCGCCGACCTCTTCGACAAGAAGAAGCTGCTGCAGCTGTCCATCGTGATCTTCGTGCTCGGCTCGGCCATGGCCGGGCTGGCCCCGACCATCGAGTTCCTCATCCTGGCCCGCGTGGTCCAAGGAGTGGCCATGGGCGGGATCATGGCCCTGGCCATGACCATCATGGGCACGATCATCCCGCCCCGGGAGCGCGGTCGCTACGCCGGCTACATGGGCGCCGTCATGGCCGTGGCCACCTCCGCCGGCCCGCTGCTGGGCGGGCTCATCGTGGACCTCTTCGGCTGGCGCTGGGTGTTCCTCATCCCCGCCCCGCTGGCGGTCCTGGCGGCCGTGCTCGTCCACCGCACCCTGCACATCCCGCCGCAGGCGCCCCGCAAGGTGAGCATCGACTGGCTCGGCATCGCGCTGCTGATCGTCTCGGCCTCCGCGCTGCTGCTGTGGGTGTCCCTGGCCGGGCAGCCGGGCATGTTCGAGTGGGTCTCGGCGGCCTCCGCGGCCCTCGTGGCCACCGCGCTCGTGGGCTCCGTGCTGTTCGTGCTCGTGGAGCAGCGCGCCGCCGAGCCGGTCCTGCCCATCCGCGTGGTCACCGAGCGCACCACCGCGCTGGCCATCCTCGCGGCCATCGCCACCGGCGGGGCCATGTTCGCCTCGACCACCTACCTCGGCCAGTACTTCCAGCTGGGCCAGGGATTCAGCCCCACCATGGCCGGGATGCTCATGCTCCCGCAGGTCTTCGGCTCCCTCGTGGGCGCCACGGTAGCCGGGCAGCTGATCACCCGCTACGGGCGGTGGAAGATCATCCTGGTGGTCGCCGCCGTGCTCATGTCCACCGGCCTGTTCCTCGCTGCCACGCTCACGCACGACACCGCGCTGTGGGCCGTGAGCGTCTTCATCTTCCTCGTGGGCCTGGGCATCGGCGCGCTGAACCAGAACCTGGTCCTGGCCGTGCAGAACACCGTGGGGCTCAAGGACATGGGCGCGGCCTCCTCCTCGGTGGCCTTCTTCCGCACCATGGGCGGCGCCGTGGCGGTCGCCGTGTTCGGCGCCCTCATGAGCTCCCACCTGGCCCGGCAGCTCGCCGAGAGCACCCGCGCCCGCGGCGGGGACCCCGCCGCGGTGGACAGCTCCACGATGGACCTGGAGTCGCTGCCCGCCTCCGTCGAGGGCGTGGTGCGCGAGGCCTACGGCACTGGCACCGGTCTCGTCTTCCTGGTCGCCGCCGTCGCGTCCCTCGTGACGCTGCTCGCGGTGCTCCTCATCAAGGAGGTGCCGCTGCGCCGCACCGTGGACATCGTGGAGGTGGACCCCGCCACGGGCCGGCTCAAGGTCGTCACCCGCACGCTCGACGCCCGCGAGGTCCGCCGCCGGCAGCAGGAGGCCGCGGCCGGCGCGCACGCCGAGGAGACCGGTCCGCGCTCGGACGGCGCCGCCGGCGGAGCGGCCCGGGACCGGGTCCGCGAGGACACCTCCACCGGCCCCGTGGACCGGGTGTGAACCCGCCCACGGACCCGGCCCCGATGTCCGGGCCCGGTACTAGAGTGGAGGGCGTGTCTGAGCCGATCCCCACGTCCACCCTGGTCCTGAACCCGTCGACCGAGCCCTCCGAAGCCCTCGACGGGCCGGTGACCGCCGCCGGCGCCCGGACCGCCCGCCGGTCCGACCTCACCGAGATCGTGGTGCAGGGCGCGCGCGAGCACAACCTCGACAACGTCTCGCTGACCGTGCCGCGGGACGCCATGGTCGTGTTCACGGGGCTCTCCGGCTCCGGGAAGTCGTCGCTGGCCTTCGACACGATCTTCGCCGAGGGCCAGCGCCGCTACGTCGAGTCCCTGTCCTCCTACGCCCGGATGTTCCTGGGCCGGGTGGACAAGCCGGACGTCGACTTCATCGAGGGCCTGTCCCCGGCGGTGTCCATCGACCAGAAGTCCACCTCCCGCAACCCGCGCTCCACCGTGGGCACGATCACCGAGATCTACGACTACATGCGCCTGCTGTGGGCGCGTGTCGGCCACCCGCACTGCCCCGAGTGCGGCGAGGCGATCAAGAAGCAGACCCCGCAGCAGATCGTGGACCAGCTCCTCGAGATGCCGGAGACGACCCGCTTCCAGGTGCTCGCGCCCGTGGTGCGCGAGCGCAAGGGCGAGTTCGTGGACCTCTTCCAGGAGCTGTCCGCGAAGGGCTTCTCCCGCGCCACCGTGGACGGCGAGACGGTCCAGCTCTCGGACCCGCCCAAGCTCAAGAAGCAGTACAAGCACACCATCGAGGTGGTGGTGGACCGGCTCGTGGTCAAGGAGGGCATCCGCCAGCGCCTGACCGACTCCGTCGAGACGGCACTGGGCCTCGCCGAGGGGCGCGTCGTCGTCGAGCTCGTGCCCCGCTCGGACGAGGAGATCGCCCACCCGCTGGAGCTGCGCCGCCCGTTCTCCGAGAACCTCGCCTGCCCCAACGAGCACCCCCTGCAGGCCGACGAGATCGAGCCCCGCTCCTTCTCCTTCAACGCCCCGTTCGGCGCGTGCCCGGAGTGCGACGGCATCGGCTCGCGGCTCGAGGTCGACGAGGAGCTCGTGGTCCCCAACCCGGACCTCTCCCTCGTGGAGGGCGCGATCGCCCCGTGGTCGCTCGGCAAGGCCACGAGCGAGTACTGGAACCGCCTGCTCGCCGGCCTGGGCCAGGAGCTCGGCTTCGACCTGGTCACCCCGTGGGGCAAGCTGCCCGCCAAGGCGCGCAAGGCGATCCTCGAGGGCAAGGACTACCAGGTCACCGTGGCCTACCGGAACCGGTTCGGCCGGGAGCGCCGCTACACCCAGGGCTTCGAGGGCGTGATCGGCTACATCAAGCGCAAGCACGCGGAGACGGAGTCGGACAACGCCAAGGACCGCTACGAGCAGTACATGCGCCAGGTGGCCTGCCCGGCCTGCGACGGCGCCCGGCTGAACCCGACCATGCTCGCCGTGACCGTGGGCGGGAAGAACATCGCCGAGACCACCCGCATGCCCATGCGGGACGCCCACGCGTTCTTCCGGGACCTGGAGCTCAGCACCCGCGAGACGAAGATCGGCGAGCAGGTGCTCAAGGAGATCCAGGCGCGCCTGACGTTCCTCGTGGACGTGGGCCTGGACTACCTCAACCTGGAGCGCGCCGCCGCGACGCTGTCCGGCGGCGAGGCCCAGCGCATCCGCCTGGCCACCCAGATCGGGGCCGGGCTCGTGGGCGTGCTCTACGTCCTGGACGAGCCCTCGATCGGCCTGCACCAGCGGGACAACCGCCGGCTCATCGGGACCCTCACCAAGCTGCGGGACATGGGCAACACCCTGATCGTCGTCGAGCACGACGAGGACACCATCCGCGAGGCCGACTGGATCGTGGACGTCGGCCCCGGCGCCGGCGAGCGCGGCGGGCGCGTGGTGCACTCCGGGACCTACGCGGAGCTGCTCGCCAACGAGGAGTCCATCACGGCCGACTACCTCTCCGGCCGCCGGGCCATCCGCGTGCCGGCGCAGCGCCGGGCGATCGACCGCAAGCGGATGCTCAAGGTCGTGGGCGCGCGGGAGAACAACCTGCGCGGCATCGACGTCTCCTTCCCGCTCGGGGTGCTGACCGCGGTGACCGGGGTGTCCGGGTCCGGGAAGTCCACCCTGGTCAACGACATCCTCTACACGGCGCTGGCCAACAAGCTCAACGGGGCCAAGCAGGTCCCCGGCCGGCACAAGCGGATCGACGGCGTGGACCAGCTCGACAAGGTGGTGCACGTGGACCAGAGCCCGATCGGGCGGACCCCGCGCTCCAACCCCGCCACGTACACGGGCGTGTTCGACCACATCCGCAAGCTCTTCGCCGAGACCCCGGAGGCGAAGGTGCGCGGCTACCAGGCCGGCCGGTTCTCCTTCAACGTCAAGGGCGGGCGCTGCGAGGCGTGCTCGGGCGACGGCACGATCAAGATCGAGATGAACTTCCTGCCGGACGTCTACGTCCCCTGCGAGGTGTGCAAGGGGGACCGGTACAACCGGGAGACCCTCGAGGTGCACTACAAGGGCAAGACGATCGCCGAGGTCCTGGCGATGCCCATCGAGGAGGCGGCCGAGTTCTTCAAGGCGTTCGGCCCGATCGCCCGGCACCTCAACACCCTCGTGGACGTCGGCCTCGGCTACGTCCGGCTGGGCCAGCCCGCCACGACCCTGTCCGGCGGTGAGGCCCAGCGCGTGAAGCTCGGCGCGGAGCTGCAGAAGCGCTCCAACGGCCGCTCCATCTACGTGCTGGACGAGCCCACCACCGGCCTGCACTTCGAGGACATCCGCAAGCTGCTGCTCGTGCTGCAGGGGCTCGTGGACAAGGGCAACACCGTGATGACCATCGAGCACAACCTGGACGTCATCAAGTCCGCCGACTGGATCGTGGACCTCGGCCCGGACGGCGGCTCCGGCGGCGGGCAGGTCGTGGCCGAGGGCACCCCCGAGCAGGTGGCCCGGAACACGAACAGCCACACCGGCCGGTTCCTGGCCGAGGTGCTCGCCGAGCGCCCCGTGCCGGCGGGGGCCGCCCGATGACCGCCCCCGTGGTGCTCTGGGACCTCGACGGCACCCTCCTGGACCCCGCCGGGGCGATCACCGGCGGCATCGCCCGGGCCCTGGCCGAGCACGGCCACGCCGTGCCCGAGGACCTGCGCCGGTTCGTGGGCCCGCCCGTGGGCTTCTCCCTGCGGACCTTCACCGACGTCCCGGAGGAGGACATCCCGGCGGTGGTCGCCACCTACCGGGCCCGGTACCGCACCGAGGGGCTCGCGCAGACCCGGATCTACCCGGGGGTGGAGGAGCTCCTGGAGCGCCTGCACGGGGCCGGCGTGCGGATGGCCGTGGCCACCCAGAAGCCCGAGCCCACCGCCGTGCTCGCCGTCGAGCGGTTCGGGCTCTCCCGGTGGTTCGAGACCGTCTCGGGGGCCGCCGACGACGCCGCGGCCGCCCCGCGCGACGGACTGGCCCACGACAAGCCCGCGATCATCGCCGAGGCCCTGCGCCGGCTCGGTGTGACCGCCCCGGACCCCGCGCGCACGGTGATGATCGGGGACCGCCGCTACGACGCCGAGGGCGCGCTCGCCCACGGGATCGACTGCCTGGGCGTCGCCTGGGGCTTCGCCGACGAGGACGAGCTGGGGACCGGCTTCGCCGCCGTGGCCCGGGACGCCGCCGAGCTCGGGGAGCTCCTGGCCCGGTACACCGCCCCGGCCCCGACCGGCAGCTGAGGGGACCGGACCGTGGCCGATCCGGAGAGCTACCGCCCCGCCCGCCAGGACATCCCGACCGCCCCGGGCGTCTACCGCTTCCGCGACGAGTACGGGCGCGTGGTCTACGTGGGCAAGGCCAAGAACCTGCGCAACCGGCTGAGCTCCTACTTCGCGCCCCCGCACGCCCTGAGCCCCAAGACCCGCGCCATGGTCACCACCGCGGCCGGGGTCGAGTGGACCGTGGTGGGCAGCGAGCTGGAGTCCCTGCAGCTCGAGTACACGTGGATCAAGGAGTTCAAGCCCCGGTTCAACATCGCCTACCGGGACGACAAGTCCTACCCCTACCTCGCCGTCACGATGGCCGAGTCCGTGCCGCGGGCCCAGGTGGTCCGGGGGGAGAAGAAGAAGGGCAACCGCTACTTCGGCCCCTACTCCCAGGCCTGGGCGATCCGCGAGACCCTCGACGCCCTGCTGCGGGTGTTCCCCGTGCGCACCTGCTCGAAGGGCGTCTACCGGCGCGCCGAGCAGTCCGGGCGCCCGTGCCTGCTGGGCTACATCGACAAGTGCTCCGCCCCGTGCGTGGGGCGGATCTCCGAGGAGGACCACTACGCCCTCGCGGAGGACCTGTGCCGGTTCATGGCCGGGCACGCGACCCCGTTCATCAAGGAGCTGCAGCGGCAGATGCAGGAGGCCGCCGCGGCCATGGACTTCGAGACCGCGGCCGCGCGCCGGGACGACATCGCCGCCCTGGAGAAGGCCTTCGAGCGCAACGCCGTCGTGCTCTCCGACAGCACCGACGCCGACTTCTTCGCGCTCGCCGAGGACGAGCTGGAGGCCGCCGTCCAGGTCTTCCACGTCCGGGGCGGCCGGATCCGCGGCCAGCGCGGCTGGGTCACCGAGAAGGTCGAGGAGGCCGACGGCGGACGCCTGCTGGAGCAGCTGCTCGAGCAGGTCTACGGCGACACCGCCGCGGACGCCGCCGAGAGCGCCCACGCCGCCGCGCCTCCGTCCTCGGGCGGATCGAAGCACCGGCCCTCCGCGGAGCTCGCCTACCGGGAGGACGCCATCCCGCGCACCGTGCTGCTCTCCGAGCCCGCCGACAGCACCGACCGGCTCGAGGAGTGGCTCTCGGGGCTGCGCGGATCGCGCGTGACGATCGCCGTGCCGCAGCGCGGGGAGAAGGCGTACCTCATGGAGACGGTGCAGGAGAACGCCCGGCAGGCGCTGAAGCTGCACAAGTCCCGGCGCGCGGGCGACATCACGACCCGCTCCGCGTCCCTGCAGGAGCTGCAGGAGGCCCTCGACATCCCCGTGCCGCTGATGCGCATCGAGTGCTACGACATCTCGCACGTGCAGGGGACCAACGTCGTCGCCTCCATGGTCGTCTTCGAGGACGGGCTGCCCAAGAAGTCGGACTACCGGAAGTTCTCGGTCACCGGTGAGGCCGCCCGGGACGACACCGCGTCCATGCACGACGTCATCTCCCGGCGCTTCCGCCGCCACCTCGAGGAGCAGGCCGAGCGGGAGGCCGCCGGGCCGCGCACCGGGCAGGTGGACGCCGGGGCCGAGGCCCCCGAGCGGGCGCGGTTCGCGTATCCGCCCAGCCTGGTGGTGGTCGACGGCGGGCCCCCGCAGGTCGCCGCCGCCGCCCGGGCGCTGCGCGAGCTCGGGATCGACGACGTCCACGTGGTCGGCCTGGCCAAGCGGCTCGAGGAGGTGTGGGTGCCGGACGACGAGTTCCCCGTGATCCTGCCGCGCGCGAGCCAGGGCCTCTACCTCCTCCAGCGGATCCGCGACGAGGCCCACCGCTTCGCCATCACCTTCCACCGCAAGAAGCGCTCCTCCGCCATGACGGTCTCCGTGCTCGACGAGCTGCCCGGGGTGGGCCCCGCCAAGCAGAAGGCCCTGCTCAAGCACTTCGGCTCCGTCAAGAAGCTCCGGGCGGCCCGGGTCGAGGAGCTGGAGCAGGTCCCCGGTTTCGGGCGGACCCTCGCCGAGAAGGTGGCCGCCGCGCTGCAGGCCTCCGACGACACCACCGCCCCGGCGGTCAACATGACCACCGGGGAGGTGCTGTCCTGAGCCCGGGCGCGCCGCCGGGGTCACGGCGGGGCCCCGCCGACTTCGTTAGGCTGGGGCGGGACCACCGGGCGCAGGCCACCACGACGGGAGACGGAGCGGACATGAGCGAGCACACCGCCGGAGCGGACGTCGGGACGGCGGACGGGACCGACCACGCGAAACCGACCAGCTCGGAGCTGCTCGTCGTGACGGGCATGTCCGGGGCCGGGCGCAGCACGGCCGCGAACGCCCTCGAGGACCTCGGCTGGTACGTGGTCGACAACCTGCCGCCGCAGATGCTGCACACCCTCGCCGACCTCGTCTCCCGGACCCCGCAGGCCCTGCCCAAGCTGGCGGTCGTCATCGACGTGCGCGGCAAGGCCCTGTTCAGCGACATGAAGGAGACGCTGGCCGCCCTCGAGGCGTCCGACGTCGACTTCTCGGTGCTCTTCCTGGACGCCGCCGACGAGGTCCTGGTCTCCCGCTACGAGCACCAGCGCCGGCCCCACCCGCTGCAGGCCGGCGGGCGGATCCTCGACGGGATCCGCGCCGAGCGCGCCCTGCTGACGGACCTGCGGGAGTCGGCCGACGTGGTCCTGGACACCTCCGGGTTCAACGTGCACGCCCTGTCCCGGGCCGTGGCCGACCTGTTCTCCACGAACGGGCCGGTGGTCCTGCGCCTGACCGTGCTCAGCTTCGGCTTCAAGTACGGGGTCCCCGCGGACGCCAACTACGTGGCCGACGTCCGGTTCATCCCCAACCCGCACTGGGTCCCGTCGCTGCGCCCCCGCACCGGCAAGGACGACGAGGTCCGGGACTACGTCTTCCAGGACGACGGCCCCCGGCAGTTCGTGGACCGGTTCGTCGCCATGCTCGAACCCGTCTTCGCGGGATACCGTACGGAGAACAAGCACTACGCCACCATCGCGATCGGCTGCACGGGCGGGAAGCACCGCTCCGTGGCCGTGAGCGAGGAGGTGGCCCGCAGGCTCGCCAAGCTGCCGCTCGTGACGGTCAACATCCAGCACCGGGACATGGGCCGGGAGTGACCGGCTCGCCCTCACCGCGATGGGACCCCCGATGACCCTTCCTCCCACCGGCGCGTTCCCCCGGCTGCCCCTCAGCAGCGGCGCCGATGCCGACCCCCACCACTCGCCGGACCCCTCCGCCCGGCGGCCCGGCGGCGCCAGCCCCTCCGTGGTCGCCCTCGGCGGCGGGCACGGGCTCTCGGCGAACCTCGCCGCGCTGCGCCGGATCACCCCGGTGCTCACGGCGGTCGTGACGGTGGCCGACGACGGCGGCTCCTCCGGCCGGCTGCGCGACGAGCTCGGGGTCCTGCCCCCGGGGGACCTGCGGATGGCGCTCGCCGCGCTGTGCGACGACTCCGAGTGGGGCCGGACGTGGCGCGACGTCATGCAGCACCGGTTCAGCTCCTCGGAGGGCCGTCCCACGACCCTCGACAACCACGCCCTGGGCAACCTGCTCATCGTCACGCTGTGGGAGCTGCTGGGGGACCCGGTGGCGGGGCTCGAGTGGGCGGGCGCCCTGCTGGGCGCCCGCGGCCGGGTGCTGCCGATGTCCACGCAGCCGCTGGTCATCGCCGGCGACGTCCCCGGCGCCCCGTCCGGCGGGAGCGCGAGCGGCTGTGCGGGCGAGGCCGGCACGGTCCGCACGATCACCGGGCAGGCGGTCCTGGCGAAGCAGGCCGACGTCTGCAACGTGCGGCTCGTGCCCCCGGATGCCCCGGCCTGCCCGCAGGCGGTCGAGGCGGTCGGGCTCGCCGACTGGGTGATCATGGGGCCGGGCTCGTGGCACACCTCCGTGCTGCCGCACCTGCTGCTGCCCGAGCTGCGGCAGGCGATCTGCGGCTCGCCGGCGCGCCGCTGCGTCACCCTGAACCTCTCGCCGGACACCGAGACGCGCGGCAAGACCGCCGCCGACCACCTGCGGGTCCTGCACGACTACTGCCCCGAGCTGACCCTGGACGTGGTCCTCGCCGACCCCTCGGCCACCGAGGACGGGGCCGACCTCGAGGAGGTCGCCCGCGGCCTGGGCGCCGAGGTCTTCTACGCCGACGTCCGGGCGCACCCCGGCACCGCCGTGCACAACACGCTCCGGCTCGCGGCCGCCTACCAGGAGATCTTCGAGCGCCACCGCTGAGCCTGCCGCCCCACCCCCACACACCCCAGCATCCCCAGGAAAGGAACCGCGTGGCCCTGACGTCATCGGTGAAGGAAGAACTGTCCCGCCTCGAGATCAAGAGGTCCTCGGAGCGCCGCGCCGAGCTCTCCGCCCTGCTGCGCTTCGCGGGCGGGCTCCACATCGTCTCGGGACGCATCGTCGTCGAGGCGGAGGTGGACCTCGGCGCGACCGCGCGCCGGGTGCGGCGCGCCGTCCATGAGGTCTTCGGCCACGACAGCGAGATCGTGGTCGTCTCCGGCGGGGGACTGCGGCGCGGGAGCTCCTACGTGGTGCGCGTCGTCGAGGACGGCGAGGCCCTCGCCCGCCAGACGGGACTGCTCGACTCGCGCGGGCGCCCCGTGCGCGGGCTCCCGCCCGCCGTGGTCAACGGGGCCGTGGCCGACGCCGAGGCGCGGTGCTGCGCGGGGCCTTCCTGGCCCACGGCTCCCTCACGGAGCCCGGCCGCTCCGCCGCGATGGAGTTCACCTGCCCCGGCCCGGAGGCCGCCCTCGCGCTCGTGGGTGCGGCCCGCCGGCTCGGCGTCCTCGCGAAGGCCCGCGAGGTGCGCGGCGTGGACCGGGTGGTCGTGCGGGACGGGGACGCGATCGCCGCGCTGCTCACCCGGATGGGCGCCCACCAGACGCTCCTCCAGTGGGAGGACCGGCGGATGCGCAAGGAGGTGCGCGCCACGGCCAACCGCCTCGCCAACTTCGACGACGCCAACCTCCGCCGCTCCGCGCAGGCCGCAGTGGCCGCCGGCGCCCGGGTGGAGCGCGCCCTGGAGATCCTCGGCGACGAGGTCCCGGAGCACCTGCGGCAGGCGGGGGAGCTGCGGCTGTCCAACAAGCAGGCCAGCCTCGACGAGCTGGGCCGGCTCGCCGACCCCCCGCTGACCAAGGACGCCGTGGCGGGCCGGATCCGCCGGCTGCTGGCCATGGCGGACCGCCGGGCGGAGGAGCTGAACCTCCCGGGCACCGACGCCGGTGTCGCCGCGGAGGCCCTGCCCTCCTGAGCGGGGCGCTCCGGCGCCGCTGCGCCGGCGCGGCCACTCCGGGGCCGCGCCGGGAGTGGGCTTTGGTCCCGCGTGGGTTTCCGAGGGTCCGCATCCCCCGATGTGGTTTTGTGTGGGTTTGGCGATGAATACCGGGTGAATCTTGCACGACCCCAAGACATCCCAGGGATAACCACGTAGAATGGGACCTGGTTCAACGATCCAGACCCCGACCAACACAGGAGTACCCAGTGACCATTCGAGTGGGCATCAACGGTTTCGGACGCATCGGACGCAACTTCCTCCGCGCGGCGCGCGAGCAGGGCGAGAACATCGAGGTCGTGGCCGTGAACGACCTCACGGACCCGGAGGCCCTGGTCCACCTCTTCAAGTACGACTCCATCATGGGCCGGTTCCCCGGCGAGGTGACGCTCAACGGCGACACCATGAGCGTCGACGGCCACGAGGTCAAGTTCCTCGCCGAGCCCGACCCCGCCAAGCTGCCCTGGGGCGAGCTCGGCGTGGACGTCGTCGTCGAGTCGACCGGCCGCTTCACCAACGGCTCCAAGGCCAAGGCCCACCTGGACGGCGGCGCCAAGAAGGTCGTCCTGTCCGCCCCCGGCAAGGAGATCGACGGCACGTTCGTGCCCGGCGTCAACCTCGACACCTACGACGCCGCGTCGATGAACATCGTCTCCGCGGCCTCCTGCACCACGAACTGCCTCGCGCCCATGGCGAAGGTCCTCAACGACGCGTTCGGTATCGAGCGGGGTCTGATGACCACCATCCACGCCTACACCGCGGACCAGAACCTGCAGGACGGCCCGCACAGCGACCTGCGCCGCGCCCGCGCCGCCGCCCTCAACATGGTGCCCACCACCACCGGCGCCGCCGCCGCCGTGGGACTCGTGCTGCCCGAGCTCAAGGGCAAGCTGGACGGTTTCGCCGTGCGCGTGCCGGTGCCCACCGGCTCCGTCGTGGACCTCACCTTCGACGCCCAGAAGGAGGTCACCGTCGAGTCGGTCAACGCCGCCATGAAGGAGGCCGCCGAGGGCCCCATGAAGGGCATCGTCAAGTACACCGAGGACCCCATCGTCTCCTCGGACATCCAGGGCGACAGCATCTCCACGATCTTCGACGCCCCGCTGACGAAGGTCATCGGCAACCAGGTCAAGGTCATCGCCTGGTACGACAACGAGTGGGGCTACACCTCCCGCCTCGTCAACGTCGTCTCCCACGTCGGCGCGCAGCTCTGAGCCCGTCGCCGCGCGACGCCGCCGGGGTAGGGTGAGTGGCATGGCTCATGCACTTGACGAACTGATCGCCGGCGGCGTCGCCGGGCGCCGCGTCCTGGTCCGCTCCGACCTCAACGTCCCCCTGGACGGCTCCACCGTGACCGACGACGGGCGCGTCCGCGCGTCCCTGCCGGTCCTGAAGAAGCTGGCCGACGCCGGGGCCCGCGTCATCGTGATGGCGCACCTCGGCCGGCCCAAGGGGCAGGTCGACCCGAAGTACTCGATCGCGCCCGCCGCGCGGAAGCTGGCCGAGCTGGCCGACTTCCCCGTGGCGGTCGCCTCCGACGTCGTCGGGGAGGACGCCCGGGCCAAGGCCGAGGCCCTCGCCGACGGCGAGGTGCTCGTGATCGAGAACGTCCGCTTCGACCCCCGCGAGACCTCGAAGGACGACGCCGAGCGCGGCGCCTTCGCGGACGAGCTCGCCGCCCTGACGGGCGAGAACGGGGCCTACGTGGACGACGCCTTCGGCGCGGTGCACCGCAAGCACGCCTCCGTGTTCGACATCGCCCACCGGCTCCCGGCCTACCTGGGCGATCTCGTCAAGCGGGAGCTGGACGTGCTCACCAAGGTGGTCTCCGCCCCCGAGCGCCCTTTCGTGGTGGTCATGGGCGGGTCCAAGGTCTCCGACAAGCTCGCCGTGATCGAGAACCTCATCGGCAAGGCCGACTCGCTGCTCATCGGCGGCGGCATGGTCTTCACGTTCCTCGCCGCCCAGGGGCACTCCGTGGGCGGCTCCCTCCTGGAGCAGGACCAGATCGGGACGGTCAAGGACTACCTCGAGAAGGCCTCCGCGGCCGGCACCGAGATCGTCCTCCCCGTGGACATCGTCTACGCGGCGGAGTTCGCCGCGGACGCCGCGCACGAGGTGCGCCCGGTCGACGCCATCGAGGACGGCGAGATCGGCTCCACCGGTCTCGGCCTGGACATCGGCCCCGAGTCCGCGAAGCTGTTCGCCGAGCGGATCCGCGGCGCGAAGACCGTGTTCTGGAACGGCCCCGCGGGCGTGTTCGAGATGGAGGCCTTCGCCGGGGGCACCCGGGCGGTCGCCGAGGCCGTGGTGGCCTCGGACGCGATGAGCGTCATCGGCGGCGGCGACTCCGCCTCGGCCGTGCGCAACCTCGGGTTCTCCGACGACCAGTTCGGGCACATCTCCACCGGCGGCGGCGCCTCCCTCGAGTTCATCGAGGGCAAGGAGCTCCCCGGGGTCGTGGCCCTGGGCGCCTGACCCGCACGCTCCCCGCCACGGCGCCGGGGGCGCACCGGGCCTGCACGGCCCGGGGCGCCCCCGCCGCCCAGCGCACCACTGCCGAACCGCACGACGAGCGGCGCACCCGCCGCGGACAGGAGTCCCCATGACCTCGCAGACCAACGGTCAGTTCGACCGCACGCCGCTGATCGCCGGCAACTGGAAGATGAACATGGACCACGCCCAGGCGATCACCCTGCTGCAGAAGCTGGCGTGGACCCTGGACGACGCCAAGCACGACTACTCCCGCGCCGAGGTGGCCGTCTTCCCGCCGTTCACCGACCTCCGCTCCGTCCAGAGCCTCGTGGACGGTGACGACCTGCGCGTCGTCTACGGCGCCCAGGACCTCTCCGACCAGGACTCCGGCGCCTACACCGGCGACATCTCCGGCCAGTTCCTGGCCAAGCTCGGCTGCACCTACGTGCTCGTGGGCCACTCCGAGCGCCGCACGATCCACGGCGAGTCCGACGAGCTGTGCAACGCCAAGATCGCCGCCGCCCACCGCCACGGCCTGGTCCCGGTGCTGTGCGTCGGCGAGGGCCTCGAGGTCCGGCAGGCCGGCGAGCACGTCGCCTTCACGCTCGAGCAGCTGCGCGGCTCCATCGCCGGCCTCGAGGCGGACCGGGTGGCCGAGCTCGTGGTGGCCTACGAGCCCGTCTGGGCGATCGGCACCGGCGAGGTCGCCGGTCCCGAGGACGCCCAGGAGATGGCCGCCGCCATCCGCGCCGAGCTGGCCGGGCTCTACGACGACGGGACCGCCGCGAAGACCCGCATCCTCTACGGCGGTTCCGCGAAGGCCGCCAACGCCGGCTCGATCCTCAAGGGCAAGGACGTGGACGGCGTCCTCGTCGGCGGCGCCAGCCTCGACGCCGAGGAGTTTGCTAGCATTGCCAGGTTCGAGCAGCACCTCGTGACCGATTGATCACGACCCCCTGACCGTCCGCGCCCGCCGGGCGCGGCTGCTCGACGGACACCCCCGAGGGAAGGCCCCAGTGGAAATTCTGCAGAACGTGCTCCTGGCGATCATCGTGCTCACGAGCCTCCTGGCCGTTCTCCTCGTCCTGCTCAACAAGGGCAAGGGCGGGGGCCTCTCCGACATGTTCGGCGGCGGCATGACCCAGTCCCTCAACACCTCGGGCGTGGCGCAGAAGAACCTGGTCCGCCTCACCACCACCACGGCCGTGGTCTGGGCCCTGTCCATCGCGGCCTACGCGCTGACCATGCGCTTCGCCGAGGTGGCCGTCTGAGCCGACCGCTCCCCGAACGACCCCGGGCTCCCCGGCCGACCACGACGTCCCGTGGCCGGCCGGGAAACCCGGGGTCGTTCGCGTCGGTGCCGCATGTCGCCGTGTGACGGGGCCGATCACGCCGCCGTCACGCGGGCCGCGGAAGGCTGGCGGTGTGCCGTGCCCCGGCCGGGGCACGATGAGCCGCCCACCTCCCGAGGAGCCGACACCATGGTCCCGACCATTCCTCCGGCGGACGTGGAGGAGCTCGGGCGGCAGATCGCCGGACCGGTCCTCACGCCGCAGGACGACGGCTACGAGCGGGAGACCGCCGCCTACAACCTCGCGACACCCATCCGTCCCGACGTGGTGGTGGGGGCCGTGGACGCCGACGACGTGGCCGCCGCCGTCGCCTGGGCCGCCGCCCGCCGCGTGCCCGTCGGGGTGCAGGCCACCGGTCACGGCGCCGACGGCCCGATGCAGGGCGGCCTGCTCATCAGCACGGCCCGGCTGCAGGAGTGCACGGTGGACCCGGAGGCCCGCACCGCGCGCGTGGGCGCGGGGGTGCGCTGGAGGAGCGTGCTGGAGGCGTCCGTGCCCCACGGCCTCGTGGGCCTCAACGGCTCCACGACGGACGTGGGCGTCGTCGGCTACACCCTCGGCGGGGGTCTCCCGGTCCTGGGGCGGACCTTCGGGTTCGCGGCCGACCACGTGCGCTCCGCCGACGTGGTCACCCCCGACGGCCGGCGCCGGACGGTGGACGCCACGCACGAGCCCGAGCTCCTGGGACTGCTGCGCGGGGGCAAGGGCAACCTGGGCGTCGTGACGGCGATGGAGTTCGAGCTGCTCCCGCTCGACGGCCTCTACGGCGGGGGGATCTTCTATCCCGGCGACGACGCCCGCCAGGTGCTCACCGCCTGGTCGCGGTGGACCGCGGACCTCCCCGAGACGGTGTCCACCTCGATCGCCCTGCTGCGGCTGCCGGCGATGGACATCGTCCCGGAGCCGCTGCGCGACCGGTTCGTGCTCCACCTCCGGTACGCGTGCACGGCCGGGGACGAGGAGGGGGAGCGGCTGCTGGCGCCGATGCGCGCGCTCTCCGACCCGGTCATGGACACGGTCGGGCCCATGAGCTACCGGGACGTCGACGCCATCCACCTGGACCCACCGGTGCCCATCCCGTACCGGGAGACGGGCCGGCTGCTGGACGACCTGGACGACGACGCCGTCGACGCCCTCCTGGGGCAGGCAGGTCCGGGCACGGACTGTCCCGTCACCCTCATCGAGATCCGGCTCCTGGGCGGCGCGCTGGCCCGTACCCCGGAGGGCGTGGCGGACCTCGTGGCGGGCCGGGACGGTCGCTACGTGATCGGCCTCGTCGGGCTCGTGGTGCCCCCGGGCGGCGAACGAGTGCCGGCGGCGATCGAGAGCATCCTGGCAGCCCTGGCCGGCCACGTGTCCGAACGGACGCTGGTCAACTTCCAGGGCTCGGTGGACGGGGACGGGGACTCCTCCCGGTCCTGGACCGAGGAGGGCCACGCCCGGCTGCTGGCGGCCAAGAACACCTACGACCCCGACAACCTGCTCCGGTTCCAGCACGCCGTGCGCGCCTGAGCGCCGCGTGACGGGTGCTCCCGCGCCGGCGGTTCCCCGGGGCGTTCTCCCCGTCCGCCCCGCCCGCGGTCACCGCGTCACAGGCGCACCACGGGCCCGACGAGCCGGACCAGTTCGTCGGAGGGTCCCGCTCCCGTCTCGGCGACCGCGACGGCGCAGTAGCGGCGGAAGTCCCGCAGCGCCGCGGCCTGGTTGCCGAGGGCGAGATGGGCGCACACGAGCAGCCGCACGGCGCTCTCCCGCAGCGGATCCGCCCCGCGCACCGCCTCCGCCCACCGCACGGCCCGGGACGGGTAGCCGTGGGCCAGACACAGCGCCGCGGCGTGCTCGGCCGCGTGGACGTAGAGGCCGCGCAGCTGCTCCTGCTCGGCGAGCACCCAGTCCTCGTACCATCCCGGCAGCAGCGCGGGAACACCCGGGTCGAGGAGGTCCGCGGCATCCAGCGCGACAGGGTCCTCGGTGCGCGCCACCGCCGTGAGGCGAGCCCGGAGCACGTGCACGTCCACGGCGAGGGCCGGGGACAGGGCGAGGTCATGGCCGTCGCGGACCAGGGCGCCGGGCAGGTGGTGGTTCACGCCGCAGACCGCGGCCCGCAGGCTGCCCAGGGCCCGGGCGTCGGGGCAGCCGGGCCACAACAGGCCGCCGAGGTACCCCCGCGCCCGGCGCCCGAGCAGGGCGAGAGCCGCGAGGAGCCGCAGCTGCCGTGCGCCGGGGTCCACGCTCCGCCCGCCGGACAGGACCGCACAGGTGCCCAGCAGCCGCAGCTGCAGGACCGGCTCGGCGGCGGGTCCGGCGACGGGCGCGGGGCCGGGCTCGTCGGTCATGGCGGAGTGTCCCCTCGGCTGACGGCGGCACCCGGGACGGTGCGCGTGTGCCCATGGTCCCTGCCGTGGACCGGGCCGGTCCACGGGCGTGGCCGGATCGTTAGCCGGTCAGGCAGTCCTCCGTCACCAGCAGCAGCGTCTCCTCGGTTCCCCGCACGCCCGCGCCGGGTGTGCGCTCGAGCGGGGCGCCGCCGCGGACGGCCGCGACCGCCCCTGCCTTGTCCGCCCCGGCCACGAGGAACCAGACCCGCTCCGCGCTGTTGATCATCGGCAGCGTCATGGTCACCCGCTCCGGCGGGGGCTTGGGGGAGTCCCGCACCCCCAGCACGGTGGCGTCCTGCTCGTGCACGTGCGGCAGCCCCGGGAACAGGGAGGCCACGTGGCCGTCGGGGCCCAGGCCCAGCAGCGAGAGGTCGAACCGGGGGTACGCCTCCGTCCGCTGCTCCGCGTCGGCCGCCGCCGCCAGCTCGCGCCGGTAGTCGAAGGCGGCGTCCTCGGCGGTGGCGAAGTCGTCGGCGCTGCCCATGTAGTGCACCCGGTCCGGGTTCAGGTTCAGGGCCCCGCCCACGGCCTCGACGGCCTGGACGCAGTTGCGCTCGGCGCTGTCGCCGGCCACGAAGCGCTCGTCCGACCACCACACGTCGACCCGGGTCCAGTCGACCTCGTCCCGGCGGGCGGAGGCGGCGAGGGCCGCGAGCACCGCGGTGCCCATGCTCCCGCCGGTGAGCACGAGGCTCGCCTCCCCGCGCTCCTCCTGCGCCGCCGCGACCACGTCGAGGACCCGCTCCGCGGTGTCCGCGGCGAGCGACTGCTTGTCCGGGTGGGCGACGGTCTCCAGCTCGGCGCTCATGCGCGCTCCTCCCCGGGCGCCAGGACGGACGCCTCGGGTGCCGGGACGGACGCCTCGGCGGCCGGGACCGCACCGGAGTCCGGTTCCGCCGGCTCGTCGGCCGGGGCGTCGTCGGGCGTCGTCCGGTCCCGGTCGGGGAGGCGGCCGCCGTGCTCGGCGAGGAACCGTGCGGCGCCGGGGGTGAGCTCGCCGGCGGTGTCCACGATCTGGGCGATCCGCACGTCCCGCAGGCCGGTCGTGATCACCTCGCCGTAGACCTCGTCGGGGTCCAGGCGCCGGAGCTCCTCGGCGATGCAGGCGTTGAGGTCCCGCACGGGCATGGCGATCTGCTGGTCGGGCTGACCCGGCTGCCGCAGCATCGCCACGGACCGGCCCGGGCGCTCGAGCACGATCTCGCCGTCGTCCCGGACGAGGGTCACCCGGTCGAGGCGGCGGGGCCCGGGGCTGTTGACCAGCGTCACGTCGGCGTCGAGCCGGGTGCCCAGCCACGTGCCGAGCAGCACCACGCTGGGGGAGCGGCCGCACCCCTCCACGACGACCTCGCGCACGGGCGCGGGCTCCGCCTGGTCCAGGACCGCGGCCAGCTGGATCCGCCAGTTGGTCACCCGGGTCCAGGCCAGATCCGTGTCGCCGGGGACGTACCGGGTGCTCAGCTCGGCGAGCGCCTCGAAGGCGTCGTCGCTGCGCGCGGAGTCCGTGATCCGGCGGTGGGCGATCCCGGCGATGGACGAGGTGTGCGGCGAGGGCGGCGGCACCGTGTGCGCCCACCAGGCGACGATCGGCGCGTCCGGCAGCAGCAGCGCCGAGAACAGGGTCTCGGTGGGCTCGGCGAGCTCGCCGTAGCCGTGCAGCACGATGACCTCGGAGGCGCCCGCGTCACCGCCCATGCGCAGCTGGGCGTCGAGCCGGGTGCTCTCCGCCTGGGAGTGCGCCACGTGCACGAGGATCCGGCACGGGTGCTCGTGGCTCGCGAAGTTCGCGGCCTCCAGGGCGGCCTCGGAGTGCCCGGCCTGGGCGAGGATCACGAGCGTGAGGACCCGGCCGAGCGTCACGACGCCGTGCTGGTCCCGCAGCTGGCTCAGCTTCTTGTCGATGGCCGAGGTGGTGGTGTTCTCCATCGAAACGATCACGGTCGTCTCCAGACGCGTCCGTCGCGGGCCAGCAGCTCGTCGGCGGCGGCGGGTCCCCAGGACCCGGGCGCGTACGGCTCCGGCATGATCTCCTGCTCCGACCAGCACTGCTCGAAGGGGTCGAGGATCCGCCAGGACAGCTCGACCTCCTCGTGGTCGGGGAACAGCGGTGGTTCCCCGAGCAGCAGGTCGAGGATCAGGCGCTCGTAGGCCTCCGGGCTGGACTCGGTGAACGAGTGGCCGTAGCCGAAGTCCATCGTGACGTCCCGGATCTCCGACTGGGTCCCGGGCACCTTGGAGCCCAGCCGGATGGTCACGCCCTCGTCGGGCTGGATCCGGACCACGATGACGTTCTGTCCCAGGTCCTCGTGGCCGTTGTCCCCGAACAGCAGGTTGGGGGAGTTCTTGAACTGCACCGCGATCTCGGTCACCCGCCGGCCCAGGCGCTTGCCGGCGCGCAGGTAGAACGGCACGCCCGCCCACCGGCGGTTGTTGATGTCCACGCGCAGCGCCGCGTAGGTCTCGGTGCGGGAGTCGGCGGGGATGTCCTGCTCCTCGAGGAAGCCCCGCACGCGCTCACCGCCCTGCAGACCGGCCTCGTACTGGCCGAGCGCCGAGTGCGCCGCCCGGTCCTCGGGGACGACGACGGAGGCCAGGACCTTCGCCTTCTCGGCGCGCATGTGGTGGGCCTGGAACGACAGCGGCTCCTCCATGGCGGTGAGGGCCAGCAGCTGCAACAGGTGGTTCTGGATGACGTCGCGGGCCGCGCCCACGCCGTCGTAGTAGCCGGCGCGGGAGCCGATGCCGATGTCCTCGGCCATGGTGATCTGCACGTGGTCCACGAACTGCGCGTTCCACAGGGGCTCGAACATCTGGTTCGCGAAGCGCAGCGCCAGGATGTTCTGCACCGTCTCCTTGCCCAGGTAGTGGTCGATGCGGAACACCGAGTCCGCCGGGAACACCCGCTCCACGATGGCGTTGAGCTCCTGCGCGGACTCGAGGTCGTGGCCGAAGGGCTTCTCGATGACCACGCGGCGCCACCCGGAGGCGTTCTCGTGCTGGGCCAGGCCGTGGTCGGCGAGCTGCTGGCAGACCGTCTCGAACGCCTTCGGCGGGATCGAGAGGTAGAACGCGTGGTTGCCGCGCGTCCCGGAGTGCACGTCGAGCTCCTTGAGGGTCGACTTGAGCGCCTCGTAGGCCTTGTCCTCGTCGAACTCCCCGCGCACGAACCGGACGCCGGAGGCGAACTGGCGCCACACGTCCTCCTGGAAGGGGGTGCGGGCGTGCGCCTCGACGGACTCGCGCACCACCTCGCGGAACTGCTCGTGGGACCAGTCGCGGCGGCCGAAGCCGACGAGCGCGAAGGACGGCGGCAGCAGACCCCGGTTGACGAGGTCGTACATCGCCGGCAGCAGCTTCTTCTTCGCGAGGTCTCCCGTCACGCCGAAGAGCACGAGCGCCGACGGGGCGGCGACCCGGACGAGCCGCCTGTCCCTCGGGTCCCGCAGGGGATTGCGGGCGTTGTTGTCTGGCAACGGTACTCCTTCACGTCTCTGCGGGGCCGTGGCACCCACGGGGGCCTGCACGCGCAACGGTCGGCGCGGGAACGAACTCCCGCGCCGACCGTGGCGTGCTCCCATTCTAGGTCAGCGGTCCGGTCGCGCCGGCCGGGTCAGCCGCCGAGGGCGTCGACGGCCCGGCGCAGCCGGTCCACGCCCGCGGCGCGGTCCGCGAGCCGCAGCCGCAGCACGGGCCGCCCGTGGTCGGCGAGGACCTGGGCGTCCCCGTCGGCCTGGGCGGAGATCAGCTCGCCGAAGCTGAACGGGCTGTCCGGGATCTCGAGGTCCGTCTCCGAGGCGGCGGTGATCTGCAGGTACACGCCCTCCGCCGGTCCGCCCTTGTGGTACTGGCCGGTGGAGTGCAGGAACCGGGGGCCCCAGCCGAACGTCACGGGCCGGCCGGTGGCCCGGGCGAGGACGGGGCGGACGCTCTCCAGCTCGGCCCACGAGAGCCGGTCGAAGTACGCCTGCACGGACAGGTAGCCGTTCTCCGGCAGCTGCGCGAGCAGCTTGGCGAGCGCGTCCTCGACCGTCTGCGCCCCGTCGAGCAGCTCCTGCGCCCCGCGGATCTCCACGGGCCCGTCCACGACGTCCGCGGCCGTGGGCTGCGGCTTGTCCTCGAGCAGGGCGCGGGTGGCGTTCTTGGCGGACTCCACGTCGGGCTGGTCGTACGGGTTGATGCCGAGCAGCCGCCCGGCCGCCGCGGTGGCGACCTCCCACAGCATGAGCTGGGCGCCGAGGGAGCCGGAGACCCGCACGACGTCGCCCTCGGGGGCCTGCTCCTCGTCCACGCCGACGAGCTCCACGACGAGGACGTCGGAGGCCCCCGAGGAGGCCTCCGGGGCGTCGCCGGCGCCGACGACGACGGGCAGCACGCCCTTGCCCTCCTTGCCCGTGGACTCGGCGATCAGCTGCTCCGCCCAGTCGGCGAACCCGGCGATCCCGGAACCCAGGTCCCGGAACACGAGCTTGTTGCGCAGCGGCTGCGTGCCGCCGAGCGCCGCGCCCAGGTGCAGGCCGGGGTTGTCCTCGGCGTCCTCGCGCAGCACCTCGCCGGCCTCGTCGGCGTCGTCGAGCAGGGCCCCGACGTCCACGCCGGCCAGACCGGAGGGGACCAGGCCGAAGGCGGTGAGCGCCGAGAAGCGCCCGCCCACGGTCGGGTCGGCGGTGAAGACCCGGCGGTAGCCGGCCTCCCGTGCGGACGCCTCCATGGGCGAGCCGGGGTCGGTGACCACCACGATGCGCGAGGCGGCGTCGATGCCCGCGTCCTCGAACGCCCGGGCGAAGACCCGGCGCGCCGAGTCGGTCTCCACGGTGGAGCCGGACTTGGAGGAGACCACGATCGCGGTGCGCTCGAGGCGGTCGGCGAGGGCCGCGCCCACCATCTCCGGGTCCGTGGAGTCGAGCACGAACAGCTCGACCCCGGCGGTCCGGGTGATCACCTCGGGGGCGAGGGAGGACCCGCCCATGCCCGCCAGCACGAACCGGTCCACGCCCTCCGCCGCGAACTCCTCGCGGAGCGCGGTGATCTCGGCGACGAGCGGGCGGGAGACCTCGGCGGCCTCCACCCAGCCCAGTCGCTTGGCGGACTCGTCCTCGGCCGCAGCGCCCCACAGGGTGGGGTCCTGGGCGAAGAGCTTCGAGGCGAACCTGTCGCCCACCAGCGCGGGCACGTGCCGGTCGACGGCCTCGCGGGCGGCACCTGAGGTCTGGACGGACAGGGAGCTCATGGGTTCTCCTTCGGGTGGGGCGGCACGGACGGTGCTCGGGTCAGGACGGGACGGGCTCAGCGGGCGTTGTCGAGGGCGGCGCGCACGGTGTCGAGCAGCTCCGCCCAGGAGTCCTCGAACTTGGTGAGACCCTCCGCCTCGAGCTGGGCGACGACCTCGTCGTAGGAGATCCCCACGCCGGCGATCCGGTCCAGGAGCTCGTTGGACTCCGCGTAGGTGCCGGTGACGGTGTCCCCGGTGACCTGCCCGTGGTCGAACGTGGCCTCCAGGGTCTTCTCCGGCATGGTGTTCACGGTGTTCGGGGCCACCAGCCCGGTCACGTACAGGGTGTCCGGCAGGGACGGGTCCTTGACCCCGGTGGAGGCCCACAGCGGGCGCTGCGGGTTCGCCCCGGCCGAGGCCAGCCGCTCCCAGCGCTCGGTGGCCAGGGCGTCCTCGTAGATCTGGTAGGCGAGCCGGGCGTTGGCCAGACCGGCCTTGCTCTTGAGCGCGGCGGCCTCGTCGGTGCCGATCGCGTCCAGGCGCTTGTCGACCTCGGAGTCCACCCGGGAGACGAAGAATGACGCCACGGAGTGGATGGTGGAGAGGTCCTTGCCGTTCTCGAGCGCCTGCTCCAGGCCCAGCTGGTAGGCGTTGATGACCGCGCGGTAGCGCTCGAGGGAGAAGATCAGCGTCACGTTGACGGAGATCCCCTCGGCGATGGTCGCGGTGATCGAGGGCAGGCCCGCCTCGGTGGCGGGGATCTTGATCAGCGCGTTGGGGCGGTCGATGGTCTGGGACAGGCGCTGGGCCATGGCGGCGGTCGCCTCGGCGTCCTGGGCCAGGCGCGGGTCCACCTCGATGGACACCCGCCCGTCCTCGCCCCGGGTGGCCTCGGCGATGGGGGCGAAGAGGTCGCAGGCGTCGCGCACGTCGTCGGTGGTGATGGCCAGCACGGCCTCGTCCACGTCCGTGCCGGCGGCGGCGAGCTGCTTGACCTGGTCCTCGTAGGCGTCGTGCTTGGCCAGCGCGGCGGCGAAGATCGTCGGGTTCGTGGTCACGCCCACGACGTCCTTCTCGTCGATCAGCCGCTGCAGCCCGCCGGAGGCAAGGCGTTCGCGGGAGAGGTCGTCGAGCCAGATCGAGACGCCGGCGTCGGAGAGCTTCTGGGTGGGGGTGGTCATGTGTCTGTCACTCCTCGTGCTCGGGGGAAGATGGTCGGTCGGTGTGCGCCGCGGCTCAGCGGCCCACGGAGGCGGTGGCCTGCGCGGCGGTGAGGGACTCCTGGGCGGCGGCGGTGACGGCCTCGGCGGTGATGCCGAACTCGCGGTAGAGGGTCTCGTAGTCGGCGGACTCCCCGAAGTGCTCCAGGGACACGGCCCGCCCGTGCTCGCCGAGCAGGTCCCGCCAGGACATGGCGATCCCGGCCTCCACCGACACGCGGGCCTTCACGGCCGCCGGGAGCACGGACTCGCGGTACTCGGCGTCCTGGGCGTCGAACCACTCCCGGCACGGCATGGACACCACCCGGGCGGCCACCCCCTGCGCCTTGAGCTGCTCGCGGGCCTCCACGGCCAGGGAGACCTCGGAGCCGGTGCCGATGAGGATCACGTCCGGGGTGCCCTCGGTGTCGGCCAGGACGTAGCCGCCCCGGGCCACGCCCTCGGCGGAGGCGAACTTCTCCCCGTCGGCCTCGGGGTGCAGGTCCGCCCGGGCGAAGGTGGGCACGTTCTGACGGGTCAGGGCGATGCCGGCCGGGCCGTGCCGGTTCTCCAGCATCGTCCGCCACGCGATCGCGGTCTCGTTGGCGTCGGCCGGGCGCACCACGTCCAGGCCCGGGATCGCGCGCAGCGCCGAGAGCTGCTCCACGGGCTGGTGGGTGGGTCCGTCCTCGCCGAGGCCGATGGAGTCGTGGGTCCACACGTAGATCGAGGGGACCTTCATCAGCGCGCCCAGGCGCACGGCGGGGCGCTGGTAGTCGGAGAAGATCAGGAACGTCCCGGAGAACGCCCGGGTCTGGGAGGACATGGTGATGCCGTTGACGATCGCCGCCGCGGCGTGCTCGCGGATGCCGAAGTGCAGCACCCGCCCGTAGGGGTTGCCGGTCCACTTCGCGGTGGAGCGGGCCTCGGGGATGAAGGAGGGCGCGGACTCGATGGTGGTGTTGTTGGAGCCGGCCAGGTCGGCCGAGCCGCCCCACAGCTCGGGGAACGTGTCGGCGATCGCGTTGATCACCTTGCCGGAGGCCGAGCGGGTGGCCACGTCCTTGCCGGCCTCGAAGACGGGGAACGCGTCGGCGTAGTTCTCGGGCAGCTCCTCGGCGCGGATCCGGTCGTAGAGCTTCGCCCGCTCCGGGTTGGCCTCCCGCCAGGCCTGGAACTGCCGCTCCCACTCGTCGCGGACCTGCTTCATGCGGTCCTGGATGCCGCGGGTGTGGGCGATGACCTCGTCCTCCACCACGAAGGACTTCTCGGGGTCGAAGCCGAGGATCTCCTTGGTCGCCGCGACCTCGTCGGCCCCGAGCTTGGAGCCGTGGATGCCGCCGGTGTTCTGCTTTCCCGGCGCGGGCCAGCCGATGATCGTGCGCAGGGCGATCAGCGAGGGCTTGGCGGTCTCGGCCTTGGCCGCGCGGATCGCGGCGTAGAGCTCCTCGACGTCCTCGACGTAGTCCCCGGTCCTCGTCCAGTCCACCCGGGCCACGTCCCAGCCGTAGGCCTCGTAGCGGGCGAGGACGTCCTCGGTGAACGCCACGTCCGTGTCGTCCTCGATCGAGATGTGGTTCTGGTCGTAGATCACCACGAGGTTGCCCAGCTCCTGCACCCCGGCCAGCGAGGACGCCTCGGAGGTCACGCCCTCCTGGAGGTCGCCGTCGGAGGCGATCACGTACACGGTGTGGTCGAACGGGGAGGTCCCGGCGGGGGCCTCGGGGTCGAACAGGCCGCGGGTGTAGCGCTGGGCGTAGGCGAAGCCCACGGCCGAGGCCAGGCCCTGGCCCAGCGGGCCGGTGGTGATCTCCACCCCGGTGGTGTGCCGGTACTCCGGGTGCCCCGGGGTCTTCGAGCCCCAGGTCCGCAGGGACTCGATGTCCTCGAGCTCCATGCCGTAGCCGGACAGGAACAGCTGCAGGTACAGGGTCAGCGAGGTGTGCCCGGGGGAGAGGATGAACCGGTCACGGCCCGTCCACCGGTCGTCGGTGGGGTCGTGACGCATCACCTTCTGGAACAGCAGGTACGCCGCCGGGGCCAGGGACATCGCCGTGCCGGGGTGGCCGTTGCCCACCTTCTCCACCGCGTCCGCGGCCAGCACCCGCACCGTGTCCACGGCACGCCGGTCCAGCTCGGTCCAGGTCAGCTTCTGATCGAGTTCGGTCGCCAAGATTCGGTGCCCTTTCCATTGGGGTCCGCTGCCGTGCGCAGCGGGTGCCGGTCGTCGACCGGCGGTTTGGGTCCAGCTTAGGTCACGCGCATTTCGGGCGTGTGACCGACGGCACCGGTCCCCGGGGCCCCGGACGTCTTTCCCGTCATGTCCGGAGCGGGAACGGACGCCGCCACGCGCTATGCTGTATAGGACCTTCTTCCGCGCCCGCGACCACCGCGCCGACCGCTCCTGCGTGCCGGCGACGCACCGTCTCCGGGCCGACCTCGCGCACGGAGCCGGGGGAACACCACCGCAACCGGGAGCAATGATTCTGTGAACTCACTCGAGACGTCGGGACCCGCAGGACGAGCCGTCCTCGGCAACGGGCACACGGGTGATGCGGCGGCCCCCCGCAGCGAGGGACGGATGACGGCCTCCCGGAAGGTGCGGGCCTACGTGGCCCTCATGAAGCCGCGGATCATCGAGCTGCTGCTCGTGGCGACCGTGCCCACCATGATCTTCGCCCAGCAGGGCATGCCGAACCTCTGGCTCATCCTCAACACCCTCGTGGGCGGCACGCTCGCGGCGGGTGCGGCCGGCGCCTTCAACTGCTACATCGACCGGGACGAGGACCGGGTGATGAAGCGCACGGCCAAGCGCCCGCTGGTCACCGGCGAGGTGACCGACCGCGAGGCCCTCGTCTTCGCGTGGGTCCTCACGGCCGTGTCGGTCGCCTGGCTCACGATCGGGGTCAACGTGCTCGCCGGCGCCCTGGGTGCGGCGGCCATCTTCCTCTACGCGGTCTTCTACTCGATCGTGCTCAAGCGCCGCACCGCCCAGAACATCGTCTGGGGCGGGGTCGCCGGGTGCATGCCGGTGCTGATCGGGTGGGCCGCCGTGACGGGCGGCCTCGACTGGCCCGCGCTCGTGCTGTTCCTGTTCATCTTCCTGTGGACCCCGCCGCACTACTGGCCGCTGTCCATGAAGTACGCCGACGACTACTCCCGCGCCGGGGTCCCCATGCTGGGCGCCGTGGCCGGGGCCCGCACCGTGGGCAGCCAGGTGGTCCTCTACGCGTGGGCCACGGTGGTGTGCTCGCTGCTGCTCGTCCCCGTGGGCGGCGCCGGCTGGGTCTACGCCGTGACCGCCCTGGCCTCGGGCGCCTGGTTCGTGGGCCACAGCCACAAGCTGCACGCCCTCGCGGTGGCCGGCCGGCCCACGGACAAGCAGGCGATGCACGTCTTCCACGGCTCCATCGCCTACATCACCTTCGTGTTCCTCGCCCTGGCCGTCGACCCGTTCGTGGGCGGCCCCGTCCTCTGAGCCCGTCGGGGCCGGCGGGCCCCGCGGCGTCCGCGTCCGGCCGGGGACCGGCCGGACCTAGGATGGTCGCATGCTCAGCATGACCTTCACCGGGCTCGTCGCCTACCCGATCACACCGTTCCAGCAGGGTGGCCGCCTGGACCTGGAGTCCTTCGGGCGCTACGTCGGCCGGTTGTCCCGGTCGGGCGTGGACGCCCTGGTGGTCCTGGGCAGCTCGGGCAGCTTCGCGTACCTCTCCGGGGAGGAGCGGGCCGAGGTCGTGGGCGTCGCCGTGGAGGCCGCCCGCGGCTCCGGGGTGCCGGTGGGGGCGGGGATCTCCGCGATGACCACCCGCGAGGTCCTCGAGATGGCCTACGCCGCGGAGAACGGCGGGGCGGACGGGCTCGTGCTCAACCCGCTGTCCTACATCCCGCTCGTCTCCCAGGAGATCGCCGACCAGGTGGAGACGGTCTCGGCGGCCGTGTCCCTGCCGCTGTGCATCTACAACAACCCGACGACTACGGGCTTCACGTACCCGGTGGAGCTCGCCGCCGAGCTGTCCTGGCTGGAGAACGTCAGCGCGTTCAAGGACACCGCGGACTCCCCGGCGGACCTCGCCGCACGACGGCACCGGTTCGCCGAGCTGGCGGAGCCGGGGACGGCCCACGGGGTCAGCGGGGAGCGGCTGCTCCACGAGGCGGCGCCGGACGCCGCGGCCTGGCACTCCGGGATCGCCGCGGTGCTCCCGCGCCAGTACGCCGCCTTCCGCGCCGCGGTCGTCTCGGGTGACGACCGCGCGGTGCGCACCTGGCAGGCGGCGCTGACCCCGCTGATGGAAATCCTGCGCCAGGAGCGGCCCCTGAGTTCCCTGTACGCCCTGGCCGAGGTGTGCGGCGTCAGCACGGCCCCGCCGCGGCGGCCGCTGCTGCCGATCCCCTCGGCCAGCCGGCAGCGCCTGGCCCAGGCCGTCGAGGAGCTGCTCGACGAGGCGCCCGACGAGCGGGCCTGAGGGCCTCAGCCGCGGGACGGGGCCTCGGCCGGCTGCGCCAGGTCGGTGCTGCGCAGCACCGGGGCCGGGGTGCGGGTGACCGCGAAGCCCTTCTCCACGGTGCGGGCCGTGGCCCAGATCAGCACCGCGGAGCCCACCAGGTGCAGGGCCACGGCGACGATCGGCACGCCGTTGAAGTACTGGTAGTAGCCGATGAGCGCCTGCAGGACCAGCGCGGCCAGGAGCACGTTGAGGCTCGAGGCCAGCGGCACGGGCCACCGGTGCCGGCGGGCGAGCACGAGGCCGAGCACCACGGCCACGACGATCAGGTACACGGGGACCGCGTGGGCACGGGTGATGAGGTAGGCGTCGAACGCGTGCCGGGCGGTGGTGTCGTCCCCGGCGTGCGGGCCGGTGCCCGTGACCAGCGTGCCCAGGTAGAGGATCAGCGCGGTGAGCACCCCCAGGCTCACCATGAGCCCGCGGACGGTCCGGCGCTGCCCGTAGGCCTGGCCGGGGCGCTCCGCGTCCCGCACGGCGGGCAGGGAGCGCCGCCGGGTGCGGTTGACCAGCACCGTGGCCAGGGCGATCATCGCCCCGGAGATGAGGTAGTGGATGCCCACGATCCACGGGTTGAGCCCGGTGAGCACGGTGATCCCGCCGACCACGGCCTGCAGCGGGATGCCGAGACCCAGCAGCAGGGCGATCCGGAAGAGGTCGCGGTGCTCGTGGCGCAGCCGGAGCACGGCCAGGAACGTCAGCACCGCCACGGCGGCCAGCAGGAAGGTCAGCAGGCGGTTGCCGAACTCGATGAGGCCGTGCATGCCCATCTCGGGGGTGTTGGTCCAGGACTCGTCCGTGCACCGGGGCCAGGTGGGGCAGCCCAGGCCCGAGCCGGTCAGCCGGACGAGCCCGCCGGTGAGGATGAGCACGGAGTTCGCCACCAGCGACGCGACGGCGAGCCACCGCACCCACGGGGTGATCCGGCTCGGCAGCAGGCCGCCGCCGTGCTCGCGGACGTCGACGTCGCTGGGGTCGCTGGCGCGGTTCATGAGTTCACTTCCGGACGGGGTCGGTGCGGCGGGGTCTCCGCGCCCAGTTTATCCGCCTCCGCGGCCCCCGGGTCCCGCCGGCCGGGACGGGCCCACGGACCCGGGTCCGCACCGGCGGCTCAGCTCCAGCGGAACCAGCGCACGGCCCCGGCCCAGGCGGCGGCGGCCCAGACGGCGAGCACCAGCACCGGCAGCGGCGTGGGCGCCCCGGTGAGGAACGTCTCGCGCAGGGCGGTGCCCAGCGCGCCGGAGGGGAGCACCTCCACCATCCAGGTGAGCCCCGCCGGCAGCGTGCTCGAGGGGAACAGGGTGCCGCCCACGGCGGCGAGCAGCACCCACACGAGGTTGGTGATGGCCAGGGTCGCCTCGGCGCGCACCGTCCCGGCGAGGAGCAGCCCCAGCCCGGTGAACGCCGCGGCGCCGAGCAGCAGCACCGGCACGGAGACGAGCACGACGGCCGCGTCCGGGCGCCAGCCGAGGGCCGCGCCGAGCGCGGCCACCAGCACGTACTGCACCACGAGCACCGCGACGATCGCGAGCAGCTTGCCGGCGATCAGCCCGCCACGGCCCAGGGGAGTGGTGGAGAGGAAGCGCAGGACCCCGTAGCGGCGGTCGAAGCCGGTCTGGATGCCCTGGCCCGAGAAGGCGTTGGAGAGCACGCACAGCGCCAGCACGCCCGGCACGGCGACGTCCACGCGGGAGGCGCCGGCCGGGACGGCGGCGTCCAGCAGGTCGGTGAGGGTCAGGGCCACGAGGGCCATGAGCGGCAGGATGACCAGCAGCAGCAGCTGCTCGCCGTTGCGCAGCACGGCCCGCGTCTCGTAGCGGGCCTGGGCGGCCACCCGGCGGGCCAGGGTGGCGGGCTCCGGGCGGGGGGCGGTGGCGGTGGGCAGGGCGGGGGCGGTCATCGGATCTCCCGTCCGGAGATGTCGAGGAAGACGTCCTCGAGGGTGCGCGGCTGGAGGGACAGGGACTCGGGCAGCGTGCCGGTCGCGGTGAACCACCGGGTCACGGTCTCGAGCATCGGGGGCGTGAGGACGCCGGTGAGGGTCACGGTGCGGTCGGCGCGGTCCGCCCGGACGCCCTCGAACCCGGGGCCGTCCCACGGGAACGGCCCCGCGCGCAGCTGCTCCGGGGCCAGCGTCAGCACGAGCACGGCAGGGGCGTCGGCGCCGGGGGCCACCAGCTCCGCCACGGACCCCTGGGCCATGACCCGGCCGTGGTCCACGATGTAGACCTGGTCGGCGAGACGCTGGGCGTCGTCGAGCAGGTGCGTGGTGAGGATGATGCACACCCCCTCCCGGCGCAGCTGCTGGACGAGGTCGAAGACGATGTTGCGGGACTGCGGGTCCATCCCGGCCGAGGGCTCGTCGAGGAAGAGCACCTCCGGGTTGCCCGCGAGGGCCGCCGCCAGGGCCACGCGCTGGCGCTGGCCGCCGGAGAGCCGGCGGACCACGGTGCGGTCGAAGCTGCTGATGCCGAGCCGCTCCACGAGCTCGTCCATGTCCCGGGGGCTGCGGTAGAGGGACGCCACGTGCCGGAGCAGCTCCAGCGGGCGCACCGCCTGGGGGAGCCCGCCGTCCTGGAGCATCACGCCCACGCGGGCGCGCAGCGCCGGGCTGGCCCGCCACGGGTCCTGCCCCAGCAGCCGGACGGTGCCGCCCGTGGGCCGCTGCAGGCCCTGGGCGCACTCCAGGGTGGTCGTCTTGCCCGCGCCGTTGGGGCCCAGCAGCGCCGTGATCTCGCCGTGCCGCGCGGTGAGGGACAGGCCGTCGACGGCGTGCACCACGTCGGCGCGCACCGCGCCCGGTCCGGCCGGGCGGCGGGAGCGGCGCCGGCGGACCGGGAACTCCTTCACGAGGCGCTCGATGGAGAGCGCGGGCGAGGACGCGGGGGGACTCTGGGCGGGCACCGGACCAGTGTAGTGCGGGCGCGCCCGCGGCCCGGCCCCCTTGGCCCCACCGCGCCCGGGGGTTATTATGAGTAAGTCGTGATTTTTGGGCGGAGCCCGGTAAGGCTCTACTTACTGGTCAGACCGGAATGAATTACGACATACTCCGGTTGTGTATTAGAAGCGCCCCTTGCGGGTCGCGCGCTGCACCACGAGAGCCTCCACCCCCGAGCAGGAAGCGAACGGTTCACCCATGACTCAGACCACGGACGCCCGGAGCAGGTCCCGCTCCGGCCCGCGGGCGGAGCAGGAGGAGAACACCCGCTCGCGCGTGCTCGGCGCCGTCCTGGAGCACGGTCCCGTCTCCGCCGCGGACCTCGGCGAGATGCTCGAGCTGACCCCGGCCGCCGTGCGCCGGCACCTGGACGCCCTCGAGCAGCAGCACTTCATCGAGGTCACCATGGTCCGCCGCCGCAGCGGGGGCGCCGGCCGCCCCGCGCGGCGCTACGTCGTCGCCCCGGAGGGCCACGCCAAGCTCGGCGACGACTACCTCGAGATCGCGACAGACGCGCTGGAGTCCATCCGCCGCATCGCCGGCCCGGACGCCGTGCACTCCTTCATCCAGGAGCGCGTGGACCGCCTGGAGGCCTCCTACCGCCCCGAGGTCGAGGCCGCCGGGGACGACGTCGCCGACCGCCTGCCCGTCCTGGTGCGGCTGCTCAGCCGCGACGGGTTCGCCGCCTCCACCAACGAAGTGGCCGTCGGCCGCGGCGAGTCCCGCACCATCGTCTCGGCGCAGCTGTGCCAGGGGCACTGCCCCGTGCGCGAGCTGGCCGCCCGCTACCCGCAGTTCTGCGAGCTGGAGACCGAGCTCATCGCCCGGCTGCTCGGCACCGACGTCCGCCGGCTCTCGACCCAGGCCGCCGGCGCGCACGTGTGCACCACGCACGTGCCCCTCACGCGGCCGGGACCCGCCGCGGCACCGACTTCCGTGGACCGCACCGCGGCCCACGCCACAGACCAGACAACAGAGGAAGGCCGTCATGACTGACCAGATCGCCAGCGGCAACGACACTGTCATCGCCGACATCCTGGAGAAGAACCCCGAGCTCGAGGGCATCGGCACCTACGAGTACGGCTGGGCCGACTCCGACGTGGCCGGCGCCTCCGCGCGCCGCGGTGTCGACGAGGACGTCGTCCGGGACATCTCCGCGAAGAAGAGTGAACCGCAGTGGATGACCGACCTGCGGTTGAAGGGCCTGAAGTTCTTCGACCGCAAGCCCATGCCCACGTGGGGCGCGGACCTGTCCGGGATCGACTTCGACAACATCAAGTACTTCGTGCGCTCCACGGAGAAGCAGGCCGCCACCTGGGAGGACCTGCCCGAGGACATCCGCAACACCTACGAGAAGCTCGGCATCCCCGAGGCCGAGCGCGGACGGCTCGTCTCCGGCGTGGCCGCCCAGTACGAGTCCGAGGTCGTCTACCACCAGATCCGCGAGGACCTGGAGGAGCAGGGCGTCATCTTCCTCGACACCGACACCGCGCTCAAGGAGCACCCGGAGCTCTTCGCGGAGTACTTCGGCACGGTCATCCCCGTGGGCGACAACAAGTTCGCGTCCCTGAACACGGCCGTGTGGTCCGGCGGCTCGTTCGTCTACGTCCCCAAGGGCGTGCACGTCGAGATCCCGCTGCAGGCCTACTTCCGCATCAACACGGAGAACATGGGCCAGTTCGAGCGGACGCTCATCATCGCGGACGAGGACTCCTACGTCCACTACATCGAGGGCTGCACCGCGCCGATCTACAAGACCGACTCGCTGCACTCCGCCGTCGTGGAGATCATCGTCAAGAAGAACGCCCGCGTGCGCTACACGACCATCCAGAACTGGTCGAACAACGTGTACAACCTCGTGACCAAGCGCGCGATCGCCCACGAGGGCGCCACGATGGAGTGGATCGACGGCAACATCGGCTCGAAGGTCACCCAGAAGTACCCGGCGGTCTACATGACCGGCGAGCACGCCCGCGGCGAGACCCTCTCGATCGCGTTCGCCGGCGAGGGGCAGCACCAGGACACCGGGTCCAAGATGGTGCACATCGCCCCGAACACGTCGTCGTCGATCGTCTCGAAGTCCGTGGCCCGCAACGGCGGCCGCGCCGCCTACCGCGGCCTCGTGCAGGTGCGCGAGGGCGCCCACGGCTCGAGGTCCAACGTGGTCTGCGACGCCCTGCTGGTGGACACGATCTCCCGCTCCGACACGTACCCGTACGTCGACATCCGCGAGGACGACGTCACCATGGGCCACGAGGCGACCGTCTCGCGCGTCTCCGAGGAGCAGCTGTTCTACCTCATGCAGCGCGGGATGGCCGAGGACGAGGCCATGGCGATGATCGTGCGCGGGTTCGTGGAGCCGATCGCCCGCGAGCTGCCCATGGAGTACGCGCTCGAACTCAACCGCCTCATCGAACTGCAGATGGAAGGATCCGTTGGCTGACATGTCCAAGCTGAACGAAACGATTCGCAACGCCACGGAGGCCGCCGCCTCCGCGGCCACCGCGGTGGCCGACAAGGCCGTCGGCGCGGCCAAGGACGCCTACGGCAACCTGGGCGAGAAGGTCGACGGGGTCCGCACCGGGGAGGGTCGCGTCGCAATCCCGGGCATGGACCTGGAGGGGGAGCGGCTGGCCCGCGACAAGGTCGAGAACGACACCCTGGTGCGGCACACCGCCCACGGCGACATCTCCGGCGTGCCCGACTCCTCCCGGGCCGGGCGGCGCACGTCCTACGACGTCGCCGACTTCCCGAAGCTCACCGGCCGGGAGGAGGACTTCCGGTTCACCCCGCTCAAGCGCCTCAAGGGGCTGCACGCCGACGCCCTGACCGGCCCCGCGCCCGCGGTGACCGTGGACTCGGACGCCGTGCGCGTCGAGACCGTGGGCCGCGACGACGCCCGCATCGGCAGCGCCGGGATCCCCGAGGACCGCGTCTCCGCCAACGCGTGGAGCAGCGTCACCGAGGCCACGGTGCTCACCGTGCCGCAGGAGACCGAGGTCGCCGCGCCCGTGCTCGTCGACATCCACGGCTCGGACGCCACCCCGGCGGCCCAGCACCTCGTGATCGACGCCCAGCCCTTCTCCAAGGCCCTCGTGGTCCTGCGCCACCACGGCAGCGCCGTGCTCTCGCAGAACGTCGAGTTCCGGGTCGCCGACTCCGCGAACCTCACCGTGGTGACCCTCCAGGAGTGGGACGACGACGCCGTGCACGCCTCCTCCCAGCAGGCGCGCCTCGGCAAATCCGCGACCTTCAAGCACGTGCTCGTCAGCCTCGGCGGCGACCTCGTGCGGGTCACCCCGTCCACCCGCTTCGACGCCCCGGGCGGGTCCGTGGAGATGTACGGGCTGACCTTCGTGGACGCCGGCCAGCACCTGGAGTCCCGGCTGTTCGTGGACCACTCCCAGCCGCACTGCACCTCGCGGGTGACCTACAAGTCCGCGCTGCAGGGCGAGAACGCGCACGGCGTGTGGATCGGCGACGTCCTCATCCGCGCCACCGCGGAGGCCACCGACACCTACGAGCTCAACCGGAACCTGATCCTCAACGACGGCCCGCGAATGGACTCCGTGCCGAACCTGGAGATCGAGACCGGCCTCATCACCGGTGCGGGCCACGCCTCCACCACGGGCCAGCTGGACGACGAGCACCTGTACTACCTCATGTCCCGGGGCATCCCCGAGGACGAGGCGCGCCGGCTCGTGGTCCGCGGGTTCCTCTTCGAGATCATCCAGCAGATCGGTGTCCCGGACATCGAGGAGCGGCTGCGCGGGTCCGTCCAGGACGAGCTCGCCTCCGCGAACTACTGATCCGCCGCGCCCGCACGCACCCTTCCGACCCCAGACTTTTTCGACCACAGGAGAACCATCCATGGCAACTCTCGAGATCAAGGACCTGCACGCGTCCGTCGTGCTCGACGACGAGACCACCAAGCCGATCCTCAAGGGCGTGAACCTGACCATCACCTCCGGTGAGGTGCACGCGATCATGGGCCCCAACGGCTCCGGCAAGTCCACGCTGGCCTCCACCATCGCCGGGCATCCCAAGTACGTCGTCGACTCCGGCGAGGTCCTCCTCGACGGCCAGAACGTCCTGGAGATGTCCGTGGACGAGCGCGCCCGCGCCGGGCTCTTCCTGGCCATGCAGTACCCGGTGGAGATCCCCGGCGTGACGACCTCCAACTTCCTGCGCACGGCCAAGACCGCGATCGACGGCGAGGCCCCTTCGCTGCGCACGTGGACCAAGGACGTCAAGGCCGCCATGGAGCAGCTGAAGATCAGCCCCGACATGATCCAGCGCAACGTCAACGAGGGCTTCTCCGGCGGCGAGAAGAAGCGCCACGAGATCCTCCAGCTCGAGCTGCTCAAGCCCAAGATCGCCCTGCTGGACGAGACCGACTCCGGGCTCGACGTGGACGCGCTCAAGGTCGTCTCCGAGGGCGTCAACCGCGCCCTGGAGACCAACGACATGGGCGTCATGCTCATCACCCACTACACCCGCATCCTGCGCTACATCAAGCCGCAGTTCGTGCACGTGTTCCACGACGGCCGCGTGGTCGACGAGGGCGGTCCCGAGCTCGCCGACCGGCTCGAGAACGAGGGCTACGACCGCTACCTGGCCCCGGCCAAGTAAGCGGCCCCGACCCCACCAGCTTTCGAAAGGAGGCCAGCGATGGCCGACACCCCCGCTGAGACCACCGCCGACCCCGCGACCGCGGGCCGGCCCTCCGCCGAGGAGGTCGAGGAGGCGCTCAAGAACGTCATCGACCCCGAGCTCGGCGTCAACATCGTGGACCTGGGCCTGCTCTACGGCTCCAAGTGGGCCGAGGACGGCGCCCTGGTGCTCGACATGACCCTGACCACGGCCGCGTGCCCGCTGCAGGACGTCATCGAGGAGCAGTGCGCGCAGAACCTCGACCCCATGGTGGACGAGTGGCGCGTCAACTGGGTCTGGATGCCGCCGTGGGGTCCCGACCGGATCACCGAGGACGGACGCGACCAGATGCGGGCCCTGGGCTTCAACATCTGAGTCCTCCTCCGCACCGACACCGCCCCGCCCACCTCGCAGGAGGTGGGCGGGGCGTCGTCGTGCCGCACCCCGCTCGATAAGTAACCTTCCGAATTGTGGGTGCGCCGCCGCCGCGCGCTCCTACACTGCCGTCATGGGCCAGACCTTGCTCTTCGGGATCGTCGCCTCGAGCGCGCTCGTCATCGGAGCGCTGGTCGGCGTGCGCTTCGAGCTCCCCAAGCGCCTGCTCGCCATCCTGCTGTCCTTCGCCGCGGGCGCGCTCATCACCGCGCTGGCCTTCGAGCTGTTCGCGGACGCCTACGAGCGGGGCGGAATCTGGCTCGCGGTGATCGGTCTCTTCGCCGGCGCCGTGGTCTTCACGGCGCTCAGCGCACTCCTGGACCGCTGGGCGCAGCCGGGACCGGCCTCCGCGGACGCGGAGCAGCAACAGGGCAGCGTCAAGCTGGACACCGACGCCGCCGCGGACGAGAAGGCGCCGACGGCTGCCTCCACCGGCGGCGCCGCGGGGCTGGCGCTGCTGGCCGCCGTCACTTTGGACGGCGTGCCGGAGAACGTGGCGCTGGGCGTCTCGCTCACCGAGGGCACGGGCGGGCTGGCCCTGCTCGCGGCGATCTTCGTGTCCAACCTGCCCGAGTCCCTGGTCGGCGCGGCGTCCATGCGCGAGCAGGGCATGTCCCGCGGGAAGGCCGTCCTGCTCTGGTCGGTCTGCGCCGTGCTCCTGGTGGTGGCCGTGCTGATCGGCGCCGGTCCGCTGGCCGGCAGTGACCCCGAGACGATCTCCTTGCCGCTCGCCTTCGCCGCCGGCGCGGTGATCGCGTCCCTGGCCGACACCCTGATGCCGGAGGCCTACGAGCACGGCGGCCCGGCGGTGGCGCTGAGCACGGCGGCGGGCTTCGCCCTGTCCTTCGCCCTGTCCCTGGCCTGAGCACTCCTCGCCCTTGCCCGAGGTCCCCGCCGCGCGTCCCGTGCTCCGCTCGGGTCCGGTCCGTGGCAGAGTCGACGCGTGAACACCGACGAAAAGCGCATCGCCCTGCTCATCGACGCCGACAACGCACCGGCGGCCAAGATCGACGTGGTCCTCGCCGAGGTGGCCCGCCACGGCGCCGCGAACGTCCGGCGCGCCTACGGCAACTGGAAGAGCCCGCACCTGCAGCAGTGGGAGGCGGTGCTGCACGCGTACGCGATCCGGCCGATCCAGCAGTTCGCCTACAGCACCGGCAAGAACGCCTCGGACATGGCGATGGTGATCGACGCCATGGACCTCCTCTACGCCGGATCGGTCGACGGCTTCGCGATCGTCTCCAGCGACGCCGACTTCACCCCGCTGGTGATGCGGATCCTCACCGACGGGCACAAGGTCTACGGCTTCGGCCAGCGGCAGACGCCGGAGCCGTTCATCAACGCCTGCTCGCAGTTCACGTACGTGGAGAGCCTGGGGGAGCCCGCCGAGGAGAAGCCCGGGGAGGCGCCGGCGGCCGCGCCCCAGCAGGCGCTGCGCGGTGACGCCCGGCTGGTCAGGATGCTGCGGAGCGCGGTGGACGCCGCCAGCGGCGACGACGGCTGGGCACACCTCGGCGCCGTCGGCCAGCAGATCGGCAACCAGGCGTCCTTCGACTCCCGCAACTACGGGTACCGCAAGCTCAGCGACCTCATCGAGGCCACCGGCCTCTTCGACGTCCGCCGGCAGAACCCGGGCGTCCAGGTGCGGGACAGCCGCCGCCGCTGACCGACGACGGTGCACCCACTTCGGCAACCTGAGTCAGGCGTACCGCCATCCGCGATTCGACCAGCGCCGAGTCCCCAAAAGAGCTCGCAAGATCCCACGATCGGATTGGGGGTCTGCGAGCACTGTGGGGGCTCGGCGCCCCGGGCGGCGCTGGCGTGGGGACTCGGTGTCCCGGGTGGCGCGGCGGCCAGCGGTCAGAGGGCCGGCGGGGCGTTCAGGTCGCGGGCGCTGAAGGTGTCGCAGGCGTTGAGGTCGCCGGTCCGGTAGCCCGCGTAGAACCACAGCTGCCGCTGGGCGGAGGCGCCGTGGGTGAAGTTCTCGGGGCTGACCCGTCCCTGGGTGGTCTCTTGGATCCGGTCGTCGCCGATCGCGGAGGCGGCGTCGAGGGCCTGGTCGAGCTCCTCCTGGGAGATGTCGCCCAGGTCCACGGCCCCGGACGTGTCCCCGGCGGCGCCGCCGGCCCACAGACCGGCGAGGCAGTCGGCCTGCAGCTCCACGCGCACGGCGCCGGACTCGGGGCCCTGCGGGTCCTGCTGGGCGTAGCCGAGGGTGCCGATCTGGTTCTGGATGTGGTGGCCGAACTCGTGGGCGAGCACGTACTCCTCGGCCAGCGGGCCGCCCTCGGCGCCGAACTGGGTCTGCAGCTCGTCGAAGAACGCGATGTCGAGGTAGGCGGTCTCGTCCGCGGGGCAGTAGAACGGGCCCACGGCCGAGGACGCCGCGCCGCACCCGGTGTTGGTCTGGCCCTCGAACAGCTCCACGCCGGGCATCATGTACTGCTCGCCCGTGGCCTGCGGCAGGTAGTCCTCCCAGAACTGGTCGAGGCTCTGCGCCGTGGCGATCATCCGGCAGTCGGTGTACCGGTTGGCGTCCTCACCGGTCCGGCACCGCTCCGCCCGCTCCTGCTCCACGGAGGTCTGCGACCCGGTGTCCTGGCCGCCCCCGCCGGTGATCGCGTCGATGCCGTCCTGGCCGAAGAGCAGCCCCACGACGAGCAGCAGCAGCCCGCCGCCCAGTCCACCGCCCACGGCGATCCCGCGTCCCCGCCCGCCGCCGCTGCCGACGCGCGAGGCGTCCAGCTGGGAGCTGTTGTCGAAACTCATGGCTGAAGTGTAAGCCGTCTGATGGTGGCGCGGGTGCCGGCGTTCAGTCGAAGCCGCGGGCGGCGAGGGCCTCACCGGTCCGCTGGGCGTAGGCGACGGCGGAGATCACCGCCGGGGTCACCAGCCGCACGGGGTTCGGGCGCAGCCCACGGGCGCGCACGGCGTCCCGGAGCTCGCCCACGGCGCCCACGATGAAGGGGATCGAGCGCAGCATCAGGGAGATCGCCAGGCCGATGCGCTCGGGGTCCGCCCCGACCAGCCGGACCGGCGAGCACAGCCACACGACGCCGTCGAGCAACTCCGGCAGGGGCGTGGTGTGCATCAGGACCCGGGTGAGCACGAGGAGGACGACGATCGTCAGCACCACGTCGGCGGCCTGCGCCGGCCCCGAGGTCAGGACGTGGTAGACGGCCAGCAGGACCAGCACGGGCAGGGCGGGGGCGAGCCCCCGCCACCACTCGAGGGCGCCGATGCCCGCGGCGGAGCCCGCGACGAGCAGGAGCAGGGTCAGCACGGTGGGGACCGGCCACGAGGGCGAGAGCACCACGGCCAGGGTCACGACGACGATGCCGAGCCCCTTGACCCGGAGCGGGGCGCGGTGCAGGAGGCTGCTGCCGGGGGAGTAGCTGCCGAAGAGGTCCGGGCCCCGGCTCACGGGCGCGCCTCCCCGGGGAAGCCGTGCGCGCACCACCGCTCGTAGGCGGGGACGACCTCCCCGGGCGGACCGTCCGCGACCAGGGCGCCCTCGTGCAGGACCAGGACGCGCGGGGCGGTCGCGGCCAGGCCGAGGTCGTGCGTGGAGATCAGCAGCTGGTGCGGGAGCCCGTCGATCAGCCCCATGAGCCGCCCCCGGTTGCGCAGGTCGAGGAGGGTGGTGGGCTCGTCGAGGACGAGCACCTCGGGCTCCACGGCCAGCACCGCCGCGAACGCCGCCAGCTGGCGCTCCCCGCCGGAGAGGTCGTAGATGCTGTGCTCGGCCCGGTGGCCGATGCCCGCGCGCTCGAGCAGCTCGAGGGCGGCGGTCCGCCGTCGGGCCCGGGGCACGCCGGCCCCGCGCAGGGACAGCTCGACGTCCTCGACCGGGGTCGGCATCACCAGCTGGGAGAGCGGGTCGGTGAACACGAAGCCCACCCGCCGCCGGGCCGCGCGCACGTCGCGGTTCACGTCGGTGCCGTGCACCGTGACCGTGCCCGAGGACGGGCGGACGAGGCCGTTGAACAGCCGCAGGAGCGTGGACTTCCCGGATCCGTTGAGCCCGAGCACGGCCACCCGCCGCTCGCCCAGGCTCACGTCGAGGTCGCGCAGCAGGGTCAGCTCACCCGAGGCGGTGGGCACCGTGACGGTCACGCGGGAGCACACGAGGGCCGCGGCCCCGGGGGATCCGGGCACGGCTCAGCGCGTGCCCGCGATCCGGGGGAACGCCTTGTGCACGCCCACGGCGATGACCGCGGCGAGCACCACCTTGAGCAGGTCGCCGGGCCAGAACACGAGGTCGGCCAGGAACGCGTCCTGGAAGGGCAGGCGCGCGTTGACCACCAGGCCGAGGATGCCGCCGATCCGGATCACCACGAACCCGGCCAGGGCCGCGGCCACCAGCCGCAGGGTGTAGGTGCCGGTGCGCTCGTAGCGGGCGTTGGTGGCGCCGCCGTCGTTGGCCCGGCGGGCCGGGATCAGCCACTGGGCCACGTAGCCGGCCGCGGCCGCGGCGAACGGGAAGGCCAGGATGTAGCCCGCCGAGGGCCCGGCGAGCACGCCGAAGCCGCCGCGGAAGCCCGCGAACACCGGCACGCCGATCAGGCCCACCAGGACGTACAACGCCACGGCCAGGAGCCCGCGGGTGCCGCCCAGGACCAGGCCGGTCAGGAACACGGCGAGGGTCTGCAGGGTCAGCGGCACCCCCGCCGCGCCCAGGGGGATCCCGGGGAGCACGGACAGGGCGGCCGTGAGGGCGGCGAACACGGCGATGTTCGCGAGGTCCTCGGCGGTGATGGTGCGGCGGCGCTCGACGTTGGTCATGGCACCCAGACTAGGGCTTGCGGGCCCCCGGGGCGGAACCGGTGTCCTCGTCCTGCGCGGGCGCCGCGCCGCCGGCGTCGTCGCGCTGCCGGACGGCGTCGCGCTCCGTGGCCCCGAAGCGCCCGCCCAGGGCCTGCTGGTAGCGCATTCGCTGGTACTTCCAGCGCTCGGCCATGGTGGCCTTGGCCTCGACGCGGTCCTTCTGGTTCACCGGGTCCGGGCCGAGCACCGGGTCGTCGCCGACCTGGTAGCGGTTGGACCAGACCTGGATGACGGCCCACGCCACGGCGGTGTACGGCACGGCCAGGATGGCGCCGAAGATGCCGCCGACCAGCGTGCCGACGGTCAGGGCGAGCAGCACCATGAGCGCGTGCAGGCTGAGGGTGCGGCCCATGATGATGGGCTGCAGGATGTTGCCCTCGATCTGGTTCACCGCGACGATCACGACGACCACCGCGAGGGCGATGACCGGCCCGTTGGTGACCAGGGCGACCAGGGCGGCGATGATGCCCGCGATGGTGGCGCCGACCACCGGGATGAACGCGGTGACGAACACGAGGACCGCGAGGGGGATCGCCAGGGGGACGCCCAGGACGAGCAGCGCGCCCCCGATGAGCACGGCGTCCACCGCCGCCACGAACGCCGTTCCGCGGACGTAGCCGCCGAGCACCTGCGCGCTGCGGTCCACGGACTCCGCGAGCTTGGCCCGGCGCTCGCCGCGGAACCAGCGCAGCGTGAAGTTCCACATCTTCTCGCCGTCCTTGAGGCAGAAGAAGAGCACCACGATCATCAGCACCAGGCCGGTCACGAACTCGGTGGCGGCGCCCAGGCCGCTGAGGGCGCCGCCCGCGAAGGAGCCGCTGGTGACGAAGTCCCCGGCCTGCTGGACGGCGGAGTCGATGGCGGCCGTGTCGACGGGGATCGGCCCGGACTGCACGAGGCGCTGCAGCTCCTGCCAGCCCTCCACCGCCGAGGCCGTGAGCGTGTCCCACTCGCTGCGCACGGCGAGCACGATGCCGGTGAGCACCCCGCCGACGAGTGCCAGGATCCCGAGGAAGGCGGCGAGGGTGGCCAGCAGGTTGGACCAGCCCTTGCGCTCGAGCCACTTCACGACCGGTCCCACGGCGGAGGCCAGGATGAGCGCGACGAGCACGGCGATCAGCACGACCTTGACCTGCAGCAGGATCCAGATCAGCCCGACCACCACGGCGGCGACGAGCAGCGTCTGGGCGGCGCGGGAACCGGCCCGGCCGAGGGAGTCCGCCCAGGGGCTGACGGCGGGGGCGAGGGCCTGGGTGGCCTCCTCGAAGCCGGCGGGCTCGACCCCGGGGCCCATGGCGGGGGCCGCGCTGGTGCCGGGGTCGGCCTGACCGCCGAGGAAGCGCTCGGCGTGCAGCGGCGCGGCACTCGAGCCTCCGGACGACGTGCTGTGCTGCTCGGGGCGTGGGGAATTTCCCATGCGGGCGCTCCTCGGGGCGTGGGTGGCGAAGGGAAGACGGGCACCGCGGAAGGGACGACGGCGATCGAGCCAACACTAAGGCGACTGTTGGAGGGCTGTCCAACGGTGCCCGCGCGCGCGGGCCGGTGGGCTCAGCGGGGGTCGTCGACGACGAAGACCGCGGTGAGCACGTGCCGGCGCCGCACGACCACGTCCTGCATCAGCGCGGGAGCCTCGTCGAAGGGCACGACGTCGCTGATCAGGTGCTCGCGGATCTCGCCGCCGTGGGCGGCCAGCAGGCGGATGGTCTCCGCGGACAGCCGCTGCCGGTCCCAGGTGTGGGCGAGACCGCGGGGGACCCGGCCGATCTGTGCGCAGCGCAGGCTCAGCCCGTTGTGGTGGAACTCCTCGCCCAGCCGCACCGCGTCCGCGCCCGCGGTGTAGAACGCCAGGTCGATGACGCTGCCCTGCGGCCGGACCGCGCGCAGCGCCGCGTGCAGGGCCTCGGGCTTGCCGCGGCACTGGAACACGAGGTCCGCGCCGTGGTCGCCCGGCCCGTGCCGCCAGCGGGTCTTGAGCACCCGGCCGGGGTCGTCGGCGATGTCCAGGGGGAAGAAGCCCAGCCGCTCGGCGAGCGCTCGCCGTCGGGGGTCGGCGTCGGCGACGGCGACCTCGCGCGCGCCGAGGGCGCGGGCGAACAGGGCCGTCATGAGACCCACCGGGCCCGCGCCCGTGACCAGCACGAGCCGCCCGGCGACCCCGTCGCCGAGCCCGCGGACCGGTCCCGCGTCCGCCGCGGCGTGCAGCAGCCCGTTGGCGCAGATGGGGCCGAAGTGGGCGACGAACACGCCGAGCAGGGGGTCCAGCGCCTCCGGCAGCGGCACCAGGTGCTCGGTGAGCGGGTCGGCGACGTGGGCGGTGGCGTGGCCGTAGGCCGTGGCGAGCACGTCGCCGGCCCTGAACGCCGGCGTGCGGGAGCTCGCCACCCGGGCGACCTCCATGTAGCCCAGGCGGCGCACCGGGTAGCCCTGCTCCGCGGCACCGGGCCGGAACAGCCCGAGCTCGGTGTCGTGCCGGGAGTGCAGCCCCGGGTGGTCGCCCTTGACGAAGGCCAGCTCCGTGCCCGCGGACAGCCCCGTGGCGAGGGTCTCCAGCAGCACGCCGCCGTCCGGGACCGCGGGCAGCTCCTCCTCCACGATCTCGATCCGGTGGCGGGCGGGGACGACGAGGTTGCGGCGGGCTCTCACGGCTCACCCGCCGGTCCCACGCGGTCCGGTCCCACGCGGTCCGGTCCCACGCGGTCCGGGTCCGCCAGGGCGACGGGCCGCCCGGTGCGCGCCGAGTCGGCGATCGCGCACGCGAGCCGGTGGGTGCGCAGCGCCTCGCCGTAGGGTGCGCGGGTGGACTCGCGCTCGCCGCGCACCGCCTCGAGGAACTCCCGGTCGACGGTCACCCTCGGGTCCTCGGCGGGGGTGTGCTCGGAGCGGTCCCGCGTGCCGTAGGCGGTGAGGCCCTGCTCCGAGAGCTCCAGGTAGAGCCCGCGGCTCACGGTGTGCAGGGCGGCGCGGTGCTTGACCGCGAGCGCCGACGTCGCGGCGAGCGTGGCGACGGCCCCGGAGCGGAAGCGCACGGTCGCGGCGGTGGCGTCGTCGACGTCGCCGTAGTCCTGCGGCGCCCCGTCAGGGGCCCTGCGGATCCCGGCGGCGTACACCTCGACGGCCTCGCCCAGCAGGAAGCGCGCGGTGTCCAGCACGTGGGTGAGCTGCTCCACGACCTGGCCGCCCGAGCGGTCCGTCCGCCCCCACCACGGCACGGGCGGGCGCTTGTCCAGCCAGTAGCCGTTGGCCAGCAGCGGGGGCGCCTCGGCGAGGAGCTCCCGGGCCAGCACGGCGGTGTCGAGGCAGCGCCAGTGGTAGCCGGTGCCCGTGACCACCCCGCTTTCCTCGACCCGGGCACCGATCTGCTCGGCGACGTCCAGGCCCAGTCCCACGGGCTTCTCCACGAACAGCGCCTTGCCGCGCTCCAGGGCGGCGAGCTCGGCGGGCCCGTGGGCGAACGGCGGCACGCAGACGTAGACGGCGTCGGCCGCCACGGCGTCGAGGGCCTGCGCGGGGTCGTCGAACGCGGGGACGTCCAGCTCACCGGCCAGGGCGGTGGCGGCGGGCAGGTGCGCGTCCGTCACCCCGACCACGCGCGCCCCGCCGAGCCCGTGCAGCACGTCGACGTGGCGCCGGGCCACGGAGCCGGCCCCGACGAGGGCGATCTTCAGCGTCATGCGGGGTTCTCCTCCAGGAGCCGGTGGTACAGGTCCAGGTAGCGCCGGGCCATGCCCGCCGGCGTCCACTGCTCGGCGGCGTCCCGGCAGGTCTGCGGGTCGATGCTGTCCAGGTCCCGCAGGTGCTCGACCAGGTCGTCCTCCGCCGCGGCCAGGAACCCGGTGCGGCCGTGCTCCACCAGGGAGGGCAGCACCCCCAGGGGGGTCCCCACGACGGGCACCCCCCGGGACAGCGCCTCGACGACACCGGTGGCCCCCGGTTCGGCCCAGCGGTTGGGCGTCAGCAGGGCGCGGGCCGAGCGCAGCAGCCGCTCCTTGCGCTCGCCCGCCACCCCGCCCACCCAGGCCACCGACGTCCCGTCGACCAGCGGCCGGACCGACTCGAGCCAGTACCGGACGTCGGGGTGGGAGCGCAGCGCCTCGTCGCCGTCGGCGAGGCGCCGCTCCAGCTCCTCGGGGTCGTCGATGCCGGCCACGGGCCCGGCCAGCACCAGCGGGATCCCCGCCCGCCGGCAGACGCGGGCGGCGGTGTCCTGGCCCTTGTCGGCGGTGATCCGGGCCAGCACCAGCGCGTGCTCGCTCCGGGGCGCGTCCACGGGCAGCCCCGGGGGCGCGGCCAGCGGCACCACCCCCAGCGTCTGCCGCCGCAGGTTGGCCGGCGCCCGCTCGAGCTGGGACGCGGAGACCGCCGCGAACCGCACCCGGCCCCGTCCGTCGAACGCCGAGTAGAACTCGGGGTGCTTGCGGAGATCCCAGTGCAGGGTCTGCAGCACCGGTGGGGCCGCCGTGCCCATCGCGCCCAGCACGGACGGTCCCACGACCTCCAGGTGGTCGTGCACGAGGTCCCACCGCCGCGGTCCCCGCAGCGCGTCCACGAGGCCCTGCATGTGCGCGTGGGCGATGCCCGAAACCCGGTTGTAGGGCATCGCGATGGAGCGGAACGCGGGCTCGGGCAGGGGGCGCAGGTGGTCGTCGGCCTCGAGCGTGCTGGGGCCCACCGTGGCGAGGGTGACGTGGACGCCGGCGCGCCGGAGCTCCGGCACCAGGGTGGCGACCACCGTCTCGATCCCGCCGTAGCCGGACGGGGGCACGGGCAGCCAGGGGCCCGCGTTGACGAGCACCCGCAGCGCGCTCATGCGACGCGGCCGGCCGGCTGCGCCCGGTACTCGGGCACGTGCACCATGGGCGGGCGCTCGCGGACGCTGACGTCGTGGACCTCGGCGAGGAAGCGCTCCCCCTGGCGCAGGAACTGCGTGAGGCGCCCGCTCTCGTCGGCGACGGGGGAGTCGCAGCGCAGCCGCGCCTGGACCGTCAGCTGGATCTGGGCGGCCATGCGGGCCAGGGCGGCGTCGGAGGAGTTCCGGTGGGACCGGACACCCAGGTCCACCTGCGCCATCGCGTCCAGGCCCACGGCCTCCAGCACGTCGATGAGCATCGCGATCTCCACCCCGTACCCGGAGACGAACGGCACCCGTTCGAGCAGGCTCCGGCGTCCCGCGTACTCCCCGGCCAGCGGCTGGACCAGCCCCGCAAGCTGCGGCCAGAACAGGTTCAGCAGCGGGCGGGCCACGAGCTCGGTGACGCGCCCACCGCCCGCCGGCATCACCGTGGCGCCGTCGTGCAGCGGGCGGTCGTAGCAGCTCTTGACGAACTGCACCCCCGGCTCGGTCAGCAGCGGCCCCAGCAGCCCCACGGCGAACTGCGGGTCGAACTCCCGCAGGTCCGAGTCCACGAACGCGAGCACGTCCCCGGTGGTCACGGCCAGGGACTTCCACAGCGCCTCGCCCTTGCCGGGGACGTTGCCGTGGGCGGGCAGGATGTCGGCCTGCCGGTGGACCCGGGCCCCGGCCGCCGCGGCGACCGCCCCCGTGCCGTCCGTCGAGTCCGAGTCGATGACGACGAGCTCGTCGATCAGCGCCACGTCCTCCATGAGCGTGCGACGCAGCGCGGCGACGATCGCGCCCACGGTCTCGGCCTCGTTGCGGGCCGGGAGCACCACACTGACCGTGCTGCCGCGCTTCCGGCGGCAGAGCTGCTCCGCGGACCACTGGCTGCCGTGGTAGCTGCGGGTGGTGAACCACTGCTGGACGTCCTGTCGCATGCTGCCCGCTTCCGACGATGAGAAATACTGGAAGGAGACTGACCAGTTGACGTCGGACACTACCCAGCGACGGACCCGCCGAGAAGAGTCCGCCCGGAGTCGGGCGATTGTGTCGGGCGAATGTGTCAGCCTCCGGGCCCGGACCGCGGAGAAGGCGCCCGTCCGGCACGTGAGCAAGAACGCGGACCCGGCCCGCTGCGCGGGGTGCCGCCGCGGAACGGGGACCGGTAGAATGGACAGGTTGCCCGGTCAGGGCACCCACTCCTCACCACTGCCTCCCGAAAGGTCTCCTCCGTGATCACTGTCCAGAACCTCGAACTGCGTGCCGGTGCGCGGCTGCTCATGGACGAGGTCAACTTCCGGGTGGACAAGGGGGACAAGATCGGCCTGGTCGGGCGCAACGGCGCCGGCAAGACCACGATGACCAAGGTCCTCGCCGGGGAGACCCTGCCCGCGGGCGGGACGGTCACGCGCACCGGGGCCATCGGCTACCTCCCGCAGGACCCCAAGGTCGAGGACATGGAGCAGCTGGCCCGGGACCGCATCCTCTCCGCCCGCAACCTCGCGGGCGTCGTCGCCCGCCTGCGCCAGGCCGAGCAGGACATGGCCTCCGAGGACGACGCCGTGCGCAACAAGGCCATGCGCGGCTACGACCGGCTCGAGTCGGAGTTCCTCGCCGGCGGCGGCTACGCCGCGGAGTCCGAGGCCGCGACGATCACGTCCAACCTGGACCTGCCCGAGCGGATCCTCGACCAGCCGCTGCGCACCCTCTCCGGCGGGCAGCGCCGTCGCGTGGAGCTGGCCCGCATCCTGTTCTCGGACGCCGACATCATGCTCCTCGACGAGCCCACCAACCACCTGGACGCCGACTCCGTGGTGTGGCTGCGGGACTTCCTGAAGAACTTCCAGGGCGGGCTGCTGGTGATCAGCCACGACGTGGAGCTGATGGAGATGGTGGTCAACAAGGTCCTGTACCTGGACGCCAACCGCTGCGTCATCGACCTGTACAACATGGGCTGGAAGAACTACCTGCTGCAGCGCGAGCAGGACGCCCACCGCCGCAAGCGCGAGTACGCCAACGCGGAGAAGAAGGCCACCGCGCTGATGGACCAGGCCAACAAGATGCGCGCCAAGGCCAGCAAGGCCGTGGCCGCCCAGCAGATGATCAAGCGCGCCGAGCGGCTCATGAACGGCCTCGAGGGCGAGCGCCAGGCGGACAAGGTCGCGAACATCCGCTTCCCGAAGCCCGCCGACTGCGGCAAGACCCCGCTGACCGCCCGGGACCTGTCCAAGTCCTACGGCTCCCTCGAGATCTTCAACGACGTGGACCTGGCCATCGACCGGGGCTCCCGGGTGGTCATCCTCGGGTTCAACGGTGCCGGCAAGACCACGCTGCTGCGGATGCTGGCGGGCGAGGCCCAGCCGGACACCGGTGAGGTGGTCCCGGGGCACGGCCTCAAGCTCGGCTACTTCGCCCAGGAGCACGACACCCTGGACCCGGACCGGACGGTGCTGGAGAACATGCGCTCCGCCGCCCCGGACCTCGCCGACACTGAGGTCCGCAACGTCCTGGGCTCGTTCCTGTTCCAGGGCGACGACGTGTCCAAGCCGGCCGGGGTGCTCTCCGGCGGCGAGAAGACCCGCCTGGCGCTGGCGACCCTCGTGGCCTCCTCCGCCAACGTGCTGCTGCTCGACGAGCCGACCAACAACCTAGACCCGGCCTCCCGCCGGGAGATCCTCAACGCGCTGCGCACCTACGAGGGCGCGGTCGTGCTCGTCTCCCACGACGAGGGCGCGGTCGAGGCGCTGGACCCCGAGCGCGTGGTGATCCTGCCCGACGGCACCGAGGACCTGTGGAGCCAGGAGTACCAGGACCTCATCTCCCTGGCCTGACGGCGGGCGCCCCTCGCGACGTCAGTCGCGGGCGGCGGAGGTGCGCTCGCGCTCCAGGGCGTCCAGCATCGCGTCCTCCTCGTCCTCCCACGTGGGGCCGGAGCGCCGGCGCTGCGGCCGGGGCCGCATGAGCGACCTCAGGTGGGCCGGCATGTCGTCGGCCATCTCGAGCTGGCGGACGACGAGCTCCTCGTCGCCCTCGCCGATGTAGTTGCCGTCCTCGTCGTAGAACCGTGCGAGCCGGCGCTCCATCTCCTGGGCGAACTGGCGGTCCCAGGCGTCGTTGCGGGCCTGCTGGCGGGCGGCGTAGCCCCAGGCCACGAAGAACAGCGCCGCGAACGCGTACCACTGCAACGAGTAGGACAGGTGCGGCCCGGAGTCGATCTCCGGCTCCGGAGCCGGCGCGGGGGCCGCCGCGGGGGCCGGGTCCTCGGCGAAGACCTCGCCGTAGGCCGCCGCCCCGATCGGCCGGTCCCAGCGCTCGCGCAGCTCCTCGAGGTCGATCGAGGCGATCTGCCCCGCGGGGGCGCCGCGGCTGACGGCCGGCTCCCCGGGCTGGAGCCGGGCGGTGACCGTGACCTGGCCGGCGGGCGGGGCCGGCACCTCGTCCGGCATCCCGTTGGCCGCCTCGCCCGTGGGGATCCAGCCGCGGTCGAGGACCACGACGTCCCCGTCCTGCGTGCGGAACGGGACGAGGACCTCGTAGCCGACGCGTCCGTCCTGCGGCCTGTTGCGGACCAGCACCTGGTCCTCGGGCAGGTACTCGCCCGTGAGCTCGACGGGGTGCCAGGTGAGGCGCTCGTCGTGGGCGGCGAACTGCTCGGCGGCGGCCGCCCCGGTCAGGGGCTCGGCGCGGTAGTTCTGCGTGATCTTGGCGTTCTCGCCGACCAGGTGGTCGTTGCGGTCCATCTGCCAGCCGCCCAGGTACACCGAGACCACGGCGGCGGCGCAGGCGAGGAGGAAGAAGCCGAGCCACTTGCCGCTGAGCAGGAAACGGTAGTCGTTCATCCCCGGCCCTCCTGCGCGGGGCCGGCGTCGGCGAGGGGGACGGTGTCCTTCCAGAAGCCGCGCGCGCCGAGGAACTGCTCGAGGTCGCCGCGGTGCTCCGGGCACGCCAGCCACGTCTTGCGGCGCTCCGGGGCGTGGATGCGCGGGTTGTTCCAGCGGATCTGCCACGCGGCGTCCGCGCGGCAGCCCTTGCGTGAGCACTGCGGGGTGTCGGGCCCGGCCGGGGGAGCGTCGGCGCCTCGCGGGGACAGCGATCCGAGCAGGTCGAACTCCACGGCGGTCGTGCTCCTCAGGGTCTTCGGCGGGTCCCGGTACGGCCCGCGGCGGGCTCAGGCCGCTCCGCGGCGCCGGGTGGTGTCGTCCTCGACAGTAGCGGAGGAAGCCGGGTCCCCGCTGGGAGCGGTCGTGCTCCCGCGGCCGTCCGGGGCGGGGTCGTCCTCGCGGTGCCCGGCGACGAACTCGCCCTCGAGCACGAAGTCGATCGCCAGGGGCGGGGCCGGCGGCCGCGGCTCGGGGGCGGCGGCCAGCGCCGGCGCGGCGGGCGGCTCGTAGTACTGGCTCGTCCGAGCAGAGCGGTCGTTGCTGTTGGCCAGCAGCACCGCCATCCACGGCAGCACGGCGACGCCCAGGATCGCGACGCCGCGCACCCAGATGTTGTCGACCGCGACGAACACGATGAGGCACACGATGCGCAGGCCCATCTGGATGCTGTAGACCTTCATCCGGTGGCCCATGTCCTGGGTGTGCGGCTCCGCTGTGGCGGTGATGGAGTGGACGTCGTCCTGGCCGGCGGCCTCGCCGGTCGTGAGATAGCGCTTGCTCATGGTCCTCCCAACAGACAATCAAGTATCTCACCGGGGTCCGACATCGAGAAGGCGGTCCTCCGGGGCTACCGTCCGGTCGCCCGCGGCGACCGGTACGATTGGGGGGATTTCCCCGCGGGCCGGCGCCGACCGGCGTGCCGCGCACCCGCGACCCACGACCGAAAGGCCCCCTTCCCATGGCAGACGAGCAGCGCAGCCCGGCCCCCCGCACCGTCCTCGTGACCGGCGGCAACCGCGGGATCGGACGGGCCATCGCCCAGGCGTTCCAGGACGCCGGGGACAACGTGGCCGTCACCTACCGCTCCGGCGAGGCGCCCGAGGGCTTCTTCGCGGTGCAGGCCGACGTCACCGACTCCGCGTCGATCGACGCCGCGTACAAGGCCGTCGAGGCCGAGTTCGGCCCGGTCGAGGTCGTCGTGGCCAACGCCGGGATCACCCGGGACACCCTGCTGCTTCGGATGAAGGAGCAGGACTTCCAGGACGTCGTGGACACCAACCTCACCGGCGCGTTCCGCGTGGTGCAGCGCGCCGCCAAGGGGTTCATGCGCCTCAAGCGCGGGCGCGTGGTCCTCATCTCCTCCGTGGTCGGGCTCTACGGCTCGCCCGGGCAGGTCAACTACGCCGCGTCCAAGGCCGGCCTGGTCGGCATCGCCCGGTCGATCACCCGGGAGCTGGGCGGGCGCAACGTGACCGCCAACGTCGTCGCCCCCGGGTTCATCAACACGGAGATGACCGCGGCGCTGCCGGAGGACACCCAGAAGAACTACCTCGCCTCGATCCCGGCCGGCCGGTTCGCCGAGCCGGATGAGGTCGCCGCCGTCGTGCGCTGGATCGCCTCCGACGAGGCGAAGTACATCTCCGGCGCCGTCATCCCCGTGGACGGCGGCCTCGGCATGGGCCACTGAGCCCCGCCGCCCCCTGATCCCCGCACGTTCCACCGAAGGAGCACCATGAGTTCACTTGCAGGCAAGACCGCCGTCGTCACCGGGTCCTCGCGCGGCGTCGGCGCCGACACCGCGAAGCTGCTGGCCGGGGAGGGCGCCAACGTGGTCGTCAACTACCGGCAGAAGGCGCCCCGCGCCAACAAGGTCGTCAAGGAGATCGAGGCGGCCGGCGGGAAGGCCATCGCCGTCCAGGCGGACATGACCGAGCCCGAGGACGTCCGCAACCTGTTCGCCCGCGCCGTGGAGGCCTTCGGCGGGGTGGACGTGCTCGTGCTCAACGCCTCCGGGGGCATGGAGACGGACCTCGGTGAGGACTACGCGCTCAAGCTCAACCGGGACGCGCAGAACGACACCCTCAGCGCCGCGCTGGAGCACCTGCCCGAGGGCGGGCGCGTGGTCTTCGTGACCAGCCACCAGGCGCACTTCATCAACGACGTCGAGACCATGCCGGAGTACGTGGAGGTCGCCAGGTCCAAGCGCGCCGGTGAGGACACCCTCACCGCCCGCATCCCGGAGCTGACCGGGAAGGGCATCACGTTCGTGGTGGTCTCCGGCGACATGATCGAGGGCACCGTGACCGCGACCCTGCTCAACCGGGCCCGTCCGGGGGCGCTCGAGGAGCGCCGCGAGGCCGCCGGCAAGCTCTACTCCGTGCAGGAGTTCGCCGAGGAGATCGCCCGCATGGTCACCGCGGACGTCCCCACCGGGCACGTCGAGCTCGTCGGCGGCGCCGACGACTTCCTGGCGAAGGCCGGTCGCCGCTAGGCCCACGGCTCCCGGCGACGGCGGGGCGGTCACCCTCCCGGGTGACCGCCCCGCGGCCGTCCCCGCCGGGACCGGCGGCGGCGCGAAACCGTCCGCAATGTGACGCCGTCCGCCCTCCGGGGGTGCTAATCATGGACTCCACGGCACGAGGCCGATCGCGCCTCGGCCAGGAGCACCTCCGCGCGGTGCGGAGCCGAGCGAGGAGCCACCATGACCCCACAGCCCACCGGACGCCTCGACACCGGCGGTCACCTCGTCCTCACCCGCACGTTCCGCGCCCCCGTCGAGGAGGTCTGGGCCGCGGTGACGGACTCCGCCCGGCTGGCCCGGTGGTACGGGGCGTGGAGCGGGGACCCGGCCACCGGGCGCGTCGAGGTGCTGCTGACGGTCGAGAACCTGGACGAGCCCGAGCCCCTGCTGATCCGCCGCTGCGACCCGCCCCGGCACCTGGCGCTCACCCTGGGCACGGCGGCCGACGCCTGGCGCGTGGACCTCGACCTCCAGGACGACGACGGCGCCACCGTCCTGCGGCTCACCCACCGGTACCCGGACCCCGACGAGGTGGAGTCGGTGGGGCCCGGCTGGGAGTACTACCTGGACCGGCTCGTGGCCGCCGAGACCGGCGGGGACCCGGACGCCGTCGACTTCGCCCGGGACTACCACCCCGCGATGTCCGGGCACTACCGGCCGCTCGCCGAGCAGCTCCGGGCCCGGGACTGATCCCGGCCGGGCGGGCCTCACCCGGGGTTGGGGCTCGCGATCTGGATGAGGTTGCCGCAGGTGTCGTCGAGCACCGCGGTGGTGTACGGGCCCGAGACCGTGGGCTCCTGGACGAAGTGCACGCCGCGCTCGCGCAGCCGCTCGTACTCCGCCCGCACGTCCTTGACCCCGAAGCTCGTGAACGGGATGCCGTCGGCCACGAGCGCGGCCTTGAACGGTCCCACGGCGGGGTGCTCGGAGGGCTCGAGCACCAGCTCGACGCCCTCGGGCGCCTGGGGCGAGACCACGGTGAGCCAGCGGGCGCCGCCGGCGGGGACGTCGTGCTTGACCATGAAGCCGAGCTTGCCGGTGTAGAACAGCAGCGCCTGCTGCTGGTCGTCGACGAAGACGCTGGTGTGGGTGATGCGCATGGGACGCTCCTTCTCGGGTCGGGCGGCGCGGGGCGCGTCAGGAGCCGGCGTCGCCGACGCTGAACATCCAGTGGATGCCGAACCGGTCGGTGCACATCCCGAACAGGCCGCCCCAGGGGGCCTCCTCGAGCGGCATCGTGACGGTCCCACCCGCGCTCAGTGCCTCCCACCAGCCGCGCATCACGGACTCGTCGTCCCCGCTCACGGAGACCGAGACGTTGTCGCCGACGGTCAGGTCCATGCTGTTCGGGGTGTCGGCGGCCATCAGGACCATGCCGGTCCCGGTGGTGAGCATCGAGTGCATCACCTTGTCCTGCTCCGCGGGGTCGTCGCTGGCCCCGTACTCGCTGAACCGGCTGACCGACAGCTCCCCGCCGAACACGGATCGGTAGAAGGTCATCGCCTCCTCGGCCGTGTCCCGGAACGAGAAGTAGGGATTGAGCAGCATGGGCATGGCCGGGCCTTCCGCGTCGATCGGTCGATGCTCCCATCATGACGCCGTCCGCGGCGCGGGGGAAGCAACCCTGGGAAGCCGCCGGAGGGGTGCGTAACCTGGTGCGCATGAGCAGAACGCAGTACTACGTGGCGGCCAGCGCCGACGGGTACATCGCCGACCGGGAGAACCACCTCGACTGGCTGCTGCAGTACGGATTCGAGGCCTACCAGGAGCACTACGACGCGTTCCTGGCCGACGTCGGCGCGCTCGCGATGGGCGCGAGCACGTACGAGTTCGTCCTCGACCAGGGGGACTGGGCCTACGGGGACCTGCCGGTCTGGGTCTTCACCCACCGCGAGCTGCCGCGGCCGGCGGGGGCGGACCTGACGTTCGTCAGCGGGCCGGTCACGCTGCACGCCGAGGCCCTGGTCGCGGCCGCGGGCGAGCGGAACCTGTGGGTGGTGGGCGGCGGGAAGCTCGCGGCCCAGTTCGCGGACGCCGGTCTGCTCGACGAGCTGTGGCTGACCTGCATGCCGATCGTGCTGGGCGGAGGACATCCCGTCCTGCCGACCGCGGCGGCGCGCGACCTGCGGCTCCAGCGCACCACCCACTTCGAGGGCGGCGCGGTGGAGCTGCGCTACGTCCTGCAGGGCCCGGACCGGCAGGTGTGGCCGGAGTAGCCGCCCTCCGTTGTCGAGCCGGGGGCCGAGGACTACACTTCCTGCCACGCCCTCGGCGGCCGCTCCGCCGCTCCACCGGGGCCCGAGCGCCCCTCGTCGCAGGAACTCGCCATGAGCACCCACCCTCCGGTCACCGGTGACCGCGCGACCGACCGGGTCCTCCGCGACCTCGCGGGGCATCTCACCGGCGCCCTGATCGGACCGCAGGACCCCGGCTACGACGACGCGCGACGGGTCTGGAACGGCATGGTCGACGTCCGTCCGCGCGCCCTCGTCCGGGCCGGCTCCGTGGCCGACGCCGACCTCGTCCTGGCGACCGCCCGGAGAACCGGACTGCCGCTGGCCGTGCGGGGCGGCGGGCACAACATCGCGGGGCACAGCACGGTCGCCGACGGTCTCGTCCTGGACCTCGGCGGTCTGCGCGGTGTCGTCGTCGATCCGGCGGCGCGACTCGTGACCGCCCAGCCGGGGGCCACCCTCGCCCACGTGGATCGGGCGACGGCTCCGCACGGCCTCGCCGTTCCGCTCGGGGTGGTCGGCGGCACGGGCGTCGCCGGTCTCACCCTCGGCGGCGGCATCGGATGGCTGACCCGCACCCACGGCCTGACCATCGACAACCTGGTGTCCGCGGAGGTCGTGACCGCCGCGGGGGAACACCTGCACGTCGACGAGGCCGAGCACCCCGAGCTCCTCTGGGGACTGCGCGGCGGGGGCGGGAACTTCGGCGTGGTCACCTCCTTCCGGTACCGGGCCCACCCGCTGGCGTCCCCCGTGCTGGTGGGCGGCCTCGCCTACCGCCGCCCGCGGTGGGAGCACGCGCTGGCGGCCTTCGAGGCCTGGACGCGGGAGCTCCCGGACGAGATGAACACCATCGTGTCCTTCGTGGTGCTCCCGCCGGAGTACGGGCTCGGGCCCGAGGTGCTCATGACCGTCGGGGTCGCCTGGGCCTCGCCGCAGCACGGAGCCGGCCTCGAGCTCGTCGACCGGTTGCGCGCGGCGGCGCCGCCCGACCTCGAGACCGTGGGCCTGGTGCCCTGGACCGTGTGGCAGACGGCGAAGGACCCGGTCTTCCCGACCGGCTCCCGGGGCTACTGGAAGAACGTGGCGTTCAGCCGCCTGGACGAGGAGGTCGTCTCCGCGCTCGTGGCCGTGGCCTCCGAGATCACCTGGGTGGGCAGCGGCATCAACCTGCACTACCTCCGGGGCGCCTTCGGCCGGGTGCCCGAGGACGCGACGGCGTGGCCCAGCCGCGCCGCGCGGTTCTGGGTGAACATCTTCGGTTTCTGGCGCGACCCGGCCGACGACGTCCGGCTCACGGCGTACGCCCGGACGGTGCACGCGGCTCTGAAACCCTTCGCGGAGCAGGGCCAGTACGTCAACTTCCTGGGGGCGGAGACCGGCGGAGACCCGGTGGCGGCGGCGCGGCAGGCCTACGGGCGCGACAAGCACGAGCGGCTGGTCGAGCTGAAGAACCGCTTCGATCCGGAGAACATGTTCCGCGGCAACCACAACATCGTCCCGACGGCGTCCCGCTGACTCCTGCCGCGGCGCGAGACCCGGACGGCGGGCCCGGGGTCCTCAGGGCGCGGCCGCCGGGCGCGGCAGCCCGTACCAGGCCGCGGCATTGTCGTGCAGCACGGCCGCCGCGGCGCCGGCGCCCAGGGTCTCGGCGACCAGCGCGACGTCCGCGTCCCGGAACGGGCGCTCCGCCCGGGTGCTCGGCAGATCGGTGCCGAAGAGCAGGGCGGTCGGGTCCACGGCGTGGACCCGGCGCAGGGCGTCCGGCACGTCGAGGTCGACGCGCCCGAAGCCCGTGGCCTTGACCTTCACGCCCCGCTCGACGAGCTCGAGCAGCCGCGGCAGCCCCGCCGCGCTCATGCCGAGGTGGTCGACGCCGGCCCGCGGCAGGCGCCGCAGCACGGGGGCGAGGTGCTCCAGGGCGGCGGCGTCCGCGTAGAACTCGGCGTGCCACCCGGCGAGGTCGTGCACCCGCCGGGCGAGCCGCTCGATGCCGGCAGGGTCCGCGTCGGCGCCGCGGCGGAGGGTGAAGCGCACCGCCCGCACCCCGGCCCCGTGGAGCTCGCGCACCTGCTCGTCCGGGACGGTGGGCGGCAGCTGGGTCACGCCGACGAATCCGGGGCCGAGCTCCGCCAGCGCCGAGCGCAGCCACTCCTGGGCGTGGCCCTGGAAGGAGCCGCTGACCACGGCCCCGCCCGCCACGCCCAGCCCCCGGACCCTGCGCCGGTAGTCCCCGACCGTGAAGGTCGGCGGCAGGTACCCCTGGTTGGGCACCAGCGGGAACCGCGGGTCGACCACGTGCAGGTGGGCGTCGATCATGCGGTCATTCTGCCCGAGACCGTGGGGCGGTGCGCGGGGGCCGGCCGGTCCGGCGGCGCGACCGGGGTGGCGCCCACCCTCGTTGCTTCCGCACACATACACTGCATGCCTGTGACCACCACTGCCCTGACCCCCGACCACGTGCTCCAGGCCGCCGAGGAGGCCCTCGACCGGGCCCGGCGCAGCTACGCCCGGAAGCTGCTGCGCCTGGTGGCCGCCGAGCTGACGCGCCGCCACCCCGACGCGGTGCGCCTGGACGTGCTCGGTCACGACGGTGACCAGGAGTTCTTCGTCGACGCCCTGCGCGACGCGGCAGGCGACTACGTCTGGGGCGACCCGGGCCGGGTCGTGGTGGTGCGCGAGACGGCCGACGACGAGCTCGGCGGCACCGTCACGGTCGCCGCGCGGGACGTGCGCGAGCTCGTGGGCCGCGCCCTGGACGCCTACGACGGGCCGCTGGAGCGGCTGCTGCACCACGACGAGCAGAGCGACACCTACTGGTTGGACCTGACCGCGCTCTGACCGGCGCCGGACCGTCCCGGCCGCGGCGGCCGTGCCCGGGTAGTGCGGATCATTCCTCGTAGGGAGGCCACAGGCTGACCCCCAGCCGCACCTCGAGGCGGGCGATGGTGTACCCGTCCGGCCAGACGTGCCCGTCCAGGATCCGGGACAGCGCCGTGTGGTCGACACCAGTGAGCGCCCCCAGCTCCCGCAGCGTCCGGGACCCCGCGGCCGCCCGCAAATTCAGCGCGAACAGCCTCGCCCGCTCCGCCACCGGGTCGCCGCAGATCTCGTCCGGCCAGGAGAGACACTGGTCCTGTGGTTCCGGTCGCACCCTGCTCGCCATGGCGGGCAGTCTAGGGACCGGCCCTGAGCATGAACCTGGGATCAGGAGGCCGCGGGCCCGTAGCGGTGCTCCGGGCGGCCCGTGCTCCCGTAGCGGAGCTGGATCTCGACCGACCCGTCCTCGGCCAGTGCGGAGAGGTAGCGCTGGGCGGTGGCCCGGGAGATGCCGACCTTCCGGGCGATCTCCGCGGCCGAGAGGGGCACCCCGGCCTCCAGGGCCGCCAGGACCGAGCCCTCCGTCGCGGACCGGGTGCGCTCGCCGGGGGAGGCGGTCTCGCCCGGGTGCAGGGCGTGCAGGGCGCGGTCCACGGTCTCCTGCGTCAGCGCGTCCCGGTCGGTGAGCAGCCGGCGGTACCGGGCGTAGGCCCGCAGGGTGCGCGCCAGCCGCTCGTTCGGGAACGGCTTGATGAGGTAGGCGAGCGCGCCGCGGCGGACGGCGGTCCGCACGGAGGCCGGGTCGGCCGCCGCGGTGAGCATGATGACGTCCACATCGAGGGCCCGCAGCAGGTCCAGGCCGAGCGCGTCGGGCAGGTAGACGTCCAGCAGCACGAGGTCGGGCTGGTGGGCGTGGACGGTGCGCATCGCCTGCTCGGCGGTGCCCACGGGGGTCAGCGCCGTGAAGCCCGGCACGGCGTTGACGAAGCCGGCGTGCAGCCGTCCCACGTGGAAGTCGTCGTCGACCACGAGGACCACCAGGTCGTCGCTCATCCTGCACCTCCTGATCTGCCGGCGGACCGTTCGCCGCCGACGTCGGCCCCGGGCCCGGGCCCGGGGTCGCGGACCACGGTACCGGGCAGGCGGGCGCAGAAGACGGCTCCCGGCCCGCCGGGGCGTCCGGGATCGGCCACCCACACCTCCCCGCCGCGCCGGCGGGCCAGCTCCCGGCTCAGGGACAGGCCGAAGCCCTGGCCGTGGACGTCGGGCAGCACGGCGAACGGCGGTGCGCCCCCGTCCCCGGATCCGCCGGAGGGAACGGCGGTGGACCAGCCCTGGGCGAAGATCGGCTCGGGGTCCGCCACGGGGAGCCCGTCGCCGGAGTCGGCCACGACGAGGTGCAGGGTGCCCTCCCCGCCGGCCCAGTCGTCGAGCAGCTCGACCTCGACCCAGCGGTCTCCCGCCGCGCCCTGGACCGCGGCGCGGACGGCGTTGTCCACGAGGCTGCCGATCACGGTGGTGACGTCCTGCGGGTCCGTGATGCGGCCGCGGACGAGGGTGTCGGCGCCGATGCGCAGGCTCACGCCGCGCTCGGCGGCCTCGACGCTCTTGGCCCCCAGGAAGGCCTGCAGGTAGGGATCACGCAGCAGCTGTGCCCCCTCGGCGGGGTAGCTGAGGGGGCCGGTCTCGGTCACCTCGGCCACGTACCGGCGGGCCTCCTCGGCGTCGCCGATCGCGAGCAGCCCCGCGATGGTGTGCAGGCGGTTGGCGAACTCGTGGCGCTGGGCGCGCAGGGCGGTGCTGAGGGCGCCGACGGCGTCGAGCTGGCGGGTCAGGGACTGGAGCTCGGTGCGGTCCCGGATCAGGACCACCCAGCCCAGCGGGGGCAGGCCCGGGCGGTCGGGGCGGACGGCGCGGGCGGAGAGGATCAGCACGTGCCGGCCGACGACCTGCTCCACGGCCGGGGACGCGGGGGTCGCCGCGGCGAGCAGCGCCGCGAAGGACGCCGGCAGGCCCGCCTCGGCCAGCGGGGTCCCCACGAGCCGGGCGGGCTCCGCGACGCCCAGCAGCCGTCCCGCCTCGGCGTTGACCACGGTGATGCGGTGCTCGGGGGAGATGCCGATGACGCCCTCATCGACCCCGCGCAGCACCGCCTCCTGGTCCTGGGCGAGCGTGGCGATCTCCTCGGGCTCCAGGCCGAGGGTGAGGCGCTTGAGCCGGCGCGCGATCGCCGCGGAGGCGGCCGCGCCGAGGCCGAGGGCGCCCACGGCGGTGGCGGCCACGGGGGTGATGTCCTCCCGCAGGGTGGCGAGCATGTCCGTGCGGGAGATCCCCACGCTGACGGCGCCCACCACGGCGGCGTCCGTTCCCGGGGCGTACACCGGGACCTTGGCCCGGGCGGAGCGCCCCAGGGTGCCGCGCTCCTGGCTCGTGACCTCCCGCCCGGCCAGGGCCTCGGTGGGGTCCGTGCTGACGGGCAGGCCCAGCTGCTCGGGATTGGGGTGGGAGAGCCGCAGCCCGGTGTCGTCGGTGATCACCACGAAGAGGGAGTCCGTGCGGTCGCGGATCCCCTCCGCGGCGGTCTGCAGGGCGCCCCCGGACAACACCTCCGGGTCGAGGTCCGCGGGACCGGCGTCGACCAGCTCCGCCACGCCGGCGCGGACGTCGTCGTCGGCGGCGACCGACCGGGCGATGGACAGCGCCTGGCCCTCGGCGTCGCGGCCCAGCCGCTCGTAGGTCAGCCAGGCGTAGACGCCCCCGCACAGGGCGACGACGAGGGTCACCACGGCGAGGTGCAGCAGCATCATCCGGGCCAGGAAGCCGGGGCGCTGCCGGGGCGCACCGGGTGCCGTCACTGTCTCTCCTCGGGGCCGGGCGCGGTCTCGTGCTCGAGGGCCGCGCGTGCTGCATCCCACTCTACGACCCGGGTCGGCCGCCGGGAGCGGGGTCCCGGCGGGGGCGGGAGATCAGAGGTCGGCGAAGAACCGGACCGCGTCGAGGTTCGGCAGGTTGACCTGGGCGTCGGCGGCCGCGCGCAGGGCGGGCTTGGCGTTGTAGGCCACGCCGAGCCCGGCGGCCGTGAGCATGTCGAGGTCGTTGGCGCCGTCGCCCACGGCGATGACGTCCTCGGGGGCGACGTCGAGCTCCTCGGCCCAGGTCCGCAGGCACCGCTCCTTGACGGTGCGGTCCACGACCTCGCCGAGCACCCTGCCGGTGAGCGTGCCGTCGACGACCTCGAGGGTGTTGGCCGCGTGCCGGGTGAGCCGCAGCTGCTCGGCGAGCGGGGTGAGGACGCCCAGGAAGCCGCCGGAGACCGCCGCCACGGCGTGCCCCTCCCGCAGGAAGGCCTTGACGAGCACGTCCGCGCCGGGGGAGAGCCGGACCGCGGCCAGGACCTCGTCGAGCACGGACGCGGGCAGCCCGGCGAGGGTCTCGACGCGCGCGAGCAGGGACTCGGCGAAGTCCAGCTCCCCGAGCATGGCCGCCCGGGTCACAGCGGCGACCTCGGCCTCGCGCCCCGCGTGGGCGGCGAGCATGTCCACCACCTCCTGCTGGATGAGCGTGGAGTCGACGTCCATGATGAGCAGCTTCTTGCGCCCGGGGTCGAAGAGGGTGGTCGGCACCACGTTGACGTCCACGCCCGGCAGCATCTGGGTCAGCGGGTCGGGGCGCAGGGCGGCGAGCAGGGCGGTCGCGTCGGAGCCGTGCACGAGCGCCGTGAAGGCGTTGTAGCCGGGGACCTCCGAGTCCGGCCCGGCCGAACCGGGGCCGGTGACCCGCACCGTGGAGAAGCGCTCGACCTCGGCGCCGGCGTCCTGCACGAGGGTGAGGATGCGCTCACGGGCCTCCGGGTCCGGATTCTGGGCAAACGCGATGACGGCGAGGTCGGTGGTCATGTGCGCCAGCTTATCGGCAGGCGCGGGCAACGGCCGACCGGGGCCCTCACTCGGGGCGGAGCACCGCGACGTCGGAGACGAGTTCGATGTGCTCGGCCATCGCGCGGGCCGCCCGCTCGGGCTCCCGGTCGCGGATGGCGTCCACGATCGTCCGGTGGGACTCCAGGGACCGTTCGGGGCGGCCCTGCTGGCTCAGGGACTCGATGCGGGTCTCCCGCACGAGTCCGGAGATCTCGGTCATCATCCGCGCCAGGACCGAGGAGTGGGCGGCGGCGGTGACCGCGGCGTGGAACAGCTCGTCGCCCTCCAGCCCGCGGCCGCCCCCGGCGATGTCCTGCGCCATGAGCGCCAGGGCGTGCTCGATGGCGGACAGGTCCTCGGGGGTGCGCCGGGCCGCGGCCAGGGCGGCGATCTTGGTCTCCACGGCGCTGCGGGCGTCGACGATGTCCGGCAGCCGATCGGCGTGCTCGCGCAGTCCCCGCAGCACCACGGCGCTGGAGGGCCGGTAGCGCAGCACCGCCCCGCTGCCGTGCTGCACGTCGATCACCCCGAGCACCTCCAGCGCCACCAGGGCCTGGGCGACGGTGGCCCGGGAGACGCCCAGGCTGTCGGCGAGGTCCCGCTCCGGGGGGAGCCGGTCCCCGGTCTCGAGCCGGTCCTGGATGACGTGGTCCAGCAGCCGCTCCACCACCTGCTCGTAGAGCCGAGGGCGTTCCACCCGGTCGATCCTGTTGGGCCCTGCCATGTCCGTCCTCCCCGGTCGCACGCCGCCGGGGCGTCCCGGCGGCGCGGCACCACCCAGTGGCGTCTGGCCCCTATGCTAGCCCAACCATTGACAAGGACCCCTAGTGTCCTATTGGCTAGTCCAAAACTGGCGGTGTGATCCACACCACTGTTCCCGCAGGAGCTCCACCCTCACCGGCGGGACCGTCCTCGTCCGAAGGAAGACCCATGGGCCCAGAAGTGCTCTCCATCATCATCCTGGCCGCGATGTTCGTCGTGGCCACCGTCCTGCCCGTCAACATGGGGGCGCTGGCCTTCGTGGGCGCGTTCGTGCTGGGGGTGTTCGTCCTCGGGATGGACACCGACCAGATCCTCGAGGCGTTCCCCGGCGGGCTGTTCCTCACCATCGTGGGGGTGACCTATCTGTTCGCCATCGCCCAGAAGAACGGCACCGTGGACCTGCTCGTGCAGGCAGCGGTGAAACTGGTGGGCAGCCGGGTCGCGCTGATCCCGTGGATCATGTTCTTCATCACCGCCGTGATCACCGCCGTGGGCGCCCTGTCCCCGGCCGCCGTGGCGATCATCGCCCCGATCGCGCTGAGCTTCGCCGCCAAGTACAAGATCAATCCCCTGATGATGGGCATGATGGTCATCCACGGCGCCCAGGGCGGCGGCTTCTCGCCGATCTCCGTCTACGGAGTGACCGTCAACGGCATCGTCGCCGGGGCCGGCCTGGACGTCAGCCCCACCGCGGTGTTCCTCTCCAGCCTGGTCTTCAACCTGCTGATCGCCGTGGGCCTGTTCGTGACCCTCGGCGGGCGCGGCCTCGTCTCCGCCCGCGCCGAGGACTTCGTGGAGCGGGCCTCCGAGGCCCGCCTGTCCCGCAGCCGGGTCGCCGCCGGGCACGCCGGGGACCGGGACGTGGACTTCAAGGGCTTCGGCTCGGGCATGTACGGTCCCCGTGACCCGGCCGGATCCTCCGGGCCCCCGGTCCGGCGCGAGGGCAGGGACGGACTGCTCCCGCAGGCCGCCACCATCCTGGGCCTGGTCGTGCTGGCCGTCGTCGCCCTGGGCTTCGGCGTGGACGTGGGCTTCGTGGCCATCACCGTCGCCGTCGTCCTGGCCCTGGTCTCCCCGAAGGCGCAGAAGGGCGCGGTCAACAAGATCGACTGGTCCACCGTGCTCCTGCTCGGCGGCATGCTCACCTTCGTCGGCGTGCTGCAGGAGGCGGGCACCATCGAGTACGTCTCCAACGGCGTGGCCGGCCTGGGGATGCCGCTGCTGGCGGCGCTGCTGATCTGCTACATCGGCGCGGTCGTCTCCGCCTTCGCCTCCTCGACCGCCATCCTCGCGGCGCTCATCCCCCTGGCCGTGCCCTTCCTGCTCGCGGGCGAGGTCGGGGCCACCGGGCTGATCTGCGCCCTGGCCGTGGCCTCGACCATCGTCGACGTCTCCCCGTTCTCCACCAACGGGGCGCTCGTGCTGGCCAACGCCCCCGCCGACGTGGACCGCGACGTCTTCTACAAGAAGATCCTCGTCTACGCCACCGGCGTCGTCGTCATCGGCCCGCTGCTGGTCTGGGCCGTGATGGTCGCCCCCGGCTGGCTGTAGCCCGCCGCCCCGCCCCGCCGATGCCCACCGACCCGATCCCGGAGGAACCCGCCATGACCGACATCCAGCCCGCCACCGGCACCCCGCCCCGCACCGCCCCCCAGGAGCCCTCGCCGTCCGGCGGCCCCCTGGCCGGCACCCTCGTCGTGGACCTGTCCCGGGCCCTCGCCGGCCCGCACGCGGCCATGATGCTCGCCGACCTGGGCGCGCGGGTCGTCAAGATCGAGAGCCCCGGCACGGGCGACGACACCCGCGGGTGGGGCCCGCCCTTCGTGGGACCCGAGGACGACCCGCAGGCCACGTACTTCCTGTCCTGCAACCGCAACAAGGAGTCCGTGGCCCTGGACCTCAAGTCCGAGGACGGCGGGCAGGTGCTCCGGGCGCTCGTGGAGCGCGCCGATGTCCTGGTGGAGAACTTCCGGCCCGGGGTGCTGGACCGGCTCGGCTTCTCCGTCGAGGAGCTGCACCGTCTGAACCCCCGCCTGGTGGTGCTCTCCATCACCGGCTTCGGCCACGACGGTCCGGAGTCCCGGCGCTCCGGCTACGACCAGATCGTCCAGGGCGAGGCCGGCCTCATGTCGCTCACCGGTTCCGGCCCGGACGACCCCCAGCGGGTGGGCGTGCCCATCGCCGACCTGCTGGCCGGGATGAACGGCGCCTACGGCGTGCTGGCCGCCCTCTACGAGCGCGAGCGCACGGGGGCGGGGAAGGTCGTGCGCACCTCGCTGCTGTCCTCGGTGGTCGGGGTGCACGCCTTCCAGGGCACCCGCGCCACCGTGGCCCACGAGGTGCCGCGGGCCCAGGGCAACCACCACCCCTCCATCGCGCCCTACGGCCTGTTCGCCTGCCGCGGCGGGAAGGTGCAGATCAGCGTGGGCAGCGAGAAGCTGTGGCGCACCTTCGCCGGGGCCTTCGGGATCGACCCCGACCGGCCGGAGTTCGCGACCAACGCCGACCGCGTCCGCAACCGCCCGGCCGTGATCGCCGCCGTCGAGGAGGCCTTCGCCGCGCACGGTCCCGAGGAGCTGCTGGAGCTGCTGGCCGGGATCGGCATCCCGGCCGGGAAGGTCCGGACCCTGGACGAGGTCTACGCCTGGGAACAGGTGCGCTCGCAGGGGCTGGTCGTGGGCGTCGACCACGAGGTCCTCGGCCCCGTCGAGCTGCCCGGACCCGCGGTGCGGTTCTTCGCCCCCGGCGACACGGACGAGACGACACGGCGGGACCACGCCGCCCCGCCCGTGCTCGACCAGCACGGTGCCTCCGTCCGCGACTGGCTCGCGGGCACCGCGGCCGGGGCCGGCCCCACCGGGAACACCACCGACCCGAAGACGGAGGCCCTCCGATGACCGCTCAGCCCCTCCCCGAGATGTCCACCGGCGCCCTGGAGGTCCGGCGGGAAGGCCCCGTGGCCTGGGTGGTCCTCGACCGCCCCGACCGGCGCAACGCCCTGTCCCCGGCGATGTGGGCGGCCCTGCCGGGCGTGCTGGAGAAGCTGGACGCCGACCCCGGCGTGCGGGTGATCGGGGTGCGCGGGGCGGGCGGGGTGTTCTCCGCCGGGGCCGACATCGCCGAGGTGTTCGAGTGCCTGGGGGAGCCCGGCACCGGGCTGCCCCGCGGCGGGCTGCTCACCGAGGCCGAGGCGGCCCTGGCCGCGGTGCACAAGCCCACCGTGGCGGCCCTGGAGGGGTACTGCATGGGCGGGGCCTGGATGCTGGCCGGCGCCTGCGACCTGCGCATCGCCACGGCCTCCCTGCGCATCGGACTGACCCCGGCCCGCATCGGCATCGTGTTCCCGGCCTCCGGGATCCAGCGCCTGGTCCGCCTGGTGGGCCGCGGCACGGCCTCCTACCTGCTGCTCACCGGCGACACCGTCACCGCCGCCGACGCCGAGCGGTGGGGCATGCTCACCCGCGTGGTGGAGGACGCCGGCTTCGAGACGGCCCTGGAGCAGCTGGTCACGGATCTGGCGGGGCGGTCCCAGCTCTCCGTGCAGGCCCACAAGCACCTGATCGGGCTCCCCTCCACCTACGAGGGCGAGGCGGCCGGGCTCGGCGCCGACGAGATCTCCGAGGCCCTGTTCCGGGAGGTCCTCGACGGACCCGACGCCCGCATCGGGCAGCGGGCGTTCCTGGCCAAGGAGACGCCTCGCTTCCGCTGGGCCGGGGAGGACTTCTGGGCCGCCCGCTCCGGCGCCGCCGGGAAGGGCCGGGAGCACCGCGCGTCGATCATCCGTGGGCGGTGGCCGCGCCGCTCCGCCCGTCCCTGACGCGGTGCGCACCGCACCGGCACGCCGGTGCGGTGCTCCGCGTGTCCTAGAGTGGCGGGTATGAGTGCTGTGGTGGAGATGGTGGACGTCAGCGTGGTCCGCGGACAGAAGACCCTGCTGGATTCCGTGGACTGGGTCGTCAACGACGGCGAGCGCTGGGTCATCCTCGGCCCCAACGGCGCCGGCAAGACCACCCTGCTGTCCATCGCGGCCGCCCGCCTGCACCCCTCCCGGGGCATGGTCGACATCCTGGACGAGATCCTCGGCGCGGTGGACGTGTTCGAGCTGCGCCCCCGCATCGGGCTGACCTCCGCCGTGCTCGCCACCCAGATCCCCGACGCCGAGTCCGTGCGCAACTGCGTGGTCACCGCCGCGTACGGGGTGACGGGCCGGTGGATCGAGAGCTACGACGACGCCGACGAGGCCCAGGCGCAGGAGCTCATGGCCGCGTGGGGGATCGAGCACCTGGCGGAGCGCCGCTTCGGCTCGCTCTCGGAGGGGGAGCGCAAGCGCGTCCTGATCGCCCGCGCCCTGATGACCGACCCCGAGCTGCTGCTGCTCGACGAGCCCGCCGCCGGCCTGGACGTGGGCGGCCGGGAGGACCTGGTGGCCCGGCTGGACGAGCTGGCCCGCGACGGGGCGTCCCCGGCGATCGTCATGGTCACCCACCACCTCGAAGAGGTGCCCGACGCCTTCACCCACGCGCTGCTGCTGCGCGAGGGCCGTGTCGTGGCCGCGGGCCCCGTCCGCACGGTCATGACGCAGAAGAACCTCTCCGAGACCTTCGGCCTCCCGCTGAAGCTGGTGAAGGTCGGCAACCGCTTCGCCGCGTTCGGCCGGTCCTGACCCGACGTGGTGCCCGACACGCTCGCAGCCCTCGCCGCCGACTTCCCGTTCGAGTGGTGGCAGGCCGCCCTCATCCTGCTCGCCGGCGTCGCCGCCGGACTGATCAACACCATCGTCGGCTCGGGCACCCTCGTCACCTTCCCCGTGCTCGTGACCATGGGCGTCCCGCCCGTGACCGCGTCCATGTCCAACGCGATGGGCCTGATCGCCGGCAACCTCACCGGCGCCTGGAACTACCGCCACGAGCTCGCGGGCGTGGAACGGACCCTGCTCAAGCTCATCCCCTGCTCCGCGCTGGGCGGGGTGATCGGCGCGTGGCTGCTGCTGCACCTGCCCGAGGAGGTCTTCGGCTACGCCGCGCCGGGGCTGATCGTCGTCGCCCTCCTGTTCGTGGTCTTCCAGCCGCGGCTCCAGGCACTGGTGCGCCGGCGCAAGGACGAGCAGGCCGAGGCCGCCGCCGCGGCGGCCCGGGCCCGGGGGGAGGCCCCCCGCACCCTCGACCCGGACCGGGCCCCGCAGCCCGCGTCCCTGTACGTCCTGGTGTTCCTGGCCGGGATCTACGGCGGGTACTTCGTGGCCGCCCAGGGTGTGCTGCTGCTCGGCATCCTGGGCGTGTTCCTGCTCGCCTCGCTGCAGGCCGCCAACGCCGTCAAGGTGGTGCTGGTGGCGGCGGTGAACATCGTCGCCGCCGTGTCCTACATCCTCTTCGCGTTCGACCGGATCAACTGGTGGGTGGTGCTGCTCATCGCCCTCAGCTCCACGGTGGGCGCCTGGGCGGGGGCCAAGATCGGCCGCCGGCTCTCCCCGGTCCTGCTGCGCACCGTGATCGTGGTGCTCGGCGTCGTGGCCCTCGTGAGCCTCGTGTCCCAGCTGCTCTGAGACCGGCCGGGCGCCGGACGGGCTCCGGCTACCATTCGGGGCGGACCCTGTCCGCGGCCCCGACCCCGCCCGCCACGAACCCCGACCCCGAAGAGACCCCCGTGACCGACCTCTCCCAGATGATCCGCCTCGACAGCGCCGACGACCCCCGGGTGGCCGACTACGCCCGCCTGACCGACGTCAGGCTGCGGCGCAAGCTCGAGCCCGAGCGCGGCATGTACATCGCCGAGTCCTCCAAGGTGCTCCGCCGGGCGCTCGCGGCCGGGCACACCCCCCGGTCCTTCTTCATGGCGGAGAAGTGGCTGGAGGACCTCGCGGACGTCCTCGCCCAGCACCCGGACGTGCCCCTGTACGTCGGCCCGGACGAGGTGCTCGAGCAGATCACCGGCTTCCACCTGCACCGCGGCGCGATCGCGGCCATGCAGCGCCCGGAGCCGGTGGAGCTGGAGCGGCTCCTGGCGTCGTCGCACCGGGTGGCGGTCCTCGAGGACATCGTCGACCACACCAACGTGGGGGCGATCTTCCGCTCCGCCGCCGCGCTGGACGTCGACGCCGTGCTCGTCACCCCGCGCTGCGCCGACCCCCTGTACCGGCGCTCCATCCGGGTCTCCATGGGCACCGTGTTCCAGGTCCCGTGGACCCGGCTGCAGCACTGGACGGCCGACCTGCAGCGGATCAAGGACGCGGGCTTCACCACGGCGGCGCTCGCCCTGAGCGACGACTCGATCACCCTCCAGGAGCTGTCGGCGCGCCGCGACGAGCGGCTCGCCCTGGTCCTCGGCACCGAGGGGGACGGGCTGAGCGCCGCCACCGTCCACCACGCGGACCTCACCGTGCGGATCCCGATGTCCCACGGCGTGGACTCCCTCAACGTCGCCGCGGCCTCCGCCGTGGCCTTCTGGGAGACCCGGCCCGGCCGGTAGCCCTCCGGGCGCGCGGCCACGGGCCCGCCGCCCCCGGCCACAGGTCACGGTTCGGGCGTCGATCACGGTGCGACCAGTGCCGTTGGCAAGTGCGAAGACTATCCTGGAGGGGTCTGCGAGGCCCGGTCCTTCCAACCGCGGCACCAGCCGGCGGCCGGGCGCAGAGGAACGATCGGGTGTGTCATGAAGAAGGTGATCTCGTGGCTGGCGGCAGTGGTGCTGGCCATGGGGCTGGGGCTCATCGTCCCCGGCAGCGCGAACGCCGCGGCCCCGTACTGCGGCATCACGTGGGGATCGGGGGCCAAGGCCCGCAGCGGTGAGGCGACCACGCCCCGCTACCCCCACGTCACGGACGTCCGGGCGGGGCAGCACCCCTGCTTCGACCGGATGGTGATCGACCTCGACGGCAGGCTGCGGGGCTACGACGTGCGCTACGCCCGCTTCACGGGCATCGGCTCCGGCGACCCCATCCCCCTGCGGGGGACCGACCTGGTGATCACGGCCAACGCCCCCGCCTACGACGGCAGGGGCAGGCCCACCTACGAGTTCGACGACCGGCGGGAGCTCGTGGACGTCGCCGGCTACCGCACGTTCCGCCAGGTCGCGTGGGGCGGCAGCTACGAGGCCCGCACCTCGGTCGGACTCGGCGTGCGCGCCCGGCTGCCGTTCCGGGTGTTCGTCCTCGACGGGCCGGGCCGGGGGTCCCGGCTCGTCGTGGACGTCGCCCACCGGTGGTGAGGCGCCCGCGGCCCGGGGCAGCGGCGCGGGGGAACGACACGCACCGGGCCCCGCGCGCCGCGGGACGGCGGGTGAATTTCCACCGGCGATCCGGTACGCTGGACCGCTGGTGCCCGATGCCCCCGCCCTTCCCGGACCGCGCGGACGGACGACGACGGCGCACCGCCCACCGAGCGAAACCGTGGCTGGCAAAATCCAGGCACCGACGACAAAGGTTTGAACCCCATGAAGACTGACATCCACCCGGACTACCACCCGGTCCTCTTCCGCGACCTGGCCTCCGGCAAGACGATCCTGACCCGTTCCACCGCCACCTCGAAGAAGACCGAGACGTGGGAGGACGGCAACGAGTACCCGATCATCGAGGTCGAGATCTCCTCGGAGTCCCACCCGTTCTACACCGGCAAGCAGCGCATCATGGACTCCGCCGGCCGCGTGGAGCGCTTCAACGCCCGCTTCAAGAACTTCGGCAAGTCCAGCAGCTGATCTCCGTCCCGCTCGCGGGGCCCCGCACGATCGCCCGCAGGCCCGGACCGCACCGGTCCGGGCCTGCGCCGTGCCCGCGGTCCCCGGCGTAGGCTGACCCGGGACCACCGGCACGGACGAGGGAAGGACACGGATGGCGCAGGAGCGGCGGCACGGGGAGTACAAGGTGCTGGGCGGCAAGCTCGTGGTCGCGGACCTGGACGTGGTCGACGGGCGGCTGGCCGACGTCTCCGTGAACGGGGACTTCTTCCTCGAGCCCGACGAGGCCCTCGAGGACATCAACGCGGCGCTCACCGGGCTCAGCGAGCACGCCTCACCGCAGGAGATCGTCGCGGCGGTCGAGGCGGCCCTCGCGCCCGACGTCGTGCTGTTCGGCTTCTCCCCACAGGCGATCGCCACCGCGGTCCGCCGGGCCCTGGCCCACGCCACGACGTGGGACGACCACGCGTGGGAGGTCATCCCGCCCACCGTCCGCCCCACCCTGGAGAACCTGGCGCTCGACGAGGTCCTCGCCCGCGAGGTGGGCGCGGGCCGGCGCCCGCCCGCCCTGCGCCTGTGGGACTGGGAGGAGCCGTCCGTGGTGATCGGGTCCTTCCAGTCCCTGCGCAACGAGGTGGACGCCGAGGGCGCCCGGCGGCACGGCGTCTCCGTGGTGCGCCGCGTCTCCGGGGGCGGGGCCATGTTCATGGAGGCGGGCAACTGCATCACCTACTCGCTGTACCTGCCGCAGACGCTCGTGGACGGGCTCAGCTTCTCGGAGTCCTACCCGTTCCTCGACCAGTGGGTCATGCAGGCGTTCCAGGAGATGGGCCTGGAGGCGTTCTACGTCCCGCTCAACGACATCGCCACCGAGCACGGCAAGATCGGCGGAGCGGCGCAGAAGCGCTTCGCGGGCGGCGGGATGGTCCACCACGTGACCATGAGCTACGACATCGACGCGCAGAAGATGACCGAGGTCCTGCGGATCGGCAAGGAGAAGCTCTCCGACAAGGGGCACCGCTCGGCCAAGAAGCGCGTGGACCCGCTGCGCCGGCAGACCGGCATGGCCCGCGCCGACGTCGTGGGCAAGCTCGTAGAGGTCTTCGCGGGCCGCTACGGCGCCGCGGAGGGCGCCGTCCGGGACACCGAGATCGCCGCCGCCCGCGAGCTCGTGCGCAACAAGTTCGCCACGCCGGAGTGGATCGCCCGGGTGCCCTGATCCGCTCGTGGCCCTTCTCCGCCCCCGGCTCTCCCAGCGACCTCCGGGCGACCTCCGAGCAGCGGCGGCCTAGCATGGGCGCACCGGCCGGGACAGGTGCCGCGACCGGCGTCCGCCCGACCCACCGAACGGGGAGCCTCTGATGACCGTCCACGACCGCGAATCCGCCCGCGACGCCGACCGTGGTGCCGAGCGTGGTGCCGAGCGCGCGCCGGCCGCGCCGCGCCGCCGCCCGGTCCGTCGCGTGCTACTGGTGCTCCTGGGTCTCGTGCTGGTCCTCGCCCTGGTGGCCGCCGCGTTCGTCTGGAACCTGGGACGGACCTTCGACGCCCGCAAGCGGGTCGTGGACGACGCGTTCCCCGCCGAGAGCGGGCGCCCCGCGGCGGGCTCCGCCCAGGACCGGGGCACCACCGTGCTGCTGCTCGGCGCCGACAGCCAGCCCGGCGGGCGGGCGGACGTGGGCGTGGAGGGGGTGCGGGCGGACACCATCATGCTGGTGCACCTTCCCGAGGACGGCGGCGAGGCCTACGTCATCTCCGTGCTGCGGGACACGTGGGTGCCGATCCCCGGGGTGGGGGAGGCGAAGATCAACGCCGCCCTCGATCTCGGCGGCGTCCCGCTGATGGTCGGGACGGTCGAGGACCTCTTCGGCACCCGGGTCGACCAGGTCGCCGAGGTGGACTTCGCCGGCTTCCAGGCCCTCACCGACGCCCTCGGCGGCGTGACCGTCGACGTGCCCCAGGACTTCGTGTCCAACGAGGGCATGACCTTCGAGCAGGGCCCCGAGCACATGGACGGGAAACGGGCGCTCGAGTTCGTCCGGGAGCGCAAGGCCTTCGAGGACGGGGACTTCCAGCGGGTGGAGAACCAGCGCAACTACGTCCAGTCCGCTCTCGAGCGGCTGCTCGGCCCGCAGACGCTGCTCAACCCGGTCCGGCTGCACACCGTGGTCAGCGACTTCTCGCCCTACCTGACGGTGAGCGAGGGGCTCGACGCGGCGTGGATCGCCGGGCTCGCCCCCGACCTGGCCGGTCTCTCCGCCGGGGACCTGCGGATGACCACGGCCCCCGATCAGGGCCTCGGCGTGTCCCCGGACGGGCAGTCCGTGGTCCTGCCCGACCTCGAGGCGATGGCGGGCATCGGCACGGCCGTCGCGGCGGACGATCTGGGCCCATATCTTGCTACGCTGAACCCTGACGATCAGTAGTTCCCCACCGGCCCCCGACCCGGCGTGGAACGTCTTCCCCCGCCCGCAGCACGCCCCGTGATCGACCGGGACGGCCCCTCTTGACCCCCCCCCGCGAGAAGGCCATGCCGCACACTCCCCGCCCCTTCAGTCCGGACGATGAGCCCGAGGCCTTCTGGCTGCCCGCGGCCCGGGTCCTCCCCGCCGCCGCGGCGCGACCCGCCGCCCGCGCCCTGCTGCGCAGTCCCTGGCCCGAGGCCGGGGCCGCCGTGGCCCGCACCCTGGGCCCGGACCCGCGCGCGGAGCGGCAGCTCGAGCACCGGCTCGGCCGGGCCCGCCGCCGGCGTCCCGCGCCGGGCGCGGCCCGCCGCCTCGCCGAGGCCGCCCTGTCCGCGGGCCGCGTGGCCGAGGCGGACCGGTTCCTCGCGCTGGTGCCGCCCGGCACCAGCGACCTCGCCGGCACGCGGGCCCGCCGGCACCGCCACGTCGGCCGGATCTCGGAGGCCGTGGTCGAGCTCCGGCGCGCCGTGGCCGCCGGGCGAGCCACGCCGGGGGAGCGCCGCCGGCTGCTCCACTACGAGGACGACCTGCGGCTGCTCTCCGGCTGGCGTCCCGCGCTCACCCCGGTGGTCGGTTACCGGCCGGAGGCCGCCTCCGTGCTGCACGTGCTGGCCGAGGCCCCGCCGCGCGCCCGGGGCCGCCGCGCGCCGCGCCACCACTCCCTGCTGTCCGCGACCGTGGCCCAGGGCTGGACCGTGACCGCTGTGACCCGCCCCGGTCCCGTGCCCGCCGACGGCCGGTCGCACGGGCCGGCGCCCGAGGTGCTCGACGGCGTCTCCTACCACCGGATCCTGCCCGCCCGCCGCGCGCTGCTGCCCACGGCACGACTGCAGCAGGAGGCGCAGGCCCTGCTCGAACTGGCCCTGCGCGCCCGGCCCGCCGTGCTGCACACGACGAGCCGCCCCGGCAACGGCCTCGTGACCCGCGCGGTGGCCGAGGCCCTGGGCATCCCGTGGGTCTACGAGGTGCGCGAGCTGCCGGCCGACCGGTGGGCGGCCTCCCGTCCCGCCGAGGCCGCCACGAGCGAGCGCCACGGGCTCGACTGCGCCCGGGAGGCCGAGGTCCTGGCCGCCGCGGCCGACGTGGTGACCACGAGCCGTGCGATGGGCGAGCGGGTGCGGGCGCTGACGCGGGCCCTGCCGGCCGGCCCCGTCCCGGTCCGCGTGGCGCTCCCCGCCGTGGACGGCCCCTACCTGGCGGATCCCCGACCCCTGCGGGAGGCGCGCCGGGTCCTCGGGCTGCCGGAGACGGCCCGGGTGGTGGGCGCGGTCGCGGACCTGGTGGAGCACGAGGGCCTCGACGACCTCCTGCGCGCCGCGGCCCTCGTGCGCGCCGACGTGCCGGAGCTGCTCGTGGTGGTCGTGGGCGAGGGCCCGGCGCGGCGGGAGCTCGAGCGCCTGGCCGCGGAGCTCGGCCTGGGCGACCGGGTCCGCTTCACGGGGCGGGTCCCGGGCGAGCAGGTCGTGCAGTACCACCAGGCGTTCGACGTGTTCGTGGTCGCCCGCAAGGACCGCCCGGTCACCCGGGCCGCGGCCCCGACCGAGTCCGTCGAGGCCCTGGCCACCGGGACCCCCGTGGTCGCCTCACGGCTGCCGGTGCTTGCCGAGACCGTGGCCGACGGCATCACCGGGATGCTCACCCCGCCGGAGGAGCCCGAGACCCTCGCCACGGTCCTGCGGATGATGCTCGAGTGCCCCGCCGTGCGCCGCTGCCTCGGCGGCGAGGGCCGGCGCCGGGTCGTGCCGGGACGGACGTGGCACGGCGTGGCCGCGGCGGCCGCGGAGGCCTACGACCACGTCACCGGGCGCGCCGGGACCGAGGAGGCCTCGGCCTGAGCGCGGTGCGCTCTCAGAGCAGGCCGAGGCGAGCGAGGCGGCGGCGTGCGGCCGCCTCGCTCGGCCCCGTCTCCCCGAGGGCGCGGCCGACCACCGCCAGGGTGAGCCCGGCGGCGCCGCGCGTGGGCAGCGGAACGGGGCCCAGCCGCGGACGCTCGAGACCGAGCAGGTCCAGCCGGTCCCCGGGCAGCGAGTCCACGACGGCGGCGAACAGGGCCCGGTAGCCCGGCAGCAGCACGGGGTCCAGGGGCGGGCGGCGCAGGAACGCCACGACGTCGTCCACCCGCGGGCCTCCGGCGAGGCGGGGGCCGAAGGACCGGAGGCGCTCGTCCAGCTCGGCCTCGGAGCGCGGCGGCCGCTCCACGCCCATCAGCCGGCCCGCCACGGCCCACTCCCGCACGTAGGCGTCCGGCCCGCCCGGGATCGTCCCGCCCCACCGCTGGTGGGAGCGCAGGAACGCGTCCGTGAACGCCAGGTGGACCCACTCGGCGAGCTCGGGGTCGTTCGCGCAGTACGGGCGCCGCACGCCGTCGGCCCCGGTGTAGGTGCCGCGCACGCCGTCGTGGATCCGGCGGACGTGCGCCGAGGCCCGGTGCGCGGCGGTGGTGTCCCCGTAAGTGACGGTGAAGATCCACCGGATGGTCCCGGCGAGGCGCCCCAGGGGGTCGCTCCGGTAGTCCGAGTGCTCGACGACGCCGGCCAGCGCCCCCGGGTGCAGGGCCTGGGTGAGCAGGGCGCGAACGCCCGCGGGGATGGTCGCCATCGACCCGTGCACGGCCCACACCGCCGAACCGGGCCGGAAGTGCCCGGCGTCCTGGCCGTCGGCCAGCGCCAGCTCCCACTCCGGCACGCGGTCCGCCTGTCCGGCGAAGGTCGTGCGCAGCCTGTCCTGCAGCGGCGCCATCAGTCCCACGTCGAGCCCCTTCCGTCCCGGTGACCGGTCGGGCCCATCATGGCCGCCGCCTCCGACATCCGCGGCGGCGCGCCGCGCAGGACCGCGCCCGGATCCGCCACCGGGGCGGGGCCGCAACGGGCAGGGTCGGGAGCTCAGGGCCGTTCGGAGCCCCCGGGGACCAGTCCGGCCAGGGGCCCGCCCTGGAGGAAGCGCACGAGGGCGGGGGAGCGGGTGACCACCGTCTCCTGGTAGCGGCCCGGCAGCTCGGGGTCCTTGCCGATGACCAGCTGCTCGACGTCGTCGTCCAGGAACATCGCCATGGTGCCCCGCAGCAGCTCCAGCACCGCGTCGTCGCCGAGCAGGGCGCGCACGGCGCCGGGCAGCCGGACGGTGCGCGCACCGTCGAGGACCAGGTCTGCGAAGTTGGGCGTGTCGCCCTCGGACCACCGGGCCGTGGACGCGGCGGCGACCGCCCCGACGGCCTCGACCGCGAGGGTCACGACGATGGTCGCCTCCGTCAGCGCCGTCCGGACGTCCTCCGCGCGGCCCCGCTCGCGGTTCCGCCGCCAGCGGCTCGGACGGGTGCGGTCCACCACCAGGTACTCCAGCTGCAGCCGGCCCCGGCAGTCCTCCAGGAAGGAGACGGTGACGGTCTCGGCGGGGCAGTCCTCCCGGACGGCGGCGTAGGCCCGGCGCAGCAGGTCCTGCAGGTCGGTGGAGCCGCGTCCGAGCGTGCGCGCCGAGAGGCGCACGGGCCGGCCGTGCTCGTCGAGGCAGCGCACCGTGATCGGGACGCGTGCCACCGTGGTGTCGAGGGGGGAGTCCACGCTGACGTCAGGCCTTCCTGTGCGGTCGGGGAGAGGTCATCAGTCTAGATGCGCAGTCATGATCTGCCCGCGCCCGACCCGTCGCCCGTTGTGGGGACAACCGTGCTCTCACCAGCGGCGACGGCCGGGCCGGAGGCGTTTCCGCGGTCCGGTCCGGCCGTCCCTCCGTGCGCAGGGCCGATCAGGGCCAGGAGCCCTCCTCGGCGTGGGCGACGAACAGCTCGCGGATCTCGCACCCGCGGGGCTGGCCGAGGGCGAACAGGACGGCGTTTGCGACGTTCTCCGGATCGTTGAGCTGGGAGTCGTCCTGGGGCTTGTACTGCTCGTCCCGGTCGTCGAAGAAGCGCGTCTTCATGCCGCCGGGGATGAGCTGGGTGACGCCGACCTCGCCCTTGAGCTCCGCGGCGAGGGCCTGGGTGAAGCCCAGCACCCCGAACTTGGAGGCGCAGTACGCCGTCGCGTCCGAGACGCCCTTCAGCGCCAGGGTGGAGGCCACGGTGACGACCCGCCCCCGGGACTCCCGCAGGGCGGGCAGCGCCGCACGCACCGTGGACACGGTGCCGAACAGGTTGACCTGCACGACCTTCTCCCACTCGGTGCTCGCCACGTCCTCGAGCCGGCCGCAGCGGTCGATGCCGGCCGCGGTGACGACCGCGTCCAGGCCGCCGGCGTCCGTCACGGCCCGGCGCACCGTCTCGGTCACCGCGGCGGTGTCCGCCACGTCGACCTCGTAGGCGGTGACGCCGGTGAGCGTGCTGATGTCCCGGTCCAGGACGATGGGGGTGCCGCCGTTGTCGCGGACCGCCTCCGCCACGGCGGCGCCGAGCCCGGAGGCACCGCCGGTGATCAGCACCCGGCCGGGATTGGTGGGCTGGAGACTCATGCAACTTCCTCTCTGCTGGACACGGCCGCGCCCACGGCCGGTGCCGCGGGCGGGCGTGCTGCTCCTCGTCGGAACAGGGGGCAGGCGCCGCGGGTGCGGCGGCCTGGTCCCTGCTACCGTAGCCGCTCCCGAGCCGTTCATCAGTATGCTCATCAGGACGGCCCCCGGGGTGTCCGCACCCGCACGGCCGGAGGACGCCCGCCCGCACGGAGAAGGAGTTCCATGACCACCGCAGCACCCGCCACCGCCCCGACGACCGAGCTCACCGTGCAGGATCCGCGGGACGGGTCCACGGTCGGCACCCTGGCCGCCGCCACGGAGGAGGAGGTGCGGGCCGCGGTCGCTGCCGCCCGCGGCGCCGCCCGGGACTGGGCCCGGACCGCCCCCGAGGAGCGCGGGAAGGCCCTGCGCGCGGCCGCCGACCGCCTGGCCGCCCACGCCCAGGAGCTCGCCGAGCTCAACGCCCGCGAGACCGGCAAGCCCGTCGAGGAGTCCCTGGGCGGGGTGATGGCCGGGGTCGGCACACTCCACCAGTACGCCGAGCTCGGCCCGGTGCACCGGGGCCACAGCCTGCGCGGCAGCGTGCTCGCGGCCGACTACACGGTCGCGGAGCCGCGCGGCGTCGTCGTCGCCCTCACCCCCTGGAACGACCCCGTGGCCGTGGCCGCGGGCCTGCTGGGCGCGGCGATCGTCACCGGCAACACCGTGGTGCACAAGCCGAGCGAGCGCTGCCCCCACGTCGGGGCCCGCCTCGGGGAGATCCTCGCCGGGGCCCTGCCGGCCGGGGTGCTCGGCACCGTCACCGGCGGCGCCGCCGTGGGGGAGTTGCTCACGGCGCTGCCCGGCGTCGACGTCCTCGCCCACGTCGGCTCCACCGCCACGGGGGAGGCCATCGCCCGCGCGGCGCTCGGCACCGGCGCCCACGTGGTCCGGGAGAACGGCGGCAACGACGCCCTGGTGGTCGACGACGACGTCGACCCCGTCTGGGCCGCCGGGCAGGCCGCACTCGGCGCGTTCGCGAACTCGGGCCAGATCTGCGTGGCGGTCGAGCGGATCTACGTCCACCGCGGCGTCGCCGAGCCGTTCCTCGAGGCGCTCGCCGAGGAGGCGCGCCGGCGCAACACCGACGGCACGCTCGCGCCGCTGGTCGACGAGCGGCTGCGCGAGGAGGTCCACCGCCAGGTCGCCGAGAGCGTCGCCCAGGGGGCGGTCGTGCTCGAGGGCGCCCAGGTCCCGGAGGGCCCCGGCGCGTTCTACCCGGCCACCGTGCTGCGCGGGTGCACCCCCGCGATGACCGTGATGACCGAGGAGACGTTCGGGCCCGTGGCGCCGGTCCAGGTCGTCGACAGCTTCGACGAGGGGCTCCGGCTGGCCGCCGCCGACCGCTACGGGCTGGCCGCGACCGTGCTCACCGGGCGGATCGCCCACGCCCAGCGCGCCGTGGCCGAGCTGCCGGTGGGCACGCTCAAGGTCAACAACGTCTTCGGCGGCGCCCCGGGCGGTGCGGCGCAGCCACGGCGGGCGTCCGGCGCGGGCTTCGGCTACGGCCCCGAGCTCCTCGACGAGATGACCCAGGTGAAGGTCGTGCACTTGGAGATGCCGCCCGCGGCCAGCTGAGAACCACTGGCTCCTTTACCATCCGACCCGTGCATCGGGAGTCCTCGCACGGCGCTGTGGACGGCGCCCAGGATGAGTCTTGGATCTCCGCCCACGGTCGCGTGCGTGACCGGGCTCATTGCGCTCCTGACTCTCATCGCGGCCGGGGTGGGCAGCGTCCTGGGAGTATTACCGCCCTCTCCGCTGCCTCAGGACGCGCGTTGCTGCATCTCAGCGCCGCGCGGGCCCAGGTCAATCTTCAGTGAATCGCGGTGGCGCCCCGGCCCACCGGAAGTCCCACATCGGCGGAGTTCCGCAGCTATCTGGAATCGGTGCTGACGGGGCCCGGTCTGCGCCTGGAAACTCAGGTCGCCGTGGTATCCACCGGTGCTATCGTCAGCACTTCGCCGCTGCTCCGGTGCACAACGTGGTGGCGGTCCTGCCCGGCACCGATCCCACGGGATGCATTCTCCTGGTCGTCCACCACGGCAATCAGCCCTTGACACCGGGTGCGGGTGACAACGGAGCAGCCGCGGCCGCGCTGCTGGAGACGGCACGGGCGCTCGCCGAGGGCCCGCGCCCGCGCATTGATGTCGTGCTTGTCCTTAACGACGCCGAGGAGAACTTCCTGTTCGGCGCCGAGGCGTTCGTGAATGAGCACCCCTTGGCCGCAGACGGGGGCTGGTGCTCAACTTGGAGGCGCGAGGCTCCGCCGGCCGGAAGACCGCCCGGCGGGGGTCCACCCCGGGACCCTCCAGCACCAAGGCACGAACGCCCTGGCCATGACCCGCGCGCTGGGGGACATGGGCGTTCCCACCCTGATCGACCCCAGCGACACCGACATCACGCACTTCCGGGTCCTGAGGCTTCTAGTGCAGTATCCGGCGGGGTGGACGTGGCCCTTGGCTGCGCTGGCAACAGCGACCGTCGTGGGGGCGACTGCCGCGGCCCCTCGTCGTGGCACGGTGACGGGCGTCGGCGTGGTGACGGGTCTTGTGGCCGCCACGGTGCCACTGGCCGCAACTTCGTTGCTGACCCGGCCGTTGTGGTAGCTCGTCGTGGCCCTGCACTCGGGATACGCCCAGATGCTCGGCCCTTGGCGGCCGGGGTGGTGTCGGGCAGCGGTGCTCGCTTTGGTCCTGGCCGTGTTCCTGGCCTGGTACGCATTGGTGTGCCAGCGGATCGGAGCCGGCGGGCTCCTCGGCGTTCTCGGTGTCCTCGCCATCACGGGCATCGTGCTGCCCGCCGTCGTTCCCCGAGGAGCCAACCTGGCCGCCCTCGCCACCTGCGGAGCGGTCTTTGCTGCCACCTCGGCACGGAGATCCGCCCTCGCCGCCGTCCACGGGGCGGCGGTGGTCGTTCTGGTGCTCGAGCCCACCGTGGTCCTCGTCTTCCCTGCCTGCGGGCTCGACGGGGCGGAGCAGCACGCTCGTGGCGGCCCTCCTGGTCCTGGTCCTCGTGCCCGCGCTGGAGACAGTCTTCCCCGACCTCGTTTCCTCCGGCAGGGGGCCTGCCGGCGCTCGCGCTGACTGCCCTCGCTGCCTCGTGCTTTGTCGTCGGCCTGGTGATGGACCGCTTCGACGCCGCTCACCCGGGCCCGTCCCACCTCGCCTATGCGGTAGACGCAGACACCGGCGGGCCGTGTGGGCCGGCTTGGACGGCCGACCGGAAGACTGGGCGGTGTCCTACCTGACCGGCCGGGAGGATCTCTCGCGCAGCTTTCCGGTACTCGGTGGAGACCTGGCCACGGGTCCGGCGTGAGCGGCGGCGCTGCCGGCCTCGCGGGTGGGCATCGAGTCCGATCACGCATAAGGAGACGTGCGCACAGTTCTGCGCCGGATCAAGCCCCGGCGTGAGGTGGAATCCGTCCACGTCTCTGTTCCGGAAGGTGTGGTGCTGGAGGCGGCGTGGTGCTGGGGGTGGAACTGATGGGGCATGCGGCCGCGACCCGCGTTGAGCGCGGCCGGTTCGAAGGCTGGTTCCTCGCGTCCCCGCCCGAGAGCGCCACGCCGCGCCTGGTCCTCACCAGGAGCGGACCGGTCTCGATCCGCGTCCTTGACGTCAGCCACGGCCTGAAGGGGAGACTGAGCCGCACCTCTCGGCCGCCTGGAGTGGGCATCGGCGGGGACTGCATCGCAGACGCGTTGGTCGTCGGGCGGACGGAGCGCCTGGACTGAGCAAGCAGATCGCGCTCGTAGCCCGATGGTCCCAGGCCGTGGGCAGGTGCCGAGGTAGACGCCCCGTTCGTCAGGGTCGTTGCAACGCGGAGACCATGCCGGTGATCCGTGCCGAGGGCAGTGTCCCGAGTTCGTGGGCCAGCGTGGCCTGGAAACAGCGGAACGCATGCAGCGCCGCCGCCTCGTTGTCGATCGCCAGGTGCCCCTGGACAAGGATCCGAACGGCGCTCTCCCGAAGTGGGTCCAGGTCCTGGACCGTCTGGGCAAGGGTCAGCGCCCGGTAGACGTCACGCCGGTCCAGGGCGGCCTGCGCGAGCTGCTCCAGGGCGTTGGCGTACAGGCCGCGGAGGCGCTCCTGCTCGGCCAGGACCCAGTCGTCGTACCACCCGGGCAGCAACTCCACGCGGGATCGGTCCACACACCACCGGTCGTCCGGGATCGGGGAAGTCGTGGGGCGCGCCAGGAAGTTCAGCAGCCGGTGAAGATCCACGTCGACCGAGTCCTCCAGGAGCAGCTCGTGGCCTCGGGCAGCGATGACCCCCGGCAGCCGGCGGGTGATGGTGAAGACCGAGGCCCGCAGGCTGCCCATGGCGTGGGCCTCCGTGCAGTCGGGCCACAGCAGCCCGCCGAGAAAGTGCCGTGATCTCCTGCCGTGTACGGCGAGGGCGGCCAGCAGGCGTTGCTGTCGGTGCCCCACGAGCATGTTCACGCCGCCAACGGACAGTTCCCAGCCGCCCAGCAGGCAAAGGCGCGTGACGTGCTTCTCGTGGTGCATGGCCGGTCCCCCTGCTGAGTGGCTGCCCGCGGTGAAGAGGTCGATGACTGTCAGCTTCGGTGCCGGGGCATGCCATGTCAAAGAAATGACATGGATCTTTGGCGGAGGTCCCTACGGCAACGATTCCGTATCGCCCTCCTCGCCCGCCATATCGACACAATGCGGCGGCGTTGGCAGGAACCTGGTCCGGCCGGGGCTCAGAAGCGGCGGCGGACCCGGATGGTGTTGGCCAGGCGCCGGACCTTGGGCACGTTGGTGGACAGCACGAGGTAGCCGGTGAGCGTGCCCACGGTGGTCGCGCCGCCGGCGATCAGGGGGGTGTGGAACTTCCGCCACCGCTCCGGGTCGGACGCCAGGATGTGGGCCATGCCGTTGATGGACGCGGCGATCACCGCGCCGGCCACCACCTGGTGGCCGATCTTCTCGCCGCGCTTGAGCAGCGGCTCGAACTCGTCGGCGCGCAGGTGGACGTCGAAGCCGCCGCGCTCCAGCACCACGATGAGCCGCCGGAGGTACTCGGGGGCCTCGACGCCCATCTGCACCGCGTCCTGCAGGATCTCGCGCGCCCGCTTGGCCAGGATCTCGGGGGAGAGCCGGTGCAGCACGAACCGCTGGGCGTACGGGGCGAGGACCGAGACGAGGTCGAACTCCGGGTCCAGGCCGGTGCCCACGGACTCCGCCGTGACGAGCATCCGCAGGAACAAGGCGGACTCGCGCGGCAGGTGCATCCGGTAGCGGCGCAGCATCCCGATGAGGTCGCCCATCAGGTGGCCCACCCGCACCTCGTGCAGGGGCTTGTTCGCGTAGCGGCGCAGCAGGATCGCCACGTCCCGCTCGAGGTCCTTCTTGTTGACGTCCAGCTCCTGCGAGGTCAGCCCCAGCAGCCCCGCGGCGACCCGCCGCGGGTTCTCCTGCACCACGCCGAGCATCAGGGTCACCAGGTGGTCCCGGAACTCGTCGGTGAGGGTGCCCATCATCCCGAAGTCGATGATGCCGATCCGCCCGCCGGTCTCCACGAAGAGGTTCCCGGGGTGCGGGTCCGCGTGGAAGAAGCCGTGCTCGAAGATCATCCGGCAGATGGCCTCGGTCGAGTCCACGGCCAGCAGGTGCCGGTCGAGCCCGGCGGCCTCGAGGGCGGGGTAGTCGTTGATCTTGATCCCGCGGATCCGCTCCATCGTGAGGATCCGGGAGGTCGAGGCCTCCCAGAAGATCTCCGGGACGTGCACCCGGGGGTCGCCCCTGAAGTTCTCGGCCATCCGCTGGGCGTTGCGGGCCTCCGTGAGGTAGTCCAGCTCGTCCCGCAGGGACTGGGCGAACTCGTCCGCCAGACCCACGAGGTCGAAGTGCTGCACCGCCGGCCAGTAGGTGGACAGCAGCTTGGCCAGCTCCGCGAGGATCTCGAGGTCGCGGTTGACCTCCTCGACGACGCCGGGGCGGCGCACCTTCACGACGACGTCCACCCCCTTGTAGACGGCCGCGTGCGCCTGGCCGATCGAGCCCGTGGCGAGCGGCACGGGGTCGATCTCGGCGAGGATCTCCTCGGCGGCGGAGTCGGGCTCCGACTCGATCATCGCCCGGATCCGCTCCGGCGGCACCGGGGGCGTGCTGTCCTGCAGCCGGGTCAGCTCCTGCACGTATCGCGGGGGCAGCAGGTCCGGCCGGGTCGAGACCACCTGGCCGAGCTTCACGAACGTGGGGCCGAGCTCCTCGAGGGCCTGCCGCAGGTGGACCGGCTGGCTGTAGAGCTTGTCGGGGTCGATGAGCCGGACCCGGGCCAGCGGTGCGCGCCACTCCTCCTTGATCCCGCCAAGGGCGAAGCCGAAGCCGTGCTTCGAGAGGACCTCGAGGATCTGGAGGAAGCGTTCCCGGCGGCTGATCATCGGCGGGCCGCTCCGGTGCTCATCCGGGCGAGGTAGAAGGACATGAAGCCGGTCGCGACGGCCACGATGAAGCACAGCGCGCTCACCAGCGGCTCGATGCCGAGGAAGACCACGCCCACCCCGCCCAGCAGCACGGTCATGGCCAGCAGCGCCCACACGGCCGCGTGCACCCGGCCGAGCACGCCGGCCCCGGGGCCGGCGGAGGAGCGCTGGGCGGACACGTCGTCGTCGTGCCCGGGGCGCTCCGCGCCCCCGGACCCCGCCGCGGAGACGGCCAGGCCCTTGCGCCACTTCTTCGCGTTGCGCGAGCGGTCGGCCTCGGCCGCGACGTAGGCGTCCGGGACGGCGAAATTGCCGCCGGGCGGCAGGAGCTCGGGGACGTCGTTGGGCAGCTGCTCGAACCACTCCGCGGGAATGTCCTCCGGACGCGCGGCCTGGAGGGTCATCGAGACCTCGAAGGCCGAGCCGCGGATGGTGCCCCACACCGCGGTGAGCTTCTCCTGCTGGAAGGCGTGGTCGATGATCGGGATGAACTGCTGGGACATCTGCGTGGAGAGCCGGCCCACCTGCCGGCGCTCGTAGAGCACGTCGACGATGTCCAGGGTCTGCCCGTGGTGGTTGCGGACCTTGTTCGTCTCCAGGGTCAGCATCACGCGGCCCTCCCCGGACGGAGGGATGACGCTGTGCAGGTACTCGGCGAACTCCTGCTCGTCCAGGACCTTGATCGACGGGCCCTGCGGCAGCACCGCGGCCTGCGCCGGGGGCGTGTTGAGCGGGAACAGCAGGTCCGGGGCCGCGATCGACAGCCGCGCCGCGGCGTCGACCTCCGCCTGCCCGTCCTGGCGCAGGACCGTGGCCTCCAGCTTCAGCGGCGCCACCGGCGTGTAGCCGGACGCGATGACCCGCGCGAGGTAGGGCCAGTACCGCTGCGCGTCCTGCTGGGCGAGGTGGCCGATCTTGTTGGGCCCGATCCGCACCGAGACGGTGTGGGGGTCGAAGGGGTTGTCCGGCTCCGGGACCAGCGCCGCGTTGCCCGTCCAGGTGCGCAGCTTGCCGAAGGACAGACCGCCGAACACCCGCATGATCTCGGTGTCGTAGAAGTTCTCCGTGACGATCTCCAGAGAGCCGCGGTCGTTGAGCGCGTAGTCGGTCATGGTCTCCCTCGATGGAGCTGGGGCATCAAGTCGTCAATAGCTTCTCACGATTCCCGTGACGCCCGGTCCACCGCCGGGCCCGTACGGTGTCCGCGCTGACTGGTGCAATGATGACCGATCAGGACACCGGGCGTGCCCCGGTGACCGCCCGGGACGAGAGCCGGACCGGGACCCCGGAAGGAGGCGCGCGGATGCCCCAGGGCCAGGACCTCCCGCCCGAGCCGGACCGCCCGGCGGTGGACGTCGACGTGCTGCGCACGCTCTTCCTCAGCCCCGGCGACTGGATCCACCGGCGCGTGGAGTCCGTGCTGATGAGCCCCGACGGGGTCACCCGCCGGAAGGTCTCCCTCGACGTCGACCTCGCCGCGCGCGCCCCGTGGCCGGCCGACGCCGCCGGCCGGCTGCTGGTGCCCGTGACCATCCAGGCCAAGCAGCCCCTGCGCAACTTCGACGCCGTCTGCCAGGGCGACCCGGTCCCGGTCCTCAGCACGGAGGACAACGGCGCGCTCGCCGAGCTGCTGCTGCGCGGACTGATCCCGGAGCAGCTGCCGCTGGCCGAGGCGGCCGTCCTGGCGGACGACCACGTCCCCGCGATCGTGCACGCCCCCGAGCTGCTCGTGGAGGACGCCCTCGACGGGTTCTGGGCCTACTGCGAGCACCTGCGCGCCGTCGTCCAGGAGCTCGTCGACCGGGGGCGGCTGCCGGCGGAGGACGCCGAGCACTGGGAGGCCGACCTCGCCCTGTTCACCACCGTGGCCGACCAGCTGGCCCGCGGCTTCCTGTTGACCTTCGCGCTGCCCGCCGAGTTCGCGGGGCGCCGGCTCGTGCTCAAGTACTCGATGGACGAGCAGTACGCCGCCGGCCGGAGACCGCGCGTCCGGGACCGGCTGCGGCACTGCTGGATGCCCTGGGTGGGCCGGGTCGGCCTGCACGACCTCGCGTCCTGCCGCAGCTTCCACCTGGAGCTGACGGTGCCCCCGGAGGTCCGGCTGCACGAGTTCACGGTCCTCTCGCACGAGGGCGGGCGCCCCGGCGGGCCGGGCGGCTCGCACCGGGCGGTGGACCGGGTGCTCGCCGAGGACCGCGCCGTGCGGCGGTGGCCCGGGGCGGTGCGCGGCCACCTGGCGCTGCGGCCCACGTCCCGGTTCGACGACGCCTTCTGCGAGATGGTGATCCTGCCGGCCCGGCAGGGGATCACGGCATTCGCCTCCGTGGCGGTCAGCCTCATCACCGCGGTCCTGCTGCTCGTGGGGCTCGTCGCCACCGTGCGGGAGCACGTCCTGGGACCGGGCTGGCAGGTGCCCTCCGCGGCGGCCTCGATCGTCATGTCCGTGGTGGCGGTGCTGCTGTCCTGGATCAACCGGCAGCCCGAGCACGACATCTCCGTGCGCGTGATGCGCCCCCTGCGCTACGCGCTGAACCTGGAGGCCCTGGTCATGCTGATGCTCGCCGGCGCGGCCTCCGTCCCCTTCACCCCGGTGGCGGCCGCGGCGTACTGGTCGGTGCTCGTGCTGCTGCACGTGCTGTCCCTCGTGCTCGTGGCGCGCACCTGGTGGGTGCGGCGGTCCGTGGACCGGGGCTGGTTCACGTCCCGGGCGCGGCGGCACGGCCGATGACCGGCGGCGCTCTGTTCAGTGGGACGGCGGCCTCCTACACTGGAGGTGTCACGGAAAGGATCCACCATGGCCTATGACGCCCGGACCGGTCCGCAGGCGCCCCAGCCGCGCCGCGAGCACCGCAACGACTCCAAGGTGAACCTGCTGCAGCTGGGCAACTCGTCGATGTCGCTCGGCCAGAGCCTCGACCGGCGGGTCTTCAAGTCCAACGAGGACGCCCAGCGCGCCGTCGACCGCGTGCTGCGCCGCTCGGGGCGCCCCGCCACCTGAGCCCGCGCCGCCCGGAACCGCCGGGTCCCCCGGACCGTCGCAGTCCCCCCGGTGCGCACCGGGGGGACTGTTGCTGTCCGGAGGATCCGGGGCCGGCCCCGGCGTGCGGGGGTCAGGGGCGCGCCGCCGCCTGCGCCCGCAGCGCCCGCAGCAGGTGGTCCCGCTCCTCGACCAGGATCCGGCGCAGGGCGGCGGGCGCCCCGGCGTGGTTGCTCAGCCACAGCTCCGTGCGGGCGAGCACCGGGTGGTGCTCGGGGTCGTGCCCCGGCTCGAGATCGGCGCCGGCGGGGTAGAGCCCCTGCACGATGCGGGTGGCCATCCCGATGGACCGGCGCGCCCACACCTCCTCCAGCATGGCGAAGTACCGCTCCCGGTACGGCTCCACCAGCTCCGCCGGGCCCAGCTGGAAGCCGGCGACCGTGGCGCTCAGCAGGTCGTTGGACAGCTCGTCACCGGTGATCGCGTCCCACGCCTCGGCCTTCGCCCGGGGGAGCGGGCGGGCGGCGCGGGCCCGGGCCCAGCCCACCTGTCCGGTACGGGTCCGGTCTGCGGCGCGCTCCCGCTCCAGGGCGGCGTCCAGGACGGGGTCCTCGCCGTGGCCGGTGGCCGCGAGCGCCGTCCACAGCGCCCAGCGCAGGTCCGAGCCCAGCCGCAGCCCGGGCAGCGTATCCCGCCCGCCCAGGAGGTCGCGCAGCCAGCCGGCGTGGCTGCCGTCGCGCCGGGCCGTGCGGGCGGTGAGCCGGGCGAGGGCCAGCTGACGGTCGCTGCCCGGATCCGCCCGGCGCAGCTCCCGGACGGCGGCGTCGAGCAGCCGGCCCCGCAGCCGGGCCCGCCTGGCGGTCGGGGTGAAGCGCTCGACGGCCTCCACGGCGTGGTCCACGGCGGTGGAGAACATCCCGGTCTGCGGCTCGGCGAAGCCGTGGTCCAGGACGGCGCCCACCCAGTCCCCGGGGTCGAGCTCGGCGTCGCGGGTGGCGTTCCACAGCCCCGACCACAGCTGGGCGCGGGCCATGTCGTCCTCCACGGAGGACAGGGAGCTCAGGGCCGTGGTGAGCGAGAGCGGGTCCAGGCGGGTCTTGGCGTAGGTGAGGTCCTCGTCATTGACCACCAGCAGCGGCGCGGTCGAGCCCACGAGCTCCGGGACCTCCACGGAGGACTCGGCGGGCAGGTCCACGCTGACCGTGCCGGTGCGCACCAGGACGTCCCCGGGGCCGCGCTCGTAGCCGCCGAGCAGCAGCCGGTGCGGGCGCAGCACCCCGGCGCCGGGGTCCTGGAGCAGCGCCGCGAAGGTGACGGTGCCGTCGTCGTCCCGGGCGAGGTCCAGGGCCAGCGAGGTGACGCCGGAGGTGCCCAGCCAGGACTCCGCCCAGCCGCGCACGTCCCGCCCGGAGGCCTCCTCGAGCACGGCCAGGAAGTCCTCCAGGGTGGTGGACCCGTAGGCGTGGCGGCGGAAGTAGGCGCGGCACGCGTCGACGAACGCGCCGTAGCCCACGAACGCCACGAGCTGCTTGAGCACCGCGGCGCCCTTGGCGTAGGTGATGCCGTCGAAGTTCTGCCGGGCGGCCTCGAGGTCGTGGATGTCGGCGACCACCGGGTGCGTGGTGGGCAGCTGGTCCTGCCGGTAGGCCCAGGCCTTCCGGCGGTCCGCGAACGCGATCCACGCCTCCTCGAAATCCGTGGCCTGCACCGACGCGTGCGCCCCCATGAACTCGGCGAAGGACTCCTTGAGCCACAGGTCGTCCCACCACGTCATCGTGACGAGGTCCCCGAACCACATGTGGGACATCTCGTGCATGAGGGTGTTCGCCCGCCCCTGGTACTGGGCGCGGGTGGCCCCGTCCGGGAACAGGTACTCCTCGGTGAAGGTCACCAGCCCGGGGTTCTCCATGGCACCCAGGTTGTACTCGGGCACGAACGCCTGCTCGTACTTCCCGAACGGGTACGGGTAGCCGAACAGCTCGGTGAAGAACGTCAGTCCCTGCCGGGTGAGGTCGAACAGCTCGCGGGCGCCGGTGGCCGCGTCGAGGTGCTCGGCCAGCGAGGCGCGGCAGTACAGGGCCAGCGGCACGGACATGCGGCTGCCGTCCTCGAAGGAGTGCCGCCACTCGCCCGCCACCCGGTGGTACGGGCCCGCCAGCACCGTGGTGATGTACGTGGAGATCCGCTCCGTGGGGGCGAACTCGTGGCGCACCGCCCCGGGCCGCTCGGCCTCCGGGGCGGGGGACGCCGCCATGCGCACCCCATTGGAGGAGACCTGCCAGCCGTCCGGGGCCAGGACCGTGAACCGGAAGGACGCCTTGAGGTCCGGCTGCTCGAAGTTCGCGAAGACCCGGCGGGCGTCCGCCGGCTCGTACTGGGTGTACAGGTAGACCCGGCCGTCGGCCGGGTCCACGAACCGGTGCATCCCCTCCCCGGAGCGGGAGTACAGCCCCCGCCCGGCCACCGTGACCTCGTTGGCCGCCTCGAGGGACGGCAGCCGGATCCGGGCGCCCTCCACGACGTCGTCCGGGTCCAGCTCCCGGCCGTTGACCGTCACCGACTCCACGGAGCGGCCGATGAAGTCCAGGAACGTCTGGGCGCCCTCCTCCGCGGCGAAGCGCACCGTGGTCACGGACCGGAACGAGTCCGCCTCCGGGTCCGGCGCGGTGGACAGGTCCAGCAGGACGTCGTAGCTCTCCACGGCGACGAGCTCGGAACGGTCGGCGGTCTCGCGGCGGGTCAGGTTGTCGTTGCGCACCGTGCCATTGAACCACCCGGGCCGGTCCGCCCGCCGGGCCCTGCCGTGCCGGGCCGCGGACAACCCGGGTCTGGACGGCCGGGCCCCGGGCGGCCGTAGGCTGGGTCGCAACCCCGCCCGCCCGCACCAGGAGGACACCATGGCCGACCAGGACCGCCGGACGGTGATCGCCGGCGCGCTGCTGGGGGCGGGCATCGCCGCCTCCGTGGTGGACCTCGCCGTCTTCCACCTGCTCCTGCACTGGCACCACTTCTACGACCTCTCCACCACCGGTGTCGCCCTCGCCTCGGACGGGCTCTTCCACGCCTTCGGCTGGTTCGTCACCGTGGGCTCCCTCTTCCTGCTGGCCGACATCCGCCGCCGCGGCGCCATGTCCTGGGGCCGCTGGACCGGGGGGCTGCTCGCGGGCCTCGGCGCGTTCCAGCTCGTCGACGGCGTGGTCCTGCACAAGGTGCTCAGGATCCACCAGATCCGCTACGACGTGGACCTGCTGGTCTACGACGCCACCTGGATCGGCACGGCCGTGCTCGCGCTCGCCGCGGGACTCCTGCTCCTGCGCCGGACCCGCCCGCACCGGACCGCCCGCCCGCGCCGATGACGCACGACCACGGGACCACCGGCTGGGCGCTCTTCGACGCGACCGTGCTCGCCCTGCTCGTCCTGGCCGCCGCCGGCTGGGCCGCGGGGCTGTGGGCGGCACGGCACCGCGGCCCGTGGCCGGCGCACCGCACGGTGCTGTGGTTCGCAGGACTGCTGTGCGCCGGCACGGCGCTGGTCGGGCCCCTGGCCGGGGCCGCCCGCGCCGGCTTCACCGCCCACATGGCCGGACACCTGCTGCTCGGGATGGCCGCCCCGCTGCTGCTGGTGCTCGCCGCCCCCGTGACCCTGGCGCTGCGCGCGCTGCCCGTGGCCCAGGCCCGCACCCTGTCCCGTCTCCTGCGCACGCCTGCGGTCCGGGCGGTGACCCGTCCAGTGGTGGCCGGGACGCTCAACGCGGGCGGCCTGTGGGTGCTCTACACCACCGGGCTGTACGGCACGATGCACACCTCCGTGGCCGTGCACGCGGCGGTGCACCTCCACGTCCTCCTCGCGGGCTGCGTCTTCACCGCCGCCGTGGTCGGGGTGGACCCGGACCCGCACCGGGGCTCCTTCCGCGTGCGGGCGGCGGTGCTGGTCGGCTTCGTGGCGGTCCACTCGGCGCTCGCCAAGCACCTGTACGGGCACCCACCGGACGGGGTCGGGGCGTCGGACGCCCGCACGGGGGCGCAGCTCATGTACTACGGCGGGGACGTGGTGGACGTGGCCCTGATCGTCGTGCTCTTCGCCCGGTGGTACGCCGCCGGGCGGCCCCGCGTCCGGGCGGCCCGGTCCGTCGCCTGAGAACCGCTCACGCCCCGGGGGCCGCGTCCCGGCGGGCTTCGAGCTCCGCCACGAGCTCCTCGTGGCGGTCCTGGGTGACGGGGTGGGGGCCGTCGGTGTTGAGCAGGTACTCGTGCTCGAGCTGGCAGACCACCCGGCTGTGCAGGACCTGCAGCTCCACGAGGGGGAGCGCGGAGAGCTCCGCGGGGAAGTCGCAGTCCGGGCTCAGGCACGTGCCGCAGTCCCGGGTGCCCCCGGCGCCGGTGCCGGCCGGCGACGTGGCGACGTCGACGCCGCTCACGCCGCCACCCCGCCCGGCTCGGCGCCGTTCCAGCGCGCGGGTGCCGGCGCGGGCGCACCGGCCGTGGGGCGGGCCGCCTCGGCGAGGCCGAACGGCGCGGGCCGGGTGAGCACCCGGATGGCGCCACCGGACTCCGGGAGGGGGTCGTGGTCGAGGGACCACCGCAGCAGGTCCAGACCGCCCGGGTCCACGTGCTGGGCGCCCGTGAGGTCCACGACGACGGCCGCACCGGGCACCAGGGTGCGGGCGCGGGCCACGAGGGGGGTGAGGACGCGGTGGTTGCGCTCGGTGAGATCGCCGGTGACCACCAGGTGCACGCACCGGGTGTCCAGCTCGATCTGCACGACGACGGACAGGGAGTGGTCCATGGAGGGGTCCTTCCACGACAGGACGTCACGGCCGGCTGCTCGACCCGTGCCATCGAGCCTAGACGCCCGTGACGTGGGTCACCAGTTGCTGTGCCGACTCGTTACCGTAGGTGACAGTGCCCACAGTCCGCCCGCGGGGTGGCTCCCGGCCCGGATCCGGCCGGTAGCGTCGACGCCATGCGCACACTCGTGGTCGGTTGGTCCAGCGTCCTGCACGGCGAGGCGACGGCTGGTGACGTCCTCGCCATGGACGCCGTCGCCGACGCCCTCGGCACGGCGGGCGTCCCGCACGACGTCGCCTGGAGCGCGGTCATGTGCCCGCCCGGCGGGCTGCGGCTGGACGACGTCGAGCCCGTGCGCTACACCCACCTGCTGTTCGTGTGCGGGCCCGCGACGGGACGGTCGATCGCCGAGCTGCACGAGCAGTTCGCGCACTGCCGCCGGATCGCGGTCGGGGTCAGCGTGCTGGACCCCGAGGACCCGGTGACCGCCGGGTTCCACCGCGTGATCGCGCGCGACCGCCCCGGTGCCGGTGCCCGCCGGGACCTCGCCGCGCGGGCCGTGCCCCAGCTCGTGCCCGTCCTGGGCGTCTACCTCACCGGCGGGCAGCACGAGTACGGTCCCCGCCGCCGGCACGACGCCGTCCGGTCCGGGCTGGAGGAGTGGCTGGGCCGGCTCGACGCCGCCCGGCTGCCACTGGACACCCGCCTGGACCCGCGGGACTGGCGGCTGTCCGCCACCGCGGCCCAGACCGGGTCGGTCATCGCCCGCCTCGACACCGTGGTGAGCATGCGCATGCACGGCCTGGTCCTGGCGCTGCGGGCCGGGGTTCCCGTGCTCGCCGTCGACCCCGTCGCGGGCGGCGGGAAGGTCACGGCCCAGGCGCGGGCCTGGGACTGGCCGGCCGTGGTCGGAGCGGACGAGCTCGACCCCGGCCGGCTCGACGAGCAGCTGCGCTGGTGCCTGTCCCCGGCCGGGCGTGCGGCGGCCGAGGAGAGGGCGGCGATGGTCCCGAGCGGCTTCGAGCAGCTCGACGAGCTCGTCGGGGACCTCCTCGGGGACCTGTCCGGCGAGCCGGGCCGCGACGCCGACGGCGAGTTCGACCGGGAGTTCGGCCCGGAGCTGCTCGAGGCGGCGGAGACCCGGCCCCACCGGGGCTGACACGGCCCCTAGATCAGCCGCCTGATCATTCTGTGCCATACTCCGAACCATGAACTACCTGGGCATCAACGCGATTTTTCATGACCCCGCGGCGGCTCTCGTCGTGGACGGCAGAGTGGTGGCGGCGGCGGAGGAGGAGCGCTTCTCCCGCCGCAAGCACGGCAAGCGCCCCGTGCCGTTCTCGGCGTGGGAGCTGCCCGAGCAGGCGATGCGCTGGTGCCTCGCCGAGGCCGGGCTCACGCCCGCCGACCTGGACGCCGTCGGCTACTCCTTCGACCCCGCCATCGCCGCCGAGATGCCGGACGACCCGTACGACCCGGTGCGCGTGGACTACGCCCGGCGCGCCGCCGGGTTCCTCGCCGAGGCGCTGCCGGGCCTGGACCGCGACAAGGTCCGGTTCGTGGAGCACCACGTGGCCCACGCCGCCTCCGCCGGGCTCGCCGCCCCCACGCGCACGAGCAGCGTCCTGGTGGTCGACGGCCGCGGCGAGGCGCACTCGCACCTCGCCGGCCGCTACCGGGACGGGGAGCTGGAGATCCTGCACCGCCAGGCCCTGCCCGAGTCCCTCGGCCTGCTCTACGAGTCCCTCACCGACCACCTGGGCTTCCTGCGCTCGAGCGACGAGTTCAAGGTCATGGCGCTCGCCTCCTACGGAGAGCCCCGCTTCCTGCCCGAGCTGCGCGAGATCGTCCGTGCCACGGGCGACGGCGGCTTCCGTGCCCAGGCCCCCGACTGGACCCGCTTCGCGCCCCGCCGGATCGACGACGGCACCTGGGGCGGCGACCACGCCGACCTCGCCGCCTCGGTCCAGGCCGTGGTCGAGGAGGTCCTGGTGGACCTCGCCACCTGGCTGCACGGGCAGACCGGGGACACGGTGCTCACCATGGCCGGCGGCACGGCCTTGAACTGCGTGGCCAACTCCCGGATCTGGCGCGAGACGCCCTTCGAGGAGGTCTGGGTCCAGCCCGCCTCCGGGGACTCCGGGACCGCCCTCGGCGCCGCCCTGCACTTGGCCCAGGAGGCCGGGGACCTCGGCGCGCCCCAGCCCACCGCGGCCCTCGGGCGCAGCTGGTCCGGTGAGGAGCTCGCGCAGTGGCTGAGCACCGCCCAAGTGCCCTTCACCACCCCGGAGAACCTCGCCGGCGAGGTCGCCGACATCCTCGCCGGCAACGGCGTGATCGCCTGGTTCGAGGGCCGCAGCGAGTTCGGGCCCCGGGCGCTGGGCCGCCGGTCCCTCCTGGCGAACCCGATCCACCCCGACAACCTCGAACGGCTCAACGACGTCAAGGGCCGCGAGCAGTTCCGGCCGGTGGCGCCCATGGTCCTCGAGGAGCGCGCCGCGGAGATCTTCGGCGGCGGGCCGCTGCCCAGCCCCTTCATGCTCTTCGTGCACGACGTGGCCCCCGAGTGGCGCGAGCGGATCCCCACGGTCACCCACGTGGACGGCACCGCCCGGATCCAGACGGTCACCGACGAGGACAACGCCGGGATCGCCGCGCTGCTGCGGGCCTTCGACGAGCGCACGGGCGTGCCCGTCGTCGTCAACACCTCGCTCAACACCGCCGGCCGGCCCATGGTCGACGACCCGCGCGACGCCCTCGAGCTCTTCGGCTCCGCCCCGGTGGCCGCACTCGTGCTCGGTCCGCACCTGGTCCGCCGCGCCGCCTTCTTCGAGGGGGCCGAGTGACGGCCGCGCCCACGACCTACGCCGTGGTCGTCCCCTCGATGGGACGGCCGAGCCTGCAGTGGCTGCTGGACACCCTCGCCGCCCAGGACGTCGACGCGGACCACCCGGGACCGCTCGAGGTCGTGGTGGTGGACGACCGGCCCGGCGACGTGGAGCCGCTGCGGCCCCGCGTGCCCGGCACCGTGGCCTGGACCGTGCGCACCGTCCGCGGCTACGGACGGGGCCCGGCCGCCGCGCGCAACCGCGGCTGGCGGGTCGCCCGCCGCTCCGGGGCGCAGTGGGTCGCCTTCCTCGACGACGACGTGGAGCTGCCGGCCGGCTGGGCGCAGCGCCTGGCCGAGGACCTCGCCGCGTGCGGCCCGGAGGTCGGCGCGACCCAGGGCCGGATCGACGTCCCCCTCCCGGGCTCCCGCCGGCCCACCGACTGGGAGCGCAACACCGCGTCCCTGCAGGACGCCGACTGGGCGACCGCGGACATGTCCTACCGCACGGCCGCGCTCGAGGCCGTCTCCGGCTTCGACGAGCGCTTCCCCCGGGCCTACCGGGAGGACGCCGACCTCGCGCTGCGCGTGCGCCGGGCCGGGTGGCAGCTGGTGCGCGGGCAGCGCCGGATCACCCACCCCGTGCGTCCCGCCGACGACCTCGTGAGCCTGCGCGTGCAGGCCGGCAACGCCGACGACGCCCTGATGCGCCGCCTGCACGGACCCGACTGGCGCCGTGCGGCCGAGGCTCCCCCCGGGGGCTTCCGCTGGCACGCCGCGACGGTCGCCGCCCTGGGAGCCACGGGCGCGGGCGCCGGCGCGGCGCTCACCGCCACCGCCCTGGGCCACCGGCCCGCCCGGCGCTCCGCCCTGGCCGCGGCCGGCGCCGGCGCCGCGGCGTGGGGCTGGCTGACCGGCCGGTTCGTGCTGCTGCGCACGGTCCCGGGGCCACGCCCCGGCGACCCCGAGTTCCTGCCCGAGCTCAACCGCATGGTCCGCACCAGCGTCACGATCCCCGTGGCCGCCGTGCGGCACAAGGCGGGTGGCTGGTGGCGGCACCGGGGGACCGGGCCCTGGCCCGTCCCGGTGCGAGCCGTACTCTTCGACCGGGACGGCACCCTGGTCCACGACGTGCCCTACAACGGCGACCCGGACGCGGTCGAGCTGGTCCCCGGGGCCCGGGAGGCGGTCGACGCCGTGCGCGCGGCCGGGCTGCGGGTGGGCGTGGTGTCCAACCAGTCCGGCATCGGCCGCGGCCTGCTGACCCGCGAGCAGGTCGACGCCGTCAACGCCCGCGTGGCCGAGCTGCTCGGCCCCTTCGACACCTGGCAGCTGTGCCCGCACGCCCCCGAGCAGGACTGCGCGTGTCGCAAGCCCCGGCCCGGCATGGTGCTGGCCGCGGCCGCGGAGCTGGGCGTGGACCCCTCCGAGTGCGTGCTCGTCGGCGACATCGGCGCGGACGTCGAGGCCGCCCAGGCCGCCGGCGCGAGCAGCGTCCTGGTCCCCACGCCGGTGACGCGCGAGGAGGAGGTGGCGGCCGCCCCGGTGGTCGCCCGGACCCTGCGCGAGGCCGTCGCCGCCGTCCTGGCCCCCGCGGCGGACGGGGGGACGGCCGCCCGGCCCGACGCCCGCCCGGTCGCGGCCGGGGCCCGGGGCTGAGCGTGGGCCGCACCCTCGCCGTCCGCCTCGACTCGGACGGGGACGTCCTGCTGACCGGGCCCGCGGTGCGGGCCCTGGCCCGGCTGGGAAACCCGGTGGACCTGCTGGCCTCCCCGTCCGGTGCCGCGGCCGCCCGCCTGCTGCCGGACGTGGACGAGGTCCTCGAGTACTCGGCGCCGTGGTCGGGCTTCCGGCCCCCGCCCGTGGACCGGGCGACGACCGAGGACCTGGTGGACGCCCTCGCCGGCCGCGGCTACGACCTCGCCGTGGTGTTCACGTCCTTCCACCAGAGCCCCCTGCCCATGGCCCTGCTGGCCCGGCTCGCCGGGATCGACCGCGTGGTCGCCACGAGCGAGGACTACCCCGGGTCGCTGCTGGACGTCCGGCACCGCCGCGCGGACCCGCCCGGCGGGGGCCACGAGGTCGAGGCGGCGTGTGAGCTCGCCGTCGCGGCGGGCGCCCCCGAGCCCACCGCCGCCGACCTGCGCCTGGCCGTGCGCCGCCCGCTCCCGGAGCTCCCGGCCGAGGTGTCGGCGCTGCCGGACGGGTTCGTGGTGCTGCACCCCGGCGCCTCGGTCCCGTCCCGCGGGCTCACCGCCGAGCACGCCGGGGCCCTCGCGGCGGGACTCGCCGCGGCCGGGCGCCCGGTCGTCCTCACCGGCGGGCCGGGGGAGCGGGAGCTCACCGCGGCCGCCCGGGCCGCGGCCCGGGCGGCCGCCCCGGACGGCACGGTGCTGGACCTCGCCGGCCGGACCGACCTGCCCGGCCTGGCCGCCGTGCTGGACGCCGCCGCGTGCGTCGTCGTCGGCAACACCGGACCTGCGCACCTCGCCGCGGCCGTGGGCACCCCGGTGGTCTCCCTCTTCTCCCCGGTCGTGCCGCCCGAGCGCTGGACGCCCTGGGGCGTGCCCGTCGTGCTGCTCGGGGACCAGGGCGCCGACTGCCGCGGCTCCCGCGCCCGCGACTGCCCCGTGCCCGGCCACCCGTGCCTGTCCTCCGTGTCCCCGGCGGCCGTGCACGCGGCCGTCGAGGAGCTCGTGCACGGCGCGCCCGGGGCCCTCGCCACTGTTCCCGAACCGGAAGGAGGACGCGGGTGCGCATCCTGACCTGGCACGTCCACGGATCGTGGACGACATCGTTCGTGCACGGTCCCCACACCTACCTGCTGCCCGTCGTCGCCGACCGCGGCCCCGACGGCCGCGGCCGCGCCGAGACCTGGGACTGGCCGGCCGCCGCCGTCGAGTGCACGCCCGAGGAGCTGGCCGACACCGCGTTCGACGTCGTCCTGCTGCAGCGGCCCCACGAGCTGGAGCTGCTCGAGCGGTGGACCGGGCGCCGGGCGGGGACCGACGTCCCGGCGGTCTACGTGGAGCACGACACCCCGCGCGGGCCCGCCGTGGCCACCCGCCACCCCCTGGCCGGGCGCTCCGACATCCCCGTGGTCCACGTGACGCACTTCAACCGGATGATGTGGGACAACGGGGACGCGCCCACCGAGGTCGTGGAGCACGGCGTCCTGGACCCCGGACCGCTCTACACGGGACGCACGGCCAGCCTGGCCGCCGTGGTCAACGAGCCCGTCCGGCGCGGGCGGATCGCGGGCACCGACCTGCTGACCGCGCTGGCCCGCGACCTGCCGGTGGACGTGTACGGCATGGGGATGGACCAGCTCGCCGAGCACGCGCCCCACATGGCCGGGCGGTTGCACGAGAACTATCCTCAGGAGAAGCTGCACGCGGCGCTCGGCGAGCACCGGGCCTACTACCACCCCTACCGGTGGACGAGCCTGGGCCTGGCGCTGCTGGAGGCGATGACCATCGGGATGCCGGTGCTCGGGCTCTCGACCACCGAGGCGCCCCGGGCGGTCCCGCCCGGGGCGGGGCTGCTCTCCAACGACCCGGAGGCCCTCGCCGCCCGCGCCCGGCACTGGCTGGACGATCCCGGTGCGGCGGCCGCCGCGGGCGCCGCCGCCCGCGAGCACGCCCTGGAACACTACGGCGCGGACCGCTTCCTCGCGGAGTGGGACCGCATCCTGGAGAAGGTGACAGCATGAGAATCGCAATGGTCTCCGAGCACGCCAGCCCGCTGGCCGCGCTCGGCGGGGTCGACGCCGGGGGGCAGAACGTCTACGTGGCCGCCCTCGCGGCGGGTCTCGCCCGGCTGGGCCACGACGTCGTCGTGTACACCCGCCGCGACGACGCCCGGCTGCCCGACGTGGTCGAGCTCGCCCCCGGGGCGCACGTGGTCCACGTCCCGGCGGGGCCCCCCAGCCTCCTGCCCAAGGACGACCTCGCCCCGTACATGGACGAGTTCGGCCGCTGGCTCGCCCGCGACTGGGCCCACCGCGGGGTCCCCGACCTCGTGCACGCCCACTTCTGGATGTCCGGGATCGCGGCCCGCCGCGCCGCGGAGACGATGCAGATCCCGGTGGTGCAGACCTTCCACGCGCTCGGGGCCGTCAAGCGCCGCCACCAGGGGTCGGCCGACACCAGCCCCACCGGCCGGCTCGCGGCGGAGAACGAGCTCGTCGCCGCGGCGGACCTCGTCCTGGCCACCTGCCGGGACGAACGGGCCGAGCTCCTGGCCCTCGGCGGGGACCCCGCACGGATCGACGTGGTGCCGTGCGGCGTGGACCTCGACGCCTTCGTCCCCGCCCCGCCGCCCGCCGGCGACCGGCGGCCCCGGATCGTGGCGCTCGGCCGGCTCGTGGAGCGCAAGGGCGTGGACGTCGTCGTGCGAGCCCTCGCCGAGCTGCCGGACGCGGAGCTCGTCGTGGCCGGTGGCCCCGCCCGCGCCGAGCTGGACCGGGACCCCGAGGCCCTGCGGCTGCGGGCGCTGGCCCGGGAGCTCGGCGTGGCCGAGCGCGTGGAGCTGCTCGGCCGCGTGGACCACGACGACGCCGCCGCGCTGCTCGCCACCGCGGACGTCGTGGCCTGCACCCCCTGGTACGAGCCGTTCGGCATGGTCCCGCTCGAGGCGATGGCGTGCGCCCGCCCCGTGGTGGGCAGCGCCGTGGGCGGGCTGCTCGACAGCATCGAGGACGGCGTGACCGGCCTGCACGTGCCCCCGCGGGACGTCGCCGGGACCGCGGCCGCCCTGCGCACCCTGCTGGCGGACCCCGAGCTGGCGGCCCGCATGGGCCGCGCCGGGCGGGAGCGCGTGGAGCGGCTCTTCGGCTGGCGGCACGTGGCCCAGGAGACCGAGCGGTCCTACGCCCGCGTCGTCGCCCGGCACCGGCGGGAGCACCCGCCGCTGCTCCGGCAGACCGAGAACTGGCTCGGCGCCCACCTGGACGAGCTGTCGGTCGCCGCGGGCGAGGCCGCCCAGCACGCCGGCGTGGTGGACCGGTGGGGCGCCCGCCTGGCCGGGATGCTCACGCACGGCGGACGCGTGCTCGCCGTGGGCAACGGCGGCAGCGCCGCGGAGGCCCAGCACTTCACCGCCGAGCTCGTCGGCCGCTTCGTCGACGACCGGCGGCCGCTGTCCGCCGTGTGCCTGTCCGCGGAGACCTCGAGCCTGACCGCCATCGTCAACGACTACGGCGCGGAGGAGGTGTTCGCCCGCCAGGTCCAGGCGCATGGGCGGGCGGGCGACGTGCTCGTGGTGCTGTCCACCAGCGGCCGCAGCCCCAACGTCCTGGCGGCGGCCGACCGGGCGCGGGAGCACGGCCTGCACGTCTGGGCGCTCACCGGCCCCGGCCCCAATCCGCTGACCGAGCGGGCGGACGAGTTCCTGACCGTCGACGCGTCCAGCACCTCGGTGATCCAGGAGGTCCACCTCATGCTGCTCCACGCCGTGTGCGCCGCGGTCGACGCGCGCCTCGTCCCGCCTCCTGACGCCGGCCCGGCCGTGCGCGGGGCCTCCGGCGCCCGGGCCGACGGGGCGGCCGTCCGGGCGGGGGTCGCATGAGCCCCGTCCGCATCGTCGTGGTCGGCGACGCCCTCCTGGACCGGGACGTCGACGGCACGTCCACGCGCCTGAGCCCGGACGCCCCGGTGCCCGTGGTCGACGTCGGTGACGTCTTCGCGAGCCCCGGCGGCGCCGGCCTGGCGGCGCTGCTGTGCGCCCTGCCGCCCGCTGTGGGCCCCGTCCCGGTGGAGGTCACGGTGACCCTGCTGGCACCCGTGGCCGCCGACGCCGCCGGCCACGAGCTCGCCGCCGCCCTCGGGGAGGTGGCCCTCGAGCGCCTCGGCCACGAGGGCGGGACCCGCACCAAGACCCGCATCCGCAGCGCCGGCCAGACGCTGGTGCGCGTGGACGAGGGCGGGCCCGGCACCCCGGTGGGCGTCTCGGCATCGCACGTCTCCGCGGTCCTCGCGGGCGCGGACGCCGTCCTCGTGTCCGACTACGGGGGAGGCGTCACCTGCGACCCCGCCGTGCGCGCCGCCCTCGCGGAGCACGCCCGGACGGGCACGGTCGTCTGGGACCCCCACCCGCGCGGCGGGGAGCCGGTCCCCGGCTGCGCCCTGGTCACCCCCAACGCGGCCGAGGCCGCCGCCGCCCTGGGCGCCCCCGCGTCGACCGGCGCCCGCCAGCTCGCGGGCACCCTGCGCGAGCGGTGGTCGGCCCGTGCCGTGGCGGTGACGGCCGGGGCCGAGGGCGCCCACCTCGCGACCGCCACGGGCACGGAGCTCGTACCGGCCGCTCCCGTGCGCAACACCGATCCGTGCGGGGCGGGGGACCGCTTCGCCTCGACCGCGGCCCTGGCCCTCGGCGCGGGCACGGACGTGACCACGGCCGTGGAGTCCGCCGTCGAGGCGGCCGGGCAGTGGGTCGCCGCCGGCGGCGCCGCCACCTTCCGCACCCGCCGCGCCCAGGGCGCCCAGGGCCGCGCGCGCCTGCACCCCGGTGCCGAGCGGCTGCCCCGGGAGGTCCAGGACCTGCTGGTGGACGTGCGCGCCGCGGGCGGCACGGTCGTGGCCACGGGCGGCTGCTTCGACGTCCTGCACGCCGGACACATCGCCTCCCTCGACGCCGCGCGCCGGCTCGGCGACGCGCTGGTGGTGCTGCTGAACTCCGACGACTCCGTGCGCCGGCTCAAGGGCCCGGGCCGGCCGGTGGTCGGCCAGGAGGACCGCGCCCGCGTGCTGGCCGCCCTGCGCAGCGTCGACGCGGTCGTCGTCTTCGACGAGGACGACCCCCGCGCGGCCCTGTCCGTCCTGCGCCCCGACGTGTGGGTGAAGGGCGGCGACTACACCCCCGAGCAGCTTCCCGAGGCCGTGGACGTGCGCGGCTGGGGCGGGGAGGTCACCGTCCTGCCCTACCTCTCCGGGCGCTCCACGACGGCGATCCTCCAGCGGGCCGGCCGTGAGCGCTGAGCCCCGCGGCCCCCGCACCGTGGACCCGGGCGAGGTCGGGCCGGGCGACGTGCTGGTGCTGCGCGCCCTCGGCCTGGGCGACGGCCTGACCGGCGTGGCGCCCCTGCGCGGGGTCCGGCGCATGCTTCCCCGGCACCGGCTGGTGCTGGCCGCGCCCGAGGGCATCGGCACCTGGCTGGCCGAGCTGGGCGTGGTGGACGCGGTCCTGCCCACGTCCGGGCTCGACCCGCTCCCGCCGCTGTCCGGCGGGCACGTGGCGGTCAACCTGCACGGGCGCGGTCCGCGCAGCCACGAGCTGCTGCTCGCCACCGGCCCGGAGCGGCTCGTCGCCTTCGCCGCCGCCGGGCACGCCGGCCCCGCGTGGCGGGCCGACGAGCACGAGGTGCACCGGTGGTGCCGGCTGGTGCGCACGGCGGGGGGACCCTGCGGCCCCGAGGACCTGCTGCTGCGCGAGCACGCTCCGGCGCCCGACGGTGCCCCCGTGGTGATCCACCCGGGGGCCGCCTCCGGCGCCCGCCGCTGGCCCGCGGCCCGCTGGCGGACCGTGGCGGAGGCCCTGGCCGCGGACGGCCACCGGATCGTGGTCACCGGCTCCGCCGCCGAGGCGGAGCTGGCCGCGACCGTCACCGGCGGGCTGTCCGCGGCGGAGAACCGGTGCGGCCGGCTCTCCCTGCCGGAGCTGGCCGCCACGGTGGGGGGCGCCGCCGCGGTGCTCAGCGGCGACACGGGCGTCGCCCACGTGGCCACCGCCCTGGCCGTGCGCTCCGTGGTCCTCTTCGGCCCGACGCCGCCGGCCCGGTGGGGCCCCGCGGTGGACCCCGGGCTGCACACCGTGCTGTGGCACGGTGACCCGGCGGCCGCGACGTGGGGCGATCCGCACGCGGACGCCCTGGACGACCGCCTAGCCGCCGTGACGGCCGACGAGGTCCTCGCCGCCGCCCGCGCCCAGCTCGCCCAGGGCGCCGGGGTCCCGGCCCGGCCCTGAGGCCCGCCGCCCACCACCCGGCCCGTTCGCCGAGCCGTTCCCATCCGTCCCGATCCGTCAGGAGCACCGTGAATCCCACAACGAACGCGACCACCGCCACGAGCGCGACCCGTCCGATCCGCCGGGCCGTGGTGACCGGGGGGACCGGCTTCCTGGGCAGCCACCTGTGCACCGAGCTGCGCCGCCGGGAGGTCGAGGTGGTGTGCCTCGACAACTTCCTCACCGGCTCCGCGGCCAACATCGGCCACCTCGTGGGCGACCCCGGCTTCCGGCTCGTCCAGTGCGACGTCACCGACTACGTGCACGTGCCCGGGGACGTGGACCTCGTCCTGCACTTCGCGTCCCCGGCGTCCCCCATCGACTACCTGAAGCTGCCCATCCACACGCTCAAGGTCGGCTCGATCGGCACCCACCACGCCCTGGGCCTGGCCAAGGACAAGGGCGCCCGGTTCGTGCTGGCCTCCACCTCCGAGGTGTACGGCGATCCGCAGGTGCACCCGCAGGCCGAGAGCTACTGGGGCCACGTCAACCCGGTGGGCCCGCGGGGGGTCTACGACGAGGCCAAGCGCTTCGCCGAGGCCCTGACGGTCGCCTATCGCGCCGAGCACGGGGTGGACACGGCGATCGTGCGGATCTTCAACACCTTCGGGCCCCGGATGCGGCCCTTCGACGGCCGGGCAATCCCCACGTTCATCCGCCAGGCCCTGGCCGGTGAGCCCCTCACCGTGGCCGGGGACGGCACCCAGACGCGCTCCGTCTGCTACGTCTCCGACCTCGTCCGCGGCATCCTCGCCCTGGCCGACAGCGGGCACAGCGGGCCCATGAACATCGGCAACCCGCACGAGCTGTCCGTGCTGCAGATCGCCCACGACGTCATCGCCGCGACCGGCACGTCCTCGGGGGTCGAGTTCGTCGAGCGTCCCGTCGACGACCCCATGGTGCGCCGCCCCGACACCACGCTCGCGACCGAGGTCCTCGGCTGGTCCCCGGAGGTCCCGTGGGCGGTGGGGCTGGAGCGCACCGTCGAGTGGTTCCGGGAGGGCGCCGGCCTCCCGGAGACCGCCGTGCGGGCGCGCTGAGCGCGCGGGCCCGGCCGCGCCGGCCCGGCGGGGCGCTCCACCGGCCGCTGCGCCGTCCGGTCCGCCGGGCGCTCAGCTGACGTAGCGGCGCGCGGCGCTGGCGCGCTGCGACTCCTCCAGCGCCCGGAACCGCCGCTCGACGCGCTCGGGCAGGGGCCGCCGCTCGCGCAGCACCCACGGCGCACCGCGCAGGGCGTCGAGCAGGGCCAGCGCCGTGACCCGGTCCCGCGGGGCGGCGCCGACCACGTCCCGGGTCCGGCGCAGGGCCGCGCGCAGCGGGCGGCGCAGCCAGATGAACCACAGGGTGTTGCGCAGTCCGTGCCGGCGCCGCAGGTGCGGGTCCCGGACCGTGGAGGCCTGGTGGTGGACCACCACGTCGGGCAGGTGCACGAGCTCCCATCCCGCGGTCGCGAGGTCCGCCGCCAGCAGCTCCTCCTCGCCGCCGAGCCACAGCCGCTCGCTGAACCCGCCCACCTCGCGGAACGCGGTCCGGCGGACCACGGAGGCCCCCGCCAGGAAGCTGCCGAGGGCGGGGCCGGGCATCCACGCGGGACCCTCGACGGGCGAGTGCAGCAGCTCCGCGTTGATCGCGTCCTCCCGGGACCCGGGCTCCACGAGGATCCTGCCCGTGACCACGCCCAGCCGCGGGTGCGCCTCCAGCGCGTCGGCCGCCCGGCGCAGGGACCCGGGCTCCCACCAGGTGTCGTCGTCGCAGAAGGCCACGAACGGTGCGTCCACGCGCTCCAGCGCGACGTTGCGGCCCACGGCCCCGAGGTTGACGGGGCTCGCGACGAGCTCCGCCCAGGGGTGCCGCTCGCGGATCGCGTCCGCGGTGCCGTCCCCCGAGCCGTTGTCGACGACCACCACGTGCGGCCGTTCCGGGAGCTCCCGCAGCCGGGCCAGGGCCAGCAGGGCCTCCTCCCGGCGGTTGTGGGTGATCATCACGACCGCCACGCGCGCGTCGGGGGCGGTCGCGGGCGGGGGTGCGGGGGTGGTCTCGGTCACGGGCTCTCCTCCGGTGCGGCGGGATCGGCGGGGGCGGGGCCGTGCAGCAGCGCGAGCGCGGCCTCCGTGGTCGGGGACACCCGGTGCCGGGCGCGCAGCGCGGCCGGGGTGCGGGGGAGGGCGCGGAGCAGACCGCGGCGCCCCGCGCGGCCGCCGCGCAGCGCCCTCCGCAGCTCGTGCGCCACGACCCGCCAGGGCCGGCGCAGGAGCACGGTGAGCAGGTGGCTGCGGACGAGCGCGACCTGCCGCCGCTCGTCCGAGCCCCGGTGCGGCGAGGGGTGGTGGTGGGCGCGGATCTCCGGCACGTAGGACAGCCGCCAGCCGGCGTCGAACAGGTCGAGGGCGAGGCGCTCCTCCTCGCCGGGGAAGCGCACGACGTCGTCGAAGCCGCCGGCCGCGAGGAACGCCGAGCGGCGCACGATCGCCCCGCACGCGACGAAGCCGAGCAGCGCCGGGCCGGGGGCCCCGGTGGGGATGCCCAGCGGGGACGCGGCGAGCACGGCGTTGAGCGGGTCCGGGCGCTCCTCGGGGCCCACGGCGATGGACCCGGCGATCAGGCCGAGCCGGGGGTGGGCGTCGAAGACGGCCGCGGCGCGGGCGAGCGCCCCGGGGGCCCACCACGAGTCGTCGTCGGCGAAGGCCACGTAGGGGGTGCGGGCGAGCCGGACGCCGACGGTCCGGGCCACGGCCCCGACGTTGCGGGGCAGCTCCAGCACCTGCACGTGGGGGTGGGCGGCGCGCACCGCCTCGGCGGAGCCGTCCGTGGAGGCGTTGTCCACGACGACGACGGGACCCTCGTGCCGGCCCAGGTGCGCCACGAGCTCCTCCCGGCGGTTGCGGGTGGCCACGACCACCGTGACGCGGCGCTGGGGGTCCGGGGCGTCCATCGTGTCCTTCCGTCGGGTCCGCCGGGGCGGCGGACGCGGTTGCGGTCGCGGGCCCGCCTCCGGGCGGACACGCCCTCCCATCGTAGGGGCAGGTCCTCCCGCCCTCCGGTGCACGGCGCGTGACACAATCGGGAGGAGCCTCGGCCACCGGGTTACCGCGGCGAAATACGGCCCGTCCATACTGCACGTACTGCCCGCCCCGACCCCGAAAGGCCTGTGATCGCCCGACATGTCCGACCTGTTCGAGAACTACGCCGCCGACATGGCCGTGGCCGCGGCCTACGACGAGATGTACACGCCGGACCGGCAGGTCCGCCCCGGCTACGACCGCATCGGCGGTGTCCTCGACGACCTCTCGCTCAGCGACGTCAACACCCGGGCCGACTCCATGGCCCGCTCCTTCCTCGACCGGGGCGTGACCTTCGACTTCGCGGGGGAGGAGCGGCCCTTCCCGCTCGACATCGTGCCCCGGGTGATCACCGCCGAGGAGTGGGACGTCATCGAGCGCGGCGTGAAGCAGCGGGTCCGGGCCCTGGAGTGCTTCCTCGACGACGTCTACGGGGAGCAGCGGGTCGTGGCCGACGGGATCGTGCCGAAGGCGCTGATCACCTCCTCCGCCCACTTCCACCGGAGCGTGTGGGGCTTCCGGCCCGCGGGCGGCGTCCGGATCCACGTGGCGGGCATCGACGTGGTCCGGGACCAGCAGGGCGTGTTCCGGGTCCTGGAGGACAACGTGCGCGTGCCCTCCGGGGTCTCCTACGTCATCGAGAACCGGCGGGCCATGACCAAGGGTCTCCCGGAGGCCTTCATGTCGCAGCCGATCCGCGCCGTGGAGGCCTATCCCCGGCACCTCTACAAGGCGCTGCGCGCCACGGCCCCGGAGGCCGCCGAGGACCCCGTGGTGGTGGTCCTCACCCCGGGCGTGTTCAACTCCGCCTACTTCGAGCACACCCTGCTCGCCGGGCTCATGGGGGTGGAGCTCGTGGAGGGCCGCGACCTCGTGGTCCGCGGCGACAAGGTCTACATGCGGACCACCGACGGCGAGCAGCGCGTGGACGTGATCTACAAGCGGATCGACGACGAGTTCGTCGACCCCCTGCACTTCCGCTCCGACTCCGCGCTCGGCTGCTCCGGGCTCGTCAACGCGGCCCGCGCCGGGAACGTGACCATCGCCAACGCGATCGGCAACGGCGTGGCCGACGACAAGCTCACCTACTCCTACGTCCCCGACCTCATCCGGTACTACCTCGACGAGGAGCCGGTGCTGCCCAACGTGGACACCTACCGGCTGGAGGAGGACGAGGCCCGCGCCTGGGTGCTCGAGCACCTGGACGAGCTGGTCGTCAAGCCCGTGGACGGGTCCGGCGGCAAGGGCCTGGTCATCGGCCCCCATGCCACCGCGGCGGAGCTCGAGGAGCTGCGGGCGAAGGTGCTGGCGGACCCGCGCGGGTGGATCGCCCAGCCGGTGCTGCAGCTGTCCACCGTGCCGACGTTCGCGGACGGGGAGTTCAGTCCCCGGCACGTGGACCTGCGGCCCTTCGCGGTCAACAGCGGCGACGAGGTCTACGTGCTGCCCGGCGGGCTGACCCGGGTGGCCATGCAGAAGGGCTCGCTGATCGTCAACTCCTCGCAGGGCGGCGGCTCGAAGGACACCTGGGTGCTCGGCCAGCCGCAGACCCAGGACCTCGACCCCGGCCAGGCCCCGCCCCCGGACGTCGACTCCTCGGTGCACACGTGGCCGGTCTCCGCGTCCTGGCAGGACGAGGGCGACAACGGCCAGCAGCAGCAGCAGCAACAGGCCGTGACCACCACCGCGACGACCCGCACCGGAGAGGGGCCCACATGCTGAGCCGCATTGCCGAGTCCCTGTTCTGGATCGGCCGCTACGTCGAGCGGGCCGACGGGGTGGCCCGGATCCTCGACGTCCACCTGGAGCGGATCACCCAGCTGCCCGTGGGCGAGCAGGAGGCCGAGGTGCGCCGGATCATGGCCGTGATGGGCGTGGAGCCCGGGGACGGGGACTACAGCGTCCGGTCGATGATCCACGAGCTCGCGTGGAACAAGGACTGCCTGACCTCCATCTCCGGCTCCCTGCACGCCGCCCGCGAGAACGCCCGCCGCGCCCGGGAGACCGTGTCCTCGGCCATGTGGGAGTCGCTCAACTCCACGTACTACGGCCTGGGCCAGCACCGCCGCGACGTCGTCGGCACCTTCCGCGTCTGCCACTGGACCATCGAGCGGATGGCCACCGTGCGCGGACAGACCCAGATGACCATGTCCCACGACGAGTCCTGGATGTTCCTGTCCCTGGGCGCGGCGATCGAGCGGGCGGACATGACGTCCCGGCTGCTGTGGACCCGGTCCACGTCCACCTCCGGCATGTCGTGGGTGTCGATCCTGCACTGCGCCGGCGGGTACGAGGCCTTCCTGCGCACCCGCTACGGCACGTTCAGCGACGAGTCCGCGACCGAGTTCCTGCTCCTGGACCGGCTCTTCCCCCGCTCGATCCTGCACGCGCTCACCACGGCGGAGGAGATCCTCGTGGGCCTGGAGCCCGGTCTGCAGCGGGTCGGGTTCAAGGACGACGCCCGCCGGATCATCGGCGAGGCGCGCACGGCGCTCGAGTTCCACCACGCGGAGGACCTCATCGCGGTCCTGCCCGAGCACCTGAACAACGTCCAGGCCGCGTGCGCGAGGGCGTCGGAGGCCGTGAGCACCAAGTACTTCTCGCACGCCGTCGAGGCGTCCTGGTTCGGAGGCATGCTGTGACCCGGCTCAAGATCGACCACGTCACCCGCTACGACTACAACGACAACGTCTCGAAGTCCTACAACGAGGCCCGGATGACCCCCCTCTCGGACGACGAGCAGATCGTGCTCGAGGCGGAGCTGACGCTGAGCCCGGGGACCGCCACGGTCAGCAACTACCGGGACTACTGGGGCACCCGGGTCGCGGCCTTCGACATCCAGGGCCGGCACCGGCACCTGGAGGTCCGCTCCTCGGCCACGGTGGAGGTGCACCGGCGGCCCGGCGACGAGGTCGCCGACGGGCTGAGCTGGGAGGAGCTGGCGACCCCCGAGGTCCTCGACGCGGTCTCCGACTTCCTGCCCCAGACCCCGCTCACCCGGCTCGGGCCCGAGCTGGAGAAGGTCGCCGAGGAGATCCGCAAGGAGGCGGCCGACCCGGCCGCGGCGGCCGCGGCGATCTTCCGGGGCATCGCCTCGCACATGCAGTACGTGCCGGGGGTCACCGGGGTCCACACGGACGCCGAGGCCGCCTGGCGGGAGGCCAAGGGCGTGTGCCAGGACCTCGCGCACGTGGCCATCGGCATGATGCGGCACATCGGGATCCCCGCCCGCTACGTCTCCGGGTACCTGCACCCCGACTACGAGGCGGGCATCGGCGCGACCGTGCCGGGGGAGTCCCACGCGTGGGTAGAGTGGTGGAACGACCGCTGGTACGCCTACGACCCCACCAACCACACGCGGCTCACCGACTTCCACGTCACCGTGGCCCGCGGCCGCGACTACACCGACGTCACCCCGCTCAAGGGCATGGTCACCGGCGGCGGCGGCACCTCGGGGCTGCAGGTCCAGGTCGAGGTCACCCAGACCGCGTGACGACGGCGGGGCCGCCCACCTCCCCGAGGTGGACGGCCCCGCCGTGACGGGTGGGATCCCTAGCTCTCGAAGCGGAAGTTCTTCGGGGCGACCGTCAGCCCGGAGGGCGTCACGGTCAGGCCTCGGGCCCGGTCCTGCTCCGCGTCCACGCCGACCTTCACGCCCGGGGGCACGACCACGTTCTTGTCGAGGATGCACCGCTCCACCACGGCCCCCTCGCCGATCCGGACGTTGGGCAGCAGGACCGACTGGTTGACGGTGGCGTCGTTGTTGACCAGCACCTTCGGGGAGAGCACCGACTCGGTCACGCGCCCGCCGGTGACCAGGACCCCGCGGGAGAGGATCGAGTCGGTGGCGATGCCGCCCTCGCCCCGCGGGCCGCGCACGAGCTTCGCCGGCGGGGCCTGCATCTCGTTGGTGTAGAGCGGCCAGTCGTAGTTGTACAGGTTGAACACCGGCAGCGGGCGGATCAGGTCCATGTGGGAGTCGTAGTACGAGTCCAGGGTGCCGACGTCGCGCCAGTACTGCCGGTCACGGTCCGTGGAGCCCGGGACGTCGTTGTTCGTGAAGTCGTAGACGGCGGCCTCGCCACGGTCCGCGAACCACGGCATGATGTCCCCGCCCATGTCGTGGCTCGTGTCCTCCTTCGCCTCGTCGGCCCGCAGCGCCTCGACGAGCGCGTCGGTGTCGAAGACGTAGTTGCCCATCGAGGCGAAGAAGGCGTCGGGGTCGTCCGGCAGGGGAGCCGTGCTCTCGGGCTTCTCCACGAAGCGGGTGATCTTCGTGACGTCCTGCGGGTCCGTCTCGATCACGCCGAAGGACGTCACCATCTCCATCGGCTGGCGCACGCCCGCCACGGTGGCGCGGGCCCCGGACCGCACGTGGAAGTCCACCATGTCGGAGAAGTCCATCCGGTACACGTGGTCCGCGCCGACCACCACCACGATGTCCGGCTTCTCGTCCTCGATGAGGTTCATCGACTGGAAGATGGCGTTGGCGGAGCCCAGGAACCACTCCTTGCCCCGCCGCTGCTGGGCCGGCACGGTGACCACGTAGTTGCCCAGCTGGGCGGAGAGGCGCCAGGTCTGGGTGACGTGCTGGTCCAGGGAGTGCGACTTGTACTGCGTGAGCACCACGACCTGGAGGTAGCCGGAGTTCACGATGTTGGACAGCGCGAAGTCGATCAGCCGGTAGCCGCCCGCGAAGGGCACCGCGGGCTTGGCGCGGTCCACGGTGAGCGGCATCAGGCGCTTGCCCTCGCCTCCGGCCAGGACGATCGCGAGAACCTTCTTACGGTGGGGCATGGGAACCTCTCTGACTTCTTCGGCAATCGGGCGCAACATCTCCGCCTCGCGGTGCGGAACCACTCGACAGGCGCCTTCATTGTGTCTTAACAGCCGCGAAGGGGGGTGACCGCTCGCACAGGAGTCCTGATGTGTCTGCCGGAACGGCGCGCACGGATCCCGGCGCGCGATTCCCCGTGGCACCGTGCCGATCCTGCAGTACGCTCGGAACCGTGCGAGTAGATATCTTGTCCAAGGAGTTCCCGCCCGAGATCTACGGCGGCGCCGGAGTCCACGTGTCCGAGCTCTCGCGGGTGCTGGCCCCGCTCGTCGACCTGAGGGTGCGGTGCTTCGGTGCTCCGCGCGAGCCCCGGGTCAACGGCGTCGAGGTCCAGGCCTACCCCGTGCCCGCGGACCTGGCCGGCGCCAACGCCGCGATCCAGACGCTGGGGGTGGACCTCGCGATGATCGGCGACATCGCCGGCGCGGACCTGGTGCACTCCCACACCTGGTACGCCAACATGGGCGGGCACCTCGCGTCGCTGATGTACGGCATCCCCCACGTCCTCTCCGCGCACTCCCTCGAGCCCCTGCGCCCGTGGAAGGCCGAGCAGCTCGGCGGCGGGTACGCGGTCTCCTCGTTCGTGGAGAAGACCGCCTACGAGGCGGCCGCGGCGATCATCGCCGTCTCCGACGGGATGCGCCAGGACATCCTCCGGTCCTATCCGGACGTCGACCCCGACCGGGTCCGGACGGTGCACAACGGCATCGACGTGAGCCAGTGGGTGCGCGACGAGGGCACCGACGTGCTGGAGTCCTACGGCATCGACCCGGCCAAGCCCTCGGTGGCGTTCGTGGGCCGTGTCACCCGGCAGAAGGGCGTGCCGTTCCTGCTGCGCGCCGCGGCCCTGCTGCCCGAGGACGTGCAGCTCGTGCTGTGCGCCGGCGCCGCCGACACCCCGGAGCTCGGGGCCGAGGTCAATGCGCTCATCGACGAGCTGAGGGCCACCCGGTCCGGGGTGGTGCTCATCGAGAAGATGCTGCCGCGCCGCGAGATCGTCCAGATCCTCTCCGGTGCCACGGCCTTCGCCTGCCCGTCCGTGTACGAGCCGCTCGGGATCGTCAACCTCGAGGCCATGGCCTGCGGCACTGCCGTGGTCGCCTCTGCCACGGGCGGCATTCCCGAGGTCGTCGTCGACGGGGAGACGGGCCGGCTGGTCGCCATCGAGCAGGCCCAGGACGGCACCGGCACGCCGGTCGATCCCGAGAAGTTCGTGGCCGACTTCGCCGCCGCGCTGACCGAGGTGGTCTCCGACCCGGTGCGCGCCCGGGAGATGGGCGCCGCCGGCCGGCGCCGGGCCGAGGAGCACTTCGCGTGGGAGTCCATCGCCGAGCGGACCCTGGAGGTCTACCGCTCCGTCCTCTGAGTCGCCGCGGCACCGCATGCCCTCGGCGGGCGGTGCCGGCGCCGGGCGGTGAGAGGCGGCGGCCACCGTGGTCCCGTGGGAGAACGGGGCGGCGGCGGCCGCCGCCGGCACAGGTGAGGGGGGTCCCCGGCCGTGTCGAGGGTCCCTGGCGCCGGCGGGGACGGGGGGCTCCCCGGTGGCGCGAATGCAACCCTCGAACGAGCATCGTCCCAGGTCAGCTGGGTAATCCTGGAGATGCTCAGCCACCATTCAACCGCATGGCGGGGCACGGTGGAAGCCGGAAGTGCGCTTACTCAGGGGTTTTCAGCAAAATTTTCGGCGCGGTCCCGCCGCTCCTCCGGGCAGCGGCGTCGATGTGAACGGCGGCCGCGCATGTGGTACCTTATTTTCTGTTGCGTTCAGGAGGAACGGCCGGAAACGGCACCACGTTCGCCCTGGATCCACTCGCGCGGGTGGCGGAATAGGCAGACGCGCTAGCTTGAGGTGCTAGTCCTCGTATTAGAGGGTGGGGGTTCAAGTCCCCCCTCGCGCACAGGAAGCGGCCTGGTGAGGCCGAAGACGGTGGCCCCGTCGTTGACAGGAGTAAAAATCTTGTTGACGGCGGGGCTATTGTCATCGCCATGGCAAGCATCAGGCAACGCGCGCACAAGGACGGGTCTCTGACGTGGGCAGTACTTTGGCGCGATCAGGACACCGGCAAGCAAACCTCTCGCACCTTCGACGATCAACGCGAAGCAACGATGCTCAAGGACTTCCTCGACGCTAACGGCAATTCTTTCCGTCTGGCAGCTCGGTCCGCCGCTGAGTTCCGGTCCCAGGCCCCTAAGCTCGCCGATGTTGTCACGGGACACATCGAGGCGTTGACGGGCGTGGAATCCGGAACACGGGCCAGGTACGAGCGTATGGCTGCCAAACACATCCTTCCCAGCCTGGGTGCCCGACCGGTGGACAAAATCACGCGCGCCGACCTCGCCCTGTGGTTCAACAACTTGGAAGTCGCACCGAAGACGCGGAAGAACATCCACGCCATCCTTTCGGCCGCCCTGGCGACAGCTGTGGACGAGAAGCACATCGACACCAATCCGGCTAAGGGCATCCGCGGCCCCAAGTCCAGCCGTCAGCGAGACGCCGTCTTCCTCACCCCGGAGGAGGTGGACATCATTGCGGAGACAATCGATCCGCGCTGGAAAGGATTGATCTATCTGCTGGCACACTCGGGCTTGCGCTACGCCGAAGCCACGGCCCTGCGCCCAGTCGATGTCACAACCGCAGGAGATCATTCAACTCTCCGTATCAGCCGTGCATGGAAACGAACGGCCAACGGCGAGCAGATCGGCACGCCGAAGTCCCCGAGTTCCCGCCGTCATGTCATGCTCTCGGTGAGGGCTTCGGCGCGCTTACAAGAAGATGTGGCAGGTCGCGGGCTTAAGGACCTCATCTACGCCCGGCCTGGAGGTGGACACCTCCGCAACGGTTGGTTCCATGACCACGTCTGGGGTCCGGCCATGGCAGAGCTGGCGGGCCAGGGGCTGCTATCTGATCGACCAGTACCGCACGATCTGCGCCACACCCATGCCTCATGGTTGCTCGCCGCCCGTGTGCCTATCCATTCGGTGTCGGCCCGCCTCGGGCATGAGTCCATCACCACCACGGTCAACACCTATGGCCATCTCGTTAACGATGCTGACCGTCTTGCCGCGGACGCCCTCGACTAGGCCTTTCTCCAAGTGGGTCACGCGTGGGGAGCCTTAGCACTTGCCGCAGCATCCGTGAGGGCCGTGCCGGCGGCTTCAGAAATCCGGCTGGCGCTTATGTCCGTCTCTGCACCACACCCTGTCGCCCGTCTCAAGGACAGTGTGCAGCGCAGGGGAGGCGCCGGTCGGCGTCATCGACGCGATCGACTTCGGCATGCCGGTCCGGCGAAAACGAGCCTTCTTGGTGGCAAACCGATACGGGACAGCGTCGCTGCCGATCGGCCTCGACGGGCCCGCCCGCACCATGGCGTCCGCCCTGGGTTGGGGCCCTGGCGAGCGCGTGAACACTCGTGGCGCCGGAGCCTCGGGTGGCAACGAGTTCTCCGCCGACCAGGCGGCCTGGTGCCTGACCGGCTCCGCGAGGTCCCGGACCCGGGTCTCCGACGGCCGGCAGCTCACCATCGAGGAGGCTTCGGTCTTGCAGGGTTTCCGCCCCGAATACCCGTTCACCGGGTCGCGGACCGCGGCGTTCAAGCAGGTCGCCGACGTCGTGCTGCCGCCGGTCGCGGCCGCGGTACTCGCCGGCGCCCAGGGGCTGGACTGGCAGGAGCAGGTGCGTTCCTACTTGGCTGAGCTGTACAACCGTCCGCTGGTCGCGGCCGCCTGAAGAACCCGCGGCCTCGAACAGTTCTGACGGTAGAATGGAACGTCACAGATGTCGGCGCGAGGAGGGGTCATGGCGACCACCAGGAAGAAGCTGCTGCAGGCCAAGCGCGCCAAGCGGGTGATGTTCCAGGAACAGGCCGCCGGCCGGTATCTGACTAGCGGCACGGTGCGCCTCTCCAGTCCCGTCAAAGGGCAGGGCGTGGTCGCCCCGGAGGTGCTCCAGCGCGCTGTCACCGAGCAGCGCAGCATCGACGTGCTGCGCGCTGCGATGGCCGCCAGCGAGACCCCGCTCTCCCCGGCCACGGCCCACTCGGTGGCCGCCCAGGAGAACTGGTGGCGCAAGATCGAGGCCGAGCACGGGTGGCTGAACAGCGCGGACACCGCGGTGCTGCTCGGGCGCAGCGCCAACCGCTCCTTCGCCTCGGCCCAGCGGTCGGCCGGGAAGCTCCTGGCTTACCAGCGCGGCAAGACCCATCGCTACCCCAAGTTCCAGTTCGATCTGGCCAAGGGGCAGGTCCGCCCGGTGATCCCTGAGCTGCTGGCGGTCGCCCGCGGCTACGGTGTGCCCGACGAGGACCTGGTGCTGTGGCTGTGCGCCCCGACCTCTGCGTTCGCCGAGCAGGACCGTCCTGTGGACCACCTCGAAGACCGGGAGAGGCTCCTGGCCGCAGCCCACGACGAGTTCGGCGCCCAGTGGTGAGCCCCTGGCCGGCCACCCCTGCCCCTCCCGATCCCTTCGAGCCGCGCATCGCGACGATCCCGGCCGACACCACGCTGCACCGGGTGCACAGCAACACCCGCACGACGGTGGAGTTCAATTCCGGCTTCGGCCCCGGCGGCAGGTTCCACTTCTTCGGGGACCCGTCGGTGCCGGTGCTCTACGCGGCTGCCACCCGTGAGGCGGCGCTGGCGGAGACTCTGTTGCGCGACCGGGTCGTCGGCGACCGGCGTCCGCTGCTACGCAGCACCTACGCCAACGCCGTGCTCGCTGGCGTCTCCCCGGTCCGGGATCTGCAGGTGGCCCAGCTCTACGGCCTGGGGCTGACCCAGCTCGGAGTGCAGGCCACGGAGCTGACCGACACCCCGATCGACAACTACCCGCGAACCCGCCTCTGGGCCGAAGCCGCCCACCGGCTCGGGCTGGACGGCATCGCCTGGATGTCCAAGCGCGACAACAGCACCCAGTCGTACATGCTCTTCGGCGACCGTGTCGCAGGGACGGATCTGGAGGTCGTGTTGGGAAGCGGACTGCTCTTCGCCACCGGGCCCGGATACGACTGGCTGGTGGACGTGTGCCGACCCTTGGGCGTGGACGTCATGGCCCGGTGATCTCCCAGGCGCACCAACCCACGGTGGTGCCGCACACATTGGGGACATGAGCATCCACGCACTCCTCGAGCAGTCCCGCCGCAACCTCGCCTGGCGAACCTGCCCCACCACGACCATCACCATGACCCCCGCGGCGCCCGCTGCTGTGTCGGATCCTGCCGAACAGCTCTTCCGGACCGCCTGAACCCTGACCGCTACCCGGTCACCGGACTGGTCCACGCCCCTGCTGCACTCCAGAGCCATGGGCCTGATCCGTTTCCTGGGCTGACCGACCACCTTCGAGGCCCCGCACCGTCTCCCGTGCGGGGTCTTCGTTCTGCTCAGATCACGAACGGTGTCAGCCGGGCGGCGTCGCCCGGCCCGACGCCGGGGTCTCTACGATGCCCCTAGGACGGTGAGGTACAGCAGCTGCAGCGTGACCGCGCAGACGACCACACCCAGCACCGCTGCCACGGCGATCAGTCGCCACCTGCGCAGCACCAAGTAGGACGTCACGGCCGGAGCGACGACGCCAGCGAGCATCCCGACGACCGTCACCGAGATCCAGACCGGGTCCACCGGGGCGCCCCGAGCCCCGAACATCCCCACGTACTCCAGCTGGAACAGGAAGTAGCAGATCAGCGCGCCGTACAGGCACCCCACCCACAGGACCGCCATCGCGGCGACCGCCAGCACCGGGGTCTCCGGTCTGGGCGGCAGGCCCTCTGCAGGGCTCATCGTTCAGCGCACTCGGTCAGCGCGTCGATCTCCATGGCGAAGGTCATCTCGACCCGGTCGTGGACGACGCCGGGAAGGGACGCGAGATCAAGCCCGCGGAGGTTGCCGAGCAGCTGGGCCGCGGTCCGGTCGTCCAGTAGCGGTCCGCCGGCGCCGAGCGAGCGGCCGTCGCTGTCGAGGACCTCGGCCAGGTAGATCCCGTCTTCGACGTCGTCGCAGCAGAACACCAGTCGGGCGGCGTCCGGGTGCCGGATGCGGGCCCGCAGCACAAGCTCCTCCAGTGCCGCTGCGGTGAGCTCGTGGCGGGCGTACTGGAAGTTGCGGCGGGCGTACTCGAATCGCGCGGTGGAGGTGGTCGGGCCCTGCAGGTCCGGGGGAGAGGCGGGGGGATTCCTCATGGGCTCCACGCTATCGCCGGGCCCTGACAGGTCCTTCTCAGGGCACCCACTCGAAGGACGGCGCATCGGAGAGTTCCAGCTCCGGGGCGAGCATCTGCGCGGCCTCCAGGGTGGTGGCGTAGTGGTCGGGGCACTGGATCCCCAGGCCCGCGGCGGTGATCTTGGACATGGGTGCGGCGGTCACCCCGGTGGAGCGCTCGTCGACGAACGCGGCCACGGTCGGCATCGCGGGAGCGTCCTGAGGCATTTTTTTTTGGGGGGGGGGGGGGGGGGGGGGGGTGTTAAACCGGGGTTGGGGGTGGGGGGGGAACCGGGGGGTGTGCGCGGGCGGCCGAGAGGGGGGTCCCCCGCGCG
>NZ_JAVKPS010000039.1:0-747 GCF_040981005.1 Kocuria sp. CPCC 205258 | reverse complement strand
ATCAATCAATTCCAACACTTGACCACTGTCATTATTGACTATGGCACTACCATACGAATAGCCTTTCCTTTTAGCAAAATCGTCTATACCAATGTTGGTTGCCGTCCTATCTGAAGCTAGTTTTATATTCTTGAGATGATTGATACATGTGTTGGGGCAGCAATGTATTCCCATATCCGACAATATTCTGGAAGCTGAGACTGATGACATCTGTAAGTGCACTTGGTTCATTAGTCTTGTACAGTCAATGGAAAATCTAGCATACTTGTTGAGCCAATCGGGCTGTTGCTCTGTAAAGAAATGACCATCGGCCTTACAGTGAAATTTACGCATATACAAAATCAGTGTAAAACGTTTTCCACCGAGCGGAGGCATGGTTACTTTCCTTTTTTGCCAGCCACGGGTATGATGTGTCTCGATATGGCAACGATCACAGCAAGCGCAAGTAGACTTGCTTTTTAGCGTCAGTGCCACTTCATCCTCTGTGATGGTATAGTTGATTATAACGAAATTAGCAAAGTGGGGGATGAGGAAAGCAACGAGGTTTTCTCCCACTTCAAAAGCATTTAATTTTAAATCCGTTTGGTTGTTTCCTAAATTTTCTGTACCTTTGCAAATGTTAGCGATTGTCTCCATTGTAAGTCTTATTTTTTGAACACTAATAAACTTACATTTTTTGTCGGACAATCGCTAACATTTTATGTAAAACTTTCTTAAAGAATTCTGCAGTTGGGCATTATGTGCACC
>NZ_JAVKPS010000038.1:0-757 GCF_040981005.1 Kocuria sp. CPCC 205258 | reverse complement strand
CGTGGCCGCGGTGCACCTGGCCGACGGCCGGGTCCTGGACGCCGACGTGGTCGTCGTGGGCATCGGCGCGGCGCCCAACGTGGCCTGGCTGGAGAGCTCCGGGATCGAGCTCGGCAACGGCGTGGTCTGCGACGCGGTCGGGGCCACCAGCCTCCCCGGGGTCGTGGCCGTGGGCGACTGCGCCGCGTGGTGGGAGCCGGGCACCGCCCGCCACCACCGGGTGGAGCACTGGACCGGGGCCGCCGAGCGCCCGGCCGTGGCCGTGGGCGCGCTGCTGGGCGCGGACCCGGCGACCCTGCCGGCGGTCAAGCCCCCCTACTTCTGGTCCGACCAGTACGGCACCCGCCTGCAGTTCGCCGGCGACGCCTCCCGCGCCGACCGCGTGGCCTACGAGCACGGCGGCCCCGGCCAGGACTCCCTGCTCGCCGTCTACTACGCCGGCGAGCACCCCGTGGCCGTCTTGGCCTGGAACCAGACCAAACTCTTCTGCCGCTGGCGCAAGACCCTCGAGAAGCTCACCGCCGCAGCCGTCGCCCCCGTTCTCGTCCCCGCCTGATCCTCCTCGACCCGTTCTGCCCACAGAAGGAGAACCCGCGTTGTCCACCAATGTCGTCTCGGAGTCCCTGATCTCCACCCTGCCCGGCTCCACCTACGTGGACGAGGCAGTCTTCCGCGCCGAGCAGGAGCGCATCTTCGAGCAGATGTGGTTCTGCGCCGTACGCGCCGGAGACCTCGACAAGCCCGGCGCCTACCGCAC
>NZ_JAVKPS010000037.1:0-774 GCF_040981005.1 Kocuria sp. CPCC 205258 | reverse complement strand
TTATTGGCACCGCGCAAGGTAGCAGCATCATCCTTCTGCTGAATCTTCATCTGCTCCAAGCCCTCGATGTTTGCACACTCCCAGGCAGCATCAGCCCATTCCAGCTGGTCAACCTTCAGATAATTGCCCTTAATGCGCTTCATCTGCAACCCAGGTTTTGCGTCCTCCACCTTAACAGCAGGAGCATAAGTCTGCTTCTCAACATCAATGGTTCTGATACGGCTCATCTTGCCTGAAGGCAATATGGTTGCTATCTTGATGATGGTGTTTCCACTCACCCTGATAGGCTCTGCATAAGCCGAAGAAGAAGGAGTTGGTGTACTTCCATCCAATGTATAAACCATCTTCATAGGACGCGAGGTGGTAAAGGTTACCGCAGTATCCCCAGTAATGACCACCTTATCGCAAGAACCGAAAGGCTGCTCAGGCAATGGGATATGATAACGGATATGGCGCTCGTCCAGACGAACACAGTTTGCATCCAGTCGGCGGCAGAAATCCTTGAAGTTTTTCCTGCTCACTGGCGACCATGCAATCTCAGAGAGAGCAATGGCACGAGGATACATCATATACTCCATCTTGGCATTGGAATACATATATTCCGACCAGTTGTTACACTGAACGCCCAGGATATGATGAGCCAGTCCCAACGCCTTGATGGTATCAGGTACCGGATTATAATTATAGGTAGAAGCCAGATATCTAGGAGGACTAGGAATGGTTACAGGCTCCACCTTACTGTCGCCCTGATACCAGTCGAGATACATACCGTCG
>NZ_JAVKPS010000036.1:0-800 GCF_040981005.1 Kocuria sp. CPCC 205258 | reverse complement strand
GGCAAGATCGTCCAGGAGCTCGAGGCCTTCTTCCGCGGCGCCGGCTGGAACGTGGTCAAGGTGCTGTGGGGACGGGAGTGGGACCCCCTGCTGGCGGCCGACACGGACGGCGAGCTGGTCCGGGTCATGAACGAGACCCTCGACGGGGACTACCAGACCTTCAAGGCGGAGTCCGGCGGGTTCGTCCGCGACCACTTCTTCGGCCGGTCCACCACGACCAAGGAGCTCGTCGCGGATATGACCGACGACGAGATCTGGGCCCTCAAGCGCGGCGGCCACGACTACCGCAAGGTCTATGCCGCCTACCGGGCGGCCGCCGAGTTCCGGGGCAAGCCCACGGTGGTGCTCGCGATGACGGTGAAGGGCTACGGCCTGGGCGCCTCCTTCGAGGCGCGCAACGCGACCCACCAGATGAAGAAGCTGACCCTGGAGGACCTCAAGGCCTTCCGCGACCACCTGCGCATCCCGATCACCGACGAGCAGATCGACGACGACCTCTACGGCGCTCCCTACTACCACCCCGGCCCCGACGCCCCGGAGATCCGGTACCTGCTGGAGCGCCGGAGGGAGCTCGGTGGAGGACTGCCGACGCGCCGGGCCCGGCACGCCCCCGTGGTGCTGCCCGGCGACGACGCCTACCGGTCCGGCAAGAAGGGATCGGGCAAGCAGATGGCGGCCACCACCATGGCCTTCGTGCGCGTCCTGCGGGATCTCATGCGGAGCAAGGACTTCGGCCACCGGATCGTGCCCATCGTCCCCGACGAGGCCCGCACCTTCGGCATGGACTCGTTCTTCCCCAC
>NZ_JAVKPS010000035.1:0-800 GCF_040981005.1 Kocuria sp. CPCC 205258 | reverse complement strand
GGCAAGATCGTCCAGGAGCTCGAGGCCTTCTTCCGCGGCGCCGGCTGGAACGTGGTCAAGGTGCTGTGGGGCCGCGAGTGGGACGAGCTGCTCGCCAAGGACGAGGACGGCGAGCTCGTCCGGATCATGAACGAGACCCTCGACGGCGACTTCCAGACCTACAAGGCCGAGTCCGGCGGGTTCATCCGCGACCACTTCTTCGGCAAGTCCCCGGCCACCAAGGAGCTCGTCGCGGACATGACCGACGACGAGATCTGGGAGCTCAAGCGCGGCGCCCACGACTACCACAAGGTCTACGCCGCCTACAAGGCCGCGACCGAGCACGAGGGCCAGCCGACCGTGGTCCTGGCGCAGGGCGTGAAGGGCTACGGCCTGGGCAGCCACTTCGAGGCGCGCAACGCGACCCACCAGATGAAGAAGCTGACCCTGGAGGACCTCAAGGCCTTCCGCGACCACCTGCGCATCCCCATCTCGGACGAGGAGCTGGAGAGCGACCTCTACGGCGCGCCCTACTACCACCCCGGCAAGGACTCGCCGGAGGTCAAGTACCTGCTGGAGCGCCGCAAGGAGCTCGGCGGCTTCGTCCCCGACCGCCCGCACGAGCAGCAGGAGATCGCGCTGCCCACGGACGCCGCGTACAAGTCCGCGAAGAAGGGCTCCGGCAAGCAGATGGCCGCCACCACCATGGCCTTCGTGCGCATCCTGAAGGACCTCCTGCGGGAGAAGGAGTTCGGCCACCGGATCGTGCCCATCGTCCCCGACGAGGCCCGCACCTTCGGCATGGACTCGTTCTTCCCCAC
>NZ_JAVKPS010000034.1:0-832 GCF_040981005.1 Kocuria sp. CPCC 205258 | reverse complement strand
TGCTCTTCGACGAGAGCGCCTACCGCCAGCACCTGGCCTGGCAGGCCTCCTACCCCGTGGCCGGGCTCTTCGCCGCCGGCGGCACCGGAGAGGGCTTCTCCCTCACCCCCGAGGAGACCGCCACCGTGGTGGCCGCGGCCGTCGACGAGGTCGGGCACCGGGTCCCCGTGCTGGCTCCGGCGGCCGGCAACACCGCCCAGGCCGTGCGCAACGCCGCCGACGCCGCCGCCGCCGGCGCCGAGGGCCTGCTGCTGCTGCCCCCCTACCTCACCGAGTGCGACCAGGAGGGCCTGCTCGCCCACGCCTCGGCCGTCTGCGCGGCCACCGACCTCGGGGTCATCGCCTACAACCGGGCCAACGCCATCTACTCCGCCGAGACCGTCGCCCGGCTGGCCGAACGGCACGAGAACTTCATCGGCTTCAAGGACGGCGTCGGCGACATCGAGCACCTCACCAAGGTCTACGCCACCAACGGGGACCGCCTGTTCTACCTCGGCGGGCTGCCCACCGCCGAGACCTTCGCCCTGCCCCTGCTGCAGCTGGGGATGAGCACCTACTCCTCGGCGATGTACAACTTCGTCCCCGAGTTCGCCCTGGAGTTCTACGCCGACGTCCGCGCCCAGGACCGGGCCGCCGTCACGGACAAGCTCAACCGGTTCGTGCTGCCCTACATCGAGATCCGCGACCGGGTGAAGGGCTACGGGGTCTCCATCGTCAAGGGCGGGCTCAAGGCCGTGGGCCGGGACGCCGGCGGGGTCCGACCCCCGCTCCAGGACCTCACCGAGGCAGACCTCGCCGACCTCACCGCCCTCATCGACGCCCTCCCCACCGG
>NZ_JAVKPS010000033.1:0-855 GCF_040981005.1 Kocuria sp. CPCC 205258 | reverse complement strand
CGTGGCCGCGGTGCACCTGGCCGACGGCCGGGTCCTGGACGCCGACGTGGTCGTCGTGGGCATCGGCGCGGTACCCAACATCGCCTGGCTGGAGAGCTCCGGGATCGAGCTCGGCAACGGCGTGGTCTGCGACGCGGTCGGAGCCACCAGCCTCCCCGGGGTCGTCGCCGTCGGCGACTGCGCCGCGTGGTGGGACCCGGTCACCGCCCGCCACCAGCGGGTGGAGCACTGGACCGGGGCCGCCCAGCGCCCGGGCGTGGCCGTGTCCGCGCTGCTGGGCGAGGACCCGGCGACCCTGCCGGCGGTCAAGCCCCCCTACTTCTGGTCCGACCAGTACGGCACCCGCCTGCAGTTCGCCGGCGACGCCTCCCGCGCCGACCGCGTGGTCTACGAGCACGGCGGCCCGGGCGAGGACTCCCTGCTGGCCGTCTACTACGCCGGAGAGGAACCGGTCGCGGTGCTGGGCTGGAACCAGGTCAAGCTCTTCGGCCGCTGGCGCAAGACCCTGGAAAAGATCGCCGCTGCCGCCCGCACCCCTGCCCCGCCGCACGAGGCGGCCCAGTCCGTGGCCGCCGCTGTCGCGGCCGCGTCCCCGGCCGCCGCCGCCACCACCGCCGCCCCGGCCGCCGCGGCCGGGGTGTGAAACCGATCCACCCGTCCCACCCGTTCCGCAGTACGTTGTAAGGAGTTCGAGTTGTCGACCAATGTTGTCTCGGAGAGTCTGATCTCCACCCTGCCCGGCTCCACCTACGTGGACGAGGCCGTCTTCCGCGCCGAGCAGGAACGCATCTTCGAGCAGATGTGGTTCTGCGCCGTACGCGCCGGAGACCTCGACAAGCCCGGCGCCTACCGCAC
>NZ_JAVKPS010000032.1:0-871 GCF_040981005.1 Kocuria sp. CPCC 205258 | reverse complement strand
ACAAGAGAATCAGGTACGGAATAATGAACATTTTTCATGCTGATAGTTGACCATTTATCCACAATGTACTCATAGACCTCAAAACAGCCCAGATTACCGGGAAAAGGCTTCAGCGATGACAGGTCAGCTTCCAGACGTGATGTTTTCTCCGCTGTTGAAAGACTGCCTTGCTCGTTGTTGACCTGCATACATACCCGGTTTAAATGCTCCTGGGCAGAATGTATATCACCAAAATGGTCTGTCAGGCAGAAAGCTTTCCTTCTGACATATTCCACGCTGCGCTCCACATGTCCTTTCTCCCATCCGGCCCGTACATTACAGAAACGGTACTCAAAACAATAGAAACCGGACATCTTCATCAAAGCTTCTGTAGGTTTCTTATCACCACCGACAAAGCTCTTGACGGCTACACGCATATTGTCATAGACCATCATGGCGGGGACACCATGTATATCCCTGAAAAAGTTACGGTGGGATTCCATGAAGGCAAGCGTATTCTGATGCCTGAAAAGATAGGCGTATCTGCCATTGCTATGCCCGAAAGTGAATACGGCCAGATAAAACTTGGTTTTGACGCCGTCAATAAAAAGAAGAACTTCACCCCAGTCAAACTCGGCAATGCATCCAGGCTCATAGAACAACCGGATAAAGGCTTCGCTCTTTTTCTTCTCTTTGTATGACTCTATATTTTTTATATAACTGCATACTGTGGCGTAACTGATGGTGTATCCTTGAGATAACAGAAACTGGTGGATATCCTTTTTCAACATGCGCTGTTTGCGAAGTCCGGTAGCTATCTTAACGGCATTCTTCTTCAGGCAAAATCCTATCTTATCCTTAATCTCTTGTGTGAGCCGGCGAGGACGGCGTC
>NZ_JAVKPS010000030.1:0-1019 GCF_040981005.1 Kocuria sp. CPCC 205258 | reverse complement strand
CGCATCTTCGAGCAGATGTGGTTCTGCGCCGTACGCGCCGGAGACCTCGACAAGCCCGGCGCCTACCGCACCGTCCAGATCGGCCGGGAATCCATCATCATCACCCGCAACCGCAAGCACGGCATCCGCGCCTTCTACAACATTTGCCGCCACCGCGGGGTGAAACTGTGCATGGAGGACACCGGCGAAGCCGCCCGCTCCTTCCAGTGCCCCTACCACGCCTGGACCTACGACTTCGACGGCAAGCTCATCGCCGCCCCCAACCTCACCAAGATGCCCGACATCGACCGCCAGGAGTACGGCCTGGTCACCATCCCGGTCCGCGAGTACCTCGGCTACGTCTGGGTCTGCCTGGCCGAGAACCCCCCCTCCTTCGAGGACGACGTCATGGGCGACATCCAAGAACGCCTCGGCGACACCCAGGCCATCGAGGGCTACGACATCGCCAACCTCTCCCTGGGCCGGCGCATCACCTACGACGTGCGCGCCAACTGGAAGCTCATCATCGAGAACTTCATGGAGTGCTACCACTGCGCCACCATCCACCCCGAACTCACCGAGGTCCTGCCCGAGTTCGCCGACGGCCTCGCCGCCCAGTACTTCGTCGGCCACGGCGCCGAGTTCGGCGACGAGGTGCGCGGCTTCACCATCGACGGCTCCGAAGGCCTCGACAAGCTCCCCGGCGTCGACGAGGACCACGACCGCCGCTACTACGCCATCACCGTCAAGCCCACCGTGTTCGTCAACCTCGTCCCCGACCACGTCATCATCCACCGCATGTTCCCCATGGCCCCCGACCACACCATCGTCGAGTGCGACTGGCTCTACCTCCCCACCGTCGTGGACTCCGGCAAGGACGTCTCTACCTCCGTGGAACTCTTCCACCGCGTCAACCAGCAGGACTTCGACGCCTGCGAACGCTGCCAACCCGCCATGAACTCCAAGATCTACGCCACCGGCGGGGTCCTCGTCCCCTCCGAACACCACATCGGCGCCTTCCACGACTGGATCACCGACAA